>SXOA01000150.1 GCA_005778405.1 Planctomycetaceae bacterium
AGAGCGTCGGCCTCCGAAGCCGAAGGTTACAGGTTCGAGTCCTGTCGGGCATATTCTTGATAGACACTTCTAATGAGGCTGAGGGCAGTTCGCGAAATAGGCAACCGTGAAGTGTCTGGCCGTTTCTGAACTGCCCAACTGCAAAGTTAATACAGCACAATGGCCCGCCCCGGCCCGCCGTGGCAGTCTCTGATTTTGAGAGGGGCGAAGACAAAGTACCCACCTTCTGGAACCTTGTCGACATTGTGCAGGAACTCGACGCCGACCATTTCTTTGCTGCCAAGCGCCCAGTAGGTCATCAGTGCCTGCTGGGGATCGACGCCTCCCAGATCGGGTGCGTCCGTGGCGATGCAGCGAATTCCTTTCTCCTTCAGGTAGACGACCGTTTCCGCCCCCACGGCGGGCCAGCCTTCGCTTTTTCCCGCCAGCGGCGCGGTCCAAACGCCCCCGTCATTGGGCTGCGGCTGGAAATGATTGTCGAGGTGACCCGTGTGGAAGAGCACGATGTCTCCGGCTCTTAGCGCACCATGCTCCTTTTCAAATGCTTCAACGTGGTTGGGCTTGATAACCGGAGATGCGGGCCAGCTCTTCGCGGGTATGCTGCCGACGAGGGACCGCACGTCAATAACCCGTACCGGGCCGCTGGTCCAAGCCAGCGGAACTTTCTCGGTCGTTATCGAACTCGTGCCGCGGGGACCGAATTTCTTCTCGTACTCTTCCAGCCAGCCCCGCACCTCGGGAGAGTAGGCAATTTTTGCTCCCTCCGGCGGCAGCGCAAAGGAAGGGGGGACAAGGTGCGTCCCCGCCATGGAATCCATCAGATGCGTATGATGCCAGAGGTCCAAGTATTCGGAATAGAGAAAGTCGATCTTGAGGTAAACCTGGCGATGCTGCCCCGCGCCGATTCCCGGTGAAGTGACGGGCAAGTTCGGAGCCAGGGTCGGCGAGAGATCGACCGCTCGTTTGTTTTTGGCCGATTCGATCAGCCGCTTGGGCACGTCTCCCCCGACGATTGAGAATGCGCGGCACTCGCTATAGGGTCCCCCTTGGTGTTTGGGACCAAGCATGCAATAGAACGCCCCCGTCGGCGGCAGCGCTCCCAGATTCGTTGCTCCTTCGGTCCAGATCATGCCATGTTTGAGTCCCGCATAGTGTGTAGGTTCGGCCAGATCCGGCAGCGGCCCCATGCTGGCACTGTCGGTCCCCAGAGTCATCACGCCGCGCGTGGCAAGGTACTCCATGCACTCTGGATTGGGGTCGGGAAAACCGGGAGCTTTGCGATTCAAGGCATCGGCCACGAAGCGGCTCCCCTCCGGCAAGGGGAGGTAATACTTGTCCGAAAATCCACTGCGAAACAGCACCACGTCCCCAAATCGCAGCGCACGATGTTGCTCTTCAAACCGCTGGACATGCTTGGGGGTGACCAGCGGGCTGACTCCTTTGGGTGCCTGATCGAGCAAGTCGCGGACATCGACGACGCACGCTTCTCCGCCGAACTGCCACGCCTCAATCTTGTCGGTATAGGCCAAACCCAATGGCCCAGACTTCTCGCGCTTGAGATCGGGGCGCGCGACGGAATGCGGCGGCACATCGAGCTGCGTTCCGGTGTTGCCGTCAATCAGCAGCACATCAATGTTGTAGGGGGAGTCCGGGCCGATCACCCGCTGACGGGTAATCTGAAAACGGGGAAACGGAAAGGAAGGCCACGTGCAGGGATATTCTGGAGCGACCAGCAGTGAGTGGTCGACAAACTGAGGCGAGTCACGTTTGGAACCAGGAGCCTGAGCGCCGCTTCGATTCACCAACAATACTGCAAAAAGCAATGCGCCATGGAAGGATCGCCAGGGCATCCAATTGCAAGTTCGGTTCGTCATAGGATCGGTTTTCTGGCAAGATTCACGGTTGAAAACAAGCGGGAGCACCGGCAAGTCACTGAGGGACCGCCGTGCAAACTCCCCATGAATAGCATCAAAGAGTTATTGGCCGTAAAGGCTTAGGTGCTATTTGACCCGCACCAACTTCATAATGCGCCCCGATACGTTCCAATCCTGCACATACAGATTGCCGTCCTTATCCCAGTAGGATCCGTGAGTGCCGCTGAAGACCCCCTCAATCCACTGCTCCTGTGGGACGCCAAAGTTCACTCTTTTCGCCGGGTCGGCATTGTGGCCTAGAACGGCGATGATTGTGTTGCTCTTGTCGAGAATGACGACTCGTCCGTGCAAATCCGGCACCGAGACATAGTCTCCTTGGACCGCGGCGGAGGTTGGCATTCCCAGGCCGGTCACCACCTCCTCAATGAAGTTACCCTCGAGGTCATAGTGCAATAGCCGACCCTTGGGCGTGTGGTTGCGGTCGCAAATGAGCAGGCGAGGTGGTTCGTACCGAGTATCGAGTGTCATGCCATGGGCGGTGTTGAATTGCTTGAGGTCGTTCCCCTTGGAACCAAAGTGCTTCAAGTATTTGCCGGCCTTATCAAACTTAATAATGTGGTTGCTGGCATAGCCGTCGGACAGAAAGATGTCGCCATTGGGCGCGATAGTGATCGCCGTGGGGTTGAACTGCTTGAGTTTGAGTCCGGATTCCTCGGGAAAGGGCAACTTCAAGACGATCTCGCCACTATGGGCGTTGAATTTGATCCCTTCAGCATTGGCGTTGCGGGCACCGTAAATGAACTCCGCATCACCCTCTGCGCGGATCTCCATATCATGGATGTTGGAGTACTTGTCTCCCAGATATTCCTTGATCACCTTTCCATCGGGAGAGAAAACGACGACTCCCTTGTTGGCGCTGGTGTAAATGTTTCCGGCCTTATCGATCACGACCGCGCCGTGTGTCGGTCCCAGGGCGGAAGTTCCATCCGGGCGCAGTCCCCAGCCGGGCACCGTTTCAAAGGTCATGATCCCGCAGCCCATCCTTACCGGCTTGGCATCCTTTTGAGCCAGAGCGGGAAGGGTCAGGCCGAGCGACAACACGAAAGCGAGGCAAGCGGAACTGGTTTTCACGATCGGGACTCCAGAGTGAATCTTCATATTTGACAAAATGCTGGGGTGAGTGGGAATTCGGGGCAGCTTCGAATTCGTTTAAACGGTGGCCCATTATCCGGTCGCTAGCGACGAACTACAACCAGGGCAGCGGGTTCACCCTGTCGGCCATCCAGGCCGTCTTGCGAATTGGAAAAATTCCGCAACGGCGCGAATAAACAGCGAATTGGGGCATCTTCCAATGGGAACTGGTTTTTTGCGCAACCAGCGAACCTTTCTGGCCCTCAGCCGTCTACATCCTTGAACCTGTCACAACAGCACACCCCAATCGCGAAGGACCCGAGAATTCAAATGACCGCCTGGAATTCGAATTACTGCCTGCACAATCGCGAAGGCATCGCCGCCATGGGTACGGCGAATTGCTCCGCCTATCCGCTGCGCTGGTGACACGGCTCTAATCCTCAAGGGATGCAAAGCCCGGTGTCACATACGCCGGGCTTTTTTGTGGACTGAAATAACGCGGCTCGTTCGTTTAGTGGCCTAGGATCCTGCCCTTTCAAGGCGGAGAGATGGGTTCGATTCCCATACGAGCTACTTGGTAGTCGAGGGCTGGTCGCCCATCTTCGGCTGATAACCGGGGCGCGCTGAGTTCGATCCTCAGGGCTACCACTTGAAAATTGGAAATCGGGATCAAGGTGTTAGCGGCAGCATGCCCGGCTCTTAACCGGGAAGGTGAGGGTTCGAGCCCCTCGGGTCCCACTCGCTGTTTGACAATCTGGTTGTGGAATGACGAGCGCCCATGATGTAGCGGCAGCCTGCTGCCTTGCCATGGCGGAAGTGCGGGTTCGACTCCCGCTGGGCGCTCTGAATTCGTAGCCCGCACACTCCGTGTGTGGGAAATCGGCGTGTGGGAGAAATGGGAAGTCCACGTGCTTTGGGAGCACGAAGATGCTGGTTCGAACCCAGCCGCGCCGACCTTTTGTGGTGCCTCCGTGCTGGTACGGTGGAGCGGCTGTTAACCGCTTCTACGCAGGTTCGATTCCTGCCGCCACAGCTTGGAAGTCAACCGGCTGGATGAGGAGCCTGTCTCGAAAACAGGTGGCGGCACTTCGCCGCTTGCGAGTTCGAGTCTCGCGGCTTCCGCTTGATCGAAAAACAAATGGTCCCGTGGCCAAGCGGCTAAGGCAGCACTCCTACAAAGTGACGAGCGGTGGTTCGACTCCATCCGGGACTACTGAACCAATAAACCAAAACCCTATCTATGAAAACAACTGTCCTCGTGGAGCAGCCCGGAGTGCTCGCCGCCCTGTCACGGCGGAGGCCGTCGGTTCAAATCCGATCGGGGACGCTGAGACATTTGCGTCGGTTGGGCATTGGCAAGCCTCAGTGGCCGTAACCCACCCGCCTTCGGGCTCTGCAGGTTCAACTCCTGTCCGGCGCACTTTGATGATTGCGATAAGGCCAAGTGATGAAACGGGAGACATGCGACGCTCAGAACGTCGTGCCATTCATGGCGTGGGAGTTCAACTCTCCCCTTGGCTACTGAAATTGCGGGTGGGCCAGCGCCCACTCGAGCCTCATAAGCTCGATGAGCCGGGTGCGACCCCCGGACCCGCTACTCTGGTCTGTAGGTGCTGCGGCCGCACACTGCTTTGGTAGGGCAGGAGCCCGGGTTCGACTCCCGGACGGACCTCTCGATATGAATTCGGGCCTGCATGCCGCTGGAGGCGACTGATCCTTGCAAGATCGGTGTGATGGGTTCAACTCCCATCAGGTCCACTGAACGACGTACACAGCTCAATGGTGAAACGGAAATCATTCCTCGCTTCGAACGAGGAGGTCCGGGTTCGACTCCTGGTTGAGCTGCTGATTTACATGGTTTCCGTAGTGTAGCGGTCGCTGCACGCCTGGCTGTGAACCAGGAGGCATGGGTTCGACTCCCATCGGATACCCCATTGGCGAAAGTCGAAATCCGAAATCCAAAATCCGAAACTCGGAATCGAAATGCCCTTTTTCGGATTTCGTGCTTCGAATTTCGGGTTTCTATTTACGAATGTGCTCCTGGGAGAGCAGCTAGCCTCCAAAACTGGTCTACGGGGTTCGAATCCTCGCGTTCGTGCTCAAAGTAGTCCGCTCACTCCGTGGGCGAACATGCCGACGTGGCGCGATTGAGAAAGGCGCCGGCTTCGTAAGCCGGTTCATGCTGGTGCGAATCCAGTCGTCGGCTCTGTTTGTGGTTTGTCCTCGCAGTGTGCCGGATACGCACGCGACCCTGCGAAGGTCGAAGACCAGGTTCAATTCCTGGCGAGGATACTGCGCCAGCAGCACCAGGCTCAAAATCAACAAGCCAAATCCCCCCGCGAGCACCGCTTTCATCCCTACGGCAGCCACCCGGAAGCCAAAAATGAGCACTTTCACACTGCTGTTCGCGCCAACGTTGTCAAACGCGACCGGCTGATTTGCGACGATGGGCCGACTAGCCTCCGCAACCGCCGCAGCCCCCTCCACCGCCGCACCCTCCGCCGCCTCCACCACAACCTCCTCCGCCCGTCGAACAGCCGCCGCCCCCATTCGCACGCGGCAGCATGGCATAGACCTCGGCCAGCGGGCCGTCTGCCAATATGCCGGCACCGAACAATCCGATCGTCATCGCCAGCGTAGCGGGAGACATCGCCGCCGTAGCGGACTCCGAGAGTTGTGTCGCGGAAGCATGCTTTGCCTGCAGCGACTCGAGCGATGCTTGACCGCTGGACGAAAGTCGCGACCGAGCGAGCAGATAGACGAGCGCAGCCACGGCCGTCAAAAGGCAAGCGACTATCAGAAACTCAACCGGCCGGCCGCGCGATAGCCCGATCGCAATTTTCGGCAAGCCAAGGAGCAGCGGCGCAGCCATGATGAGGCTTGCCGCCACGCTGCGAGCCGAAGGAGCGCCCGCTTGCAGAAAGCCTCGCTCGATCAGGCTCTCGTTGATTTCCTGTGCGATTGGCATTCCCGCCTTGGTGAGCGGCTCAATACTTTCCGCGGGAACGGCCGCGGTCTCGAACAATGCCTGTTCCAGCCGCGGCGAGTTCTTTGGCAACGGTTTGCCTTGCCGAATCGTGCTCGTGCTCCAGGTAAAGAACCCCCAGCCCTTGTTTTCTGTGACAAGTTGCAGCGTTCCGGCTTGCACCATCGCCGCGAACGCGGCCTGCACGGCCCGCGCTGCACCAGCCGCCAGACAGGCTACTTCGTAGGGGTCGAGACTCGCGGGTTTCTCGCCAACGGCCCCTTCGTTGGTGGGATTGACCAGCCGAGTTATGAGCGCCAGGACAGCGGCAATGATGACGAGGAGAATGTACAAACCCAGAAATCGTGGCCCGGTCCAGTCGAGCGGGTTCCACATCCCAGCCCCAAGCGGCAGGCCAACAAGACCCAGCACGAGGAGCGGCGAGGAACGGGAAAGCATGAGCGGCCAGCTCGGTCTGGGGATGATCCAATACCGCCGGGTGTTCACACTCACGTGCTGGAGATCCTCGCCAAATCGTTGACCCGCGGGCGGCCAGATGTCGCCTGGCGGCAGTTGTCCGAAGAGCCGCTCATAACTCGCCAGCGTCTGGTTGTAGAGTTCGATGAATCTCGTTTGTTCCGCTTCGCCCCCTTTGGTTGGCCCATGATGCAGCGGCTGTTGAAGCACGTTTCGGCAAAGGTTTTCCCAGTACGAGCGGGTGTATGTCAGATGCAGATGCCAGGCCTGATCGACTTGCTCGGAGGGAGTGACCACATGGCCCGCGGTGACGGCCAGGAAGAGAAACTTCCGGTACTCGGCAATCACTCGCTCGGAATAGGCCGCGCTCCAGCCGTTTTCGCGGGCCAGTCGCCGGGTAAACGTCAACTCCGTTGCGGGCTCATCGATTTGGAATGCGATCAACTTTGCCAACAGAGTTTGTTGCGTAGCGTTCATGAGAGGCCTCCGAGGATTTGGCGAAAACCGACTCTCAACTCCACCGATACCAGCGACAACGAAGAATCCGGCGCGCGCGGAAAATTGTTTCCTGCCCCGGCCGCGGCGGGTACAATGAGGCCCAACATCGCACTTAGATTGGACTTATGACGATTCACGAAAATTTGGCGCGAATCAAATTGCCTGCGGAGCCGGCGCTGGTCGCGGCGGCAGTGGGGGGTGATCGCGTTGCCCTGGAGCGTCTGCTCCTCGCCCACTACGACCCCTTGGCGCGCCGGATCGGGGAAAAGCTGCCACCTCGGTTGCGGGCGACGCTGGCCGCCGAAGACATCTTGCAACTCACGTTCCTTCAGGCCTTCCGCGACATCGGGCAATTCGAGCTGCGGGCGGATGCGACCTTTGGCAATTGGCTGGCGCGGATTGCCGAAAACCGCTTGCACGACGCCATCAAGGCGCACGACTGCACGAAGCACGGCGGAGATTTGCAAAGAGTCCAGGACGGCGCGGGAAGCGACGGTAGCGTTCTGTCGCTCTGGGACTGGATTGCCGCTGCCGACACTTCACCCGGCAGTATTGTGGCGCGGGAAGAAGCGCTGCAAGCTTTGCAGGTCGCTTTGGCTTCGCTGCCCAGCGACCAGGGCATGGCGATTCGACTGCAAGTGCTCGAGGGAAAATCGCTGGCGGAAACTGCCACGGCATTGGGCCGGACTTCCGACGCAATTCGCGGGCTCGTGCATCGCGGCAAAGAGCAACTGCTGGCCGCCATGGGGCGAGCGTCCAAATGGCTGAAGTCCCAATGAAACTGCCATGAACGACACACTGCGGAACCTTACCGAAGTCGACCGCGACGCGCAGATATTTCGCGTCGTGGATGAGGCGCTACAGCGGCGAGCGGGAGGGGAGGAGATTACCGACGACGATCTTTGCCGGGAACATCCCAACCTGCTGCCGGAACTGGCCGCGGAGCTGCGCAAGGTGCGAGTCATCGCGCGAGCGCGTGAGCAATCCAGACAGCCGGCTGCGGACCGACGCGACCCCGCGAGCGATGAAACGGCTGCTTTCTTACCGATGCGGCCGCAAGTGCCCCGCCTGTCACGCTCGCTGGATATTCGTTGCCCTCTGTGCCGCGAGCCGCTGGAGATCGCCGCTGATCAGCCGCTGGAGGACATTCCCTGCCTGTCATGCCACGGCCGGTTCAGCCTGGCCGGTGACGATCCGGGCCTGAAGGATCAACAGCCCGTCACTCGGATCGCCCATTTCGAGTTGCTACAACGGCTGGGAATGGGGAGCTTCGGCACCGTGTGGAAAGCCCACGATGTGAAACTCGACCGCACGATCGCCCTGAAGATTCCCCGCCGCGGGCATTTGAGCTCCAGTCAAGTGGAGAAGTTCTTGCATGAAGCCCGCGTCGCCGCGAAGCTGCGGCATCCACACATCGTCAGCGTCCACGAGATTGGCCGCGACGACGACAGCATCTACATTGTCAGCGACCTCGTGGAAGGGGTCTCGCTGGAAAAATTCAAGGACGCGAAACGGCTGACGCAGCGAGAAGCGGCCCAGTTGCTCGTCACCGTGTGTGACGCGCTGCACTTCGCCCATCAGGCGGGAATCGTGCATCGTGACCTCAAGCCGGGCAACATCCTGATCGACGCCCAAGGAGTGCCGCACATCACCGACTTTGGCCTGGCCAAGCGCGGGAACGAGGAAGTCGAGATCACGATGCAGGGAGAGATCCTGGGGACGCCGGCGTACATGTCGCCGGAACAGGCCCGCGGCGAGTCGCACCTGGCTGACCGCCGCACCGACGTTTATGCGATGGGAGTCATGTTCTTCGAGCTCCTTACCGATTGTCTTCCCTTCCGCGGCAACGTGCCGGCCCTCACGCAGCACGCGATCCACACCGAGCCGCCCAGTCCGCGCCGGCTCAATGCGACCATTTCGCGCGATCTGGAAACCATCTGCCTGAAATGCCTGGAGAAGGATCCCGTGCGCCGTTACGAATCGGCCGATGACCTGGCTGCCGAACTGCGCCGTTTTCTGGCCGGGGACGAAATCCGAGCGCGGCCGATTTCGCGGAGCGAACGCCTCTGGCGCTGGTGCCGGAAGAACCCACGGATTCCCACGCTCTCCGCGGCGCTGCTCGGCGTCGTGCTGATTGCCTATGCCGGCGCCTGGGTCTGGTTTGAGGCCCACATCGACCGCACGCGGCAGAGGCTCCAGGAACAGGCCCACGAGAACCTTCAGTTCACAGGTGGGGCGATTACCACAGCCGCCGGGCACGACTTCGACAAGTATTTTCAGCAGGTTAAGGACGCGGCTCGCGATCCCGTTCTGGCCAAACAACTGCGGGAGATGCAAGTGGTTCAGCAGAAATATGCGCCGCTCAACGCGGTCGTCAAAAACGGGCCGCTTCAGGCGGAATTGCTCGACGAAAAGCTCCGGCAGCCGCTCAAGAAGTGGACCGAGAGCTTGCCGCGGGGGCAGTCAGTGTTCTCCTGGTTTGTCATGCAACCGGACGGGTTGCAGGTCGCGCGATATCCAGAGGTGTCGGGAGGCGAGAATACCATCGGCGAGAACTATTCGTGGCGAGCCTATTTTCATGGCGGCCCGGAAGACAAACCGCTCGATTGGCGGGCCATTCCTGGACAGCATCTGACCGGGACCCAATTGTCGCCACCCTTCTTTACTCATCACACTTTTGAATGGGTCTTGGTCGTCTCGACCCCAATCCCCGATCCGCAAGCCTCGGACGCCCCGGCACTCGGGGTCCTGGGACTCATGCTGAAGCTGGGGTCGTTCGTGGAACTGCCCGGCAACGCGCCTCATGTCTCGCGGACCGAGGATACCGCCGGCGCTGAAAGCCGCTTTGCCGTGCTGATCGATTCGCGTCCCGCTCACCAGGGGAAAATCCTCCAGCATCCTCGGTACAGCGATCTAGAGAGTGATCAAGCTGCTCGTAGAAAGCTGCTCGACAGCTCGCTTGAGCCGGCGTTGCGAGTGCAGGGAGACTGGACCTGGCAGGACGACTACCTCGATCCCCTGGAGGAGCAACATTCCGGCGCGGACCCGCAGCAATGGCTGGCCAGCCGTTTGCCAGTGAAAATCAGCGGGACCGACAGCGGCCTGGATGTCATCGTTCAGGAAAGCTACGACCAGACGATCAAGCAACCCCTGGCCGAGCTACGCCGCGGCCTGATTCTCCTGAGCTTGATCACGTTTGGACTCGCCGCGGTCGTGATCGTACCGCTGTGGGGGATCATTCTGCGATTAGTGCGATGATGGGCCATGGCTTGAGCGAATGGTTCAGTGAATCGCGCTATCCGACCACGAAAGAATTTCAGCGAACCATTCTTCGCTGTTTGCATCTACCCCTTGCAGAGCCAAAGATGCTCGCGAAGGAGCCGGCGAGTCCAAGCTCCGCACGCTTGCGCACATGACATGGGGATAGTCCCCGCAAGAGCCTTCTCCAAGGCCCAGTGTCACGAGTGAAACCGGGATTTTTTTGTGCGCTCAAGACGACAGAGTGTATGACGCTGGAGCCAGACGGCACGGCCGCTGCCTGCAAAGCAGCTCCAAGTGGGTTCGACTCCCACCGGCGTCTCTTGCAAGCAAGCGATGTTTGTCGCCAGGCCAGCGGCGCACCGAGCCTCGATTTCGAGTCTGCTCGGCGTGTTCCGAACATGGGGTCTAACGAAGGCGGCAGACAGCGAGGTTAGCTCAGTGGAAAGAGCACCAGGCTACTAACCTGGATGTCGCGGGTTCGACTCCCGTACCATCACCGCAGGCGTGAAAAACCTGCTCGACCGGGCGCGCAAGCGTCTACCAAGAGGCCCGCGGGAGGCGGGCATTCGCTGGATCAGCTGTCGTCCATTGTGACTCGTTCACACGGACGGCAGCAGCACTAGAAACATGCCTTGAAAGGCGCACATCCCGCTTACCACCGCTGCCACTAATTGATTTGTCGGCGCTCACGAGCGACGCGATTGGTTTCGGCCACTCGCTAACTCGCCAGCCAGGCATTTCAAAGTGACGGCGAAGTCTGCTCAAAGCGCACTTCCGCATTTTTCCGTGTGATTCGTGAACGTCCCGCCCCCCAACGGCGTCTCTTCGTCTTCAACACAGTTGTTTCATCGCGCGCCAACCGCGAGCCCAGTTGGCAAGATGAAAGGAGCCCAGCTCCAATGTTCCTGTTCAAGCATTTCAAGATCCGCACCCACGAAATGGGCCTCTACTTCCGCGACGGCGAGTTCAAGGGACTGCTCCGCGCCGGCAAGCACTGGCTCTTCGACCCGCTCGGCAAGGTCCGTGTTGAAGTCGTATCGCAGCGCGCGCCGTGGCTCGTGCACGAGCAGCTCGACGAAATCGTCAAGTCGGGCGCTCTGTCGGGCCGCGCCGTCGTCCTGGACCTCAAGGACTACGAGCGGGGCCTGGTCTGGGTCGACGGCCGCTTCAGCCACATTTTGCCGAAGGGTCTGTTCGCTTACTGGACTGGCCGCCGCGACGTACAGATCGAGATCATCGATGCGCGAATCGTGCGGTTCGAGCACAAGGACGCCAAGGTGATCATGCGGTCGGCACAGGCACAGCTTGCGCTCGACATTTGCAACGTCGCCCGACACTGCGTCGGCGCGCTGTTCGTCGATGGCGAGTTCATCGAAGTTCTCGCTCCAGGCCAGTACGCGTTCTGGAAGGGACTTGTGGACGCCCGCGTCGTCGAGCTCGACCTGCGAGAAACGACCGCGGACGTGAGCGGCCAGGAGCTGATGACTGCCGACAAGGTGACGCTGCGGATGAACGCCCTGGCGACTTACCGCATCGTCGATGCCAAGAAGGCGGTCTGCGCGACCGACGACGTTCGCCAGGCGCTCTACCGCGAAACGCAGATGGCTCTGCGGGCCGTGGTCGGCGCGCACGAGCTCGACGCCTTCCTGGCCAACAAGGATGCGGTGGCCCTGGAGATCGAGCAGGCCGTTCGCCGCCGGGCCGGCGAACTGGGTCTGGAGATCGTGTCGGTCGGCATCCGTGACGTGATCCTGCCGGGCGAGATGAAGGACCTGATGAACAAGGTCACGGAAGCCAAGAAGGCAGCCGAGGCCAACCTCATCGTCCGCCGCGAGGAAACGGCTGCCATGCGCAGCCAAGCCAACACGGCCAAGTTGCTGGCCGACAACCCGACCCTGATGCGCCTCCGAGAGCTGGAGGTTCTGGAAAAGGTCGTCGCCAACGGCAAGCTGAAGGTAGTCCTCGGCGAAAAGGGCCTGGCCGAACGGGTCGTGAACCTGCTCTAGCAGCAGTGCCCTGGGATTGAATAGGAAGGCAGTTGGACTGTCGGTCAGGGAGTCGTCACCCAGGTTCTCGAAAGGAGCAATCCTGCCGCCCTCATGCCGATTTGGCGTGAGGGCGGTTTTTTGATACAAGATGGATGGGCACTTTGTCTTCAGTGCAACTTCCGACGATTCGTTGGGGATGCCCCTAGACTCGTTGGCAACCAGCTTTTCTCCATGGATGCAGAACTCTCCCAAGCTGTTGCTGCCATTCGGACGGAGTGGGCTTCCATTCCCACGGTCGGCGTCATCCTGGGAACGGGCCTCGGCGGCTTGACCAGCGCGATGCACGTGGAAGCGGAGATTCCCTACCATCGCATCCCGTACTTTCCCCGCTCCACCGCCATGGCCCACAAGGGAGCCCTTCACTGCGGCGAAATGGCCGGCGTAAAAGTCCTCACCATGGCTGGCCGCTGCCATCTGTATGAAGGCTATTCGGTCGCCGACTTGCGGCTTCCCATCCGCGTGATGCACACCCTCGGCGTCCGCACGCTCATCATCACCAACGCCGCCGGCGGCTTGAACGCGCGGTTTGAGCCGGGAGACGTGATGGTGATCGAGGACCATGTGAACTTGATGGGATTTTCCGCGTGCCCGAGCGGGTTGACGGTGGATTTGGCCGGGGCGGCAGGAGACGGAGAGAAGGAGAGAGGGAGAGACGGGGAGAAGGACAGATTCACTGAATCTTCTCTCTCTGTCTCTCCTTCTCTCTGTCTCTCCATCTCTCCCCAATCCGCCTACGACTCTGCTCTCGCGGACGCCGCCCTCTCCGCCGCTCGCCACGGCAACTTCCCCTGTCAGCGCGGCGTGTACGTCGGCGTGAAAGGCCCCAACTACGAAACACGGGCTGAATATCGGGCATTCCGCCGCTTCGGGGATGTGGTCGGCATGAGTACGATTCCGGAAGTCCTCGCCGCACGGTCCCTCGGAATGCGCGTCCTCGGCCTTTCCACCGTCACCAACGTCGCTCGCCCCGATGCCCCGCAAATCGTCACCTCGGACGAAGTCGTGGAAGTCGCCAGCATCGCTCAGCCCAAGCTGCGACAGATCATTCTGGGGGTGCTCGGTTTTTTTTCGTGGTGAAAAAGTCGTCGGGTTGGTTTCCGTAACTGTGTGGCAGCCTTGCAGTTGCGAATTCTCGTGCCTCGACTTTTGCACCACCCCCCTCGCCGTTAGGGGGGTGGACGTGCTTCCTAGGTGCAAAGTCGCAAAATAACTTCGCCGCAAGTGACATAGACATCAACCATGTCTGTGCAACAAATACAACCGAATTGTCAAAGATCACGTTCGTAAATATACGCCTGTCCAGTTGGCACAGGCAAGAGGGGAATCGCCATTTTCTTGAAGATTTATTCCCCTCGCCGGGCACTCGGCGTCGGATAGCCCAGGGTCTTATCCACCACGTTCACCAGCTTCTGGCCGGAGAAATAGCGGCGGAGGTTTTCGCAGATGAGGTTCGTGGTGTCGTTGGCGCGGCGGCGGGATTGAGCGCCGACGTGGGGAGTGATGATGACGTTGGGGACGTCCCAGAGCGGGCTGGTGACGGGGAGTGGCTCGACTTCGGTGACGTCAAGTCCCGCGCCGGCGAGGTGGCCCGATTGGAGAGCGGCAATGAGGGCAGGCTCTTTCACGACTTCTCCGCGAGCGACGTTGACGAGAATGGAGCCGGGCTTCATCCGAGCGAATTCCCGCTCGGCAATCATGTGCCGCGATTGGGCGTTCAAGGGGACACAGAGTATGACCATGTCAGACTCTGCCAGCAGCCGGTCGAGCTGATCGGCGGGCCAGATGGCATCGACCAGGCCGCAGGTAATGTCGATTTCGTCGGGAAACATGTCGGTGGCGATGATCCGCGTCTGGAAAGGTCGCAGCACGTTGGCGATGCGGGTGCCGTTGCCGCCGAGGCCTACGATGCCGACCGTGGAGCCGTGCAGGTCGAGGGTTGGGCGGCGGATGAATTCCTTCTTCTGGGCCGCGCGGAAAAATGTCGGCAGACCACGAAGCAAGCCAAGTAGAAGGGCCAACGTCTGCTCGGCGACCTGATCGGCGAAGAGGCCTGAGGCGCTGGTTACGACGATGTCCGATGCGATGACTTCGGGAACCAGGCAATGATCGAGACCCGCAGCGGAGGACTGGATCCATTTCAGCCGCCCGCCGCGGACGACTTCTGGCCAAGGGACGGAAACCTTGGCGTGGCCGCAGAAGATGTCGGCAGTGGGTAGTTCGGCGGCAATCCGTTCCTGTCCGGCATCGACGACCTCGGTTCCTGACGGGCAAGCGGCTACGATTTGCTCGTAGTGGCGGGGCTCGAGGGGATAGCAGAGGACGACGCGCATCGGACGGTGAGGAAACGAAGAGGATTAAGATTAGGATTAAGATTGAGAAGGGAGAATTCGTCCGCGTTGACAGATTCTAACAGCAGGGTTACGGTTGCAGCAGAGGATGATTTGAGTCACTTATGAATGATATGTCTGATATTCCGGCACCCGATGCTGACTTCGATAAGAACGTACCCGAGCCTCCTGCCCTGGACCTGCTCGCCCGTTGTGAGCGGAGGCTGGGGTACATTTTCCACGACAAGCAGATTCTCCGTTCGGCCTTGACGCATGCATCCGGGGCCGAACATCGCCTGGCTTCCAACGAGCGGCTGGAGTTCCTGGGGGACGCGATCCTGGGCTTCATCGTCTGCGAGATGCTCTTCCAGCAGTTTCCGCAGTATCTGGAAGGGGATTTGACCAAGATCAAATCGGTCGTCGTCAGCCGGCAGACCTGTGCGAAGATCAGCGAGGCCCTCGGCCTGCAAGAGTTCCTGATTCTCGGCAAGGGAATGACGACGCACCCCACTATCCCGCCGTCGCTGCTGGCGGACGTGTTTGAATCGCTGGTGGCGGCCATGTATCTGGACGGTGGCGACGCGGCGGTTCGGCCGTTCATCGAAGCCTTCATCGGCCCGGAAGTGGAGCTCGCGGCAGCCGGGGAACTTGGCGGCAACTACAAATCGCTGCTGCAGCAACTGGCGCAGCGCGAGTTTTCGAACACGCCGGTCTATCACCTGGTGGATGAGCGGGGCCCCGACCACAGCAAGATCTTCAAAGTCGCCGCCCAGGTTGGCCCTCGGCAATATCAGCCCGCTTGGGGCCGCAACAAGAAGGAAGCCGAGCAACGGGCGGCGTGCAACGCGCTGTCCGAAATCAAGGGTGAGCCGCCGCCGTATTTGTCGGAGTGATTCGGCTTAGACGTTAGCTTAGCCGCCGCGTCCAAGCGGCGAATCCCCGCGCGGACGCGGGGGCTACGCTCACTTCTATGCTAGAATGAGCGACATGGCGTCGGCTCAGAAGTTTCGGTGGCTCGTTGCGGCAATTGGCGTGCTCCTCGCCGTGGCAGGAGGAGGCTGGCTGCTGCGGCAATCATGGTCGGGCAAGCCTGCTGCTGAAACGAAGCAGCCGAAGGCCGACCCGCTTTTGCCAACGACCCCTGTCTCTCGCCCCGTCCCTCCTCCCGAGGGCTACGTCGGCAGCGCGGCATGTGCGAGTTGCCATGCGGACCTTTGTAAAACCTTTGCCCAGCATCCGATGGGGCGTTCCTCTTCCCTCACTCCGGGGCCAGCCGACATCGAGGATTTCTCGCCTGAGAAAGGGATTTTCACGGCTGCCAACGGAACCCGTTATCAAGCCGAAAAGGTGGGAGACAAGGTCCTACATCATGAGATCGGCACTGACGCTCAAGGTCGTACGCTGTATGACCTGAAGGTTCCAGTCTCGGTGGCGCTCGGTTCGGGAACCCGTGGCAAGACCTACGCTGTCAATCGCGACGGAATACTTCTGCAATCCTCCATCTCCTGGTACTCCGCCAAAGGGGGCTATTTCGAGTTGTCCCCAGGTTATGAAAATGTTGCCGACAATCCGCACTTCAGCCGCCGCATGATGGAAGGCTGCCTGGTTTGCCATATCGGGCGAATGGAGTTCGATCCCGATGTCCCAGAAAAGCTGTTGCCTCCCTATGTCCATGAGGTTTCCATTGGCTGCGAGCGGTGTCACGGCCCGGGGGAACAACATGTCCGCTCGCAGGAAGCCGGCAAGACTTTGTCGCCCGACCCTTCGATCGTGAATCCGGCCCGGCTGCCGATGCGCGAGCGGGAAAGCGTTTGTTACCAATGCCATTTGCACGGCGTTCATCGGGAAGTGAGATATGGCCGGCATCCGCGAGACTTCCGCCCCGGTATGCCGCTCGAAGAAATCTTCTGCGTCCTGGTCAAGGAAGACGCGGCAGTTGGGGACTCCAAAGCAGTCAGCCAGGTCGAGCAGATGCGGGCGAGCGCCTGTTTCAAGGGGAGTCCGGAAAAGTTGGGTTGCATCTCTTGTCACAACCCGCATGAATGGCCCGCTGTGGAAACTCGCGACGATTATTATCGCGAGCGCTGTAACAAGTGCCACAAGGACAAAGGCTGTTCCGTACCGGTGAATCAACGAGCGGAAAAGGGAGATTCGTGCATTGCCTGCCATATGCCGCGGTCAACTCCCAAAGACGTGGTCCATGCTTCGCAGACCGATCACCGTGTGTTGAAATCCCCCTCCTCAGTCACAGAATCGGAACAGTCGCCTACTCCCGGACGTTCTCAGTCGCCGCTCAAGTTTTTTGACGACAGCGACAAGCGTCTGCCGCACTGGGAAGTGCAGCGAACCAGAGGGATGATGCGGGCGAGTGCCAGGACGGCGGATGATCCCGAGCAAAATTCCCTGGCGCTGCTGTTACCGCTAGCCAACATCGCTCCCGACGACGTTCCGTTGTTGAACGCACTAGGGGGCGATTATCTCAATCGCCAGAACCATGTCCAGGCGAGAAAGTGGTTGGAAAAAGCGGTCGCGCTCCAGCCCAAAAATGAGCAAACCCACGTACTCATGACGCTGACCTGTATTGGAATGAAAGACTTCGCTGCCGCCAAAGAGCATATCGGCGTGGCGGTAAAAATAAATCCCCACGTCCCCCTAAACTTTGCGATTCAGGCCCAAGTCCTGGCGGAATGCGGCGAATATGCGCAGGCCCTCCGGGCAGCGGAAAAGGTGGTCGAGCTCGATCCCACTCAAACGAGTATTCGCGATCAACTCCTCAAGTTACAGCGGAATTGAGCCTCATTTCTCACCGGCGATTTGTCCCCGCGTGGTCAAAAATGCAGGCTCAGCCGGTTTGCCTTCGGCCGGAGGCGTCTCGCCCGGTTTGGCTTCGGGGGCCTTTTCGGGCGGCGGTTCCTCTGGTTTGGCCGGCGTGGCGGGAGTTTCGCCGGATTCCTTGGTGAACTTCGCGTTGGCGGCAACGGAATAGACGATGTCGCGAATCTTACTGACGGCTGCCGAGATGCTAGCTGGGGAATCGTCCTTGGCCTCTGAAAATGCCTCAATCGTGTACAGTCGACTATCGCGAACAATCTGCAGCGATTGAACCGCGCAGGGGGAGCCCCCTTGCGAAACCTGCCGCACGTGCCGCACCCAAACTCTGCCGCCGAGTATCACCGGCTTGGGCTTCTCGCGCACGAATTTGTTCTTATCGCTTTCCAGCTTCTTGCGAATGTTGGTGGCCAAATCGGCAGCATTCTCTGCGCTTGTTTCGTCGGTTCCATAAGGAGAGTCACTGGCAGCCACGGTGATTCGCGGCAGTTCGCTGACCTTGACCTTGGCGAAGACCACTAGATACTTGGCCTGGGGATAGTGACCCCAATCAGCGGGAGGGCACAACTCGAGTCGCGAGCCATCGAGGGGCCGTGACAGCGGCTCATCGACGGGAGGAAGATCGGCGATATCGTAACTCTTGACTTCGTTTTTGGTTCCCTCGGAGTCTCCGCCCCCTTCCATGACGCCCTTTTCCGGTTTGTCGCCGCCGGTTCCTCCGCAGCCGGACAAAGTTGCGAGGGCAAAACCGGCAACGAGGATCACTTGTAAAAGGAAAGATTTCATGTTTGGCAAAAGCCCCGATTCAGTAATTGTGGAGTTCGCACTGCATGATAGCCTTTCCGCAGCCAGTTTTCACGCGCACCGCCGGTAAACATTTGGTTGACGCAAGACAGGGGCAGTCCTATAGTGAGTCGGTGCGGTCGGATTAACCGTGGGCCGCAGCGACTTTTTGGTACTTGAGGATCCCCACGCAGGGACAGCTTCATGAGTAGCGGCGAAGAAGGAGCTGGCGTTGGCTTTGCCACGATGCGGGGCCGCGATTTCCCCACGATCCGGCAGTTCACGGTGCTCCTGGAAAATCGGGTCGGCGAGCTTCTGAAGGTAGTGCGCAGGTTCGAGGGGAGCCGCGTCCGGATTGTCGCGCTCTCCATCAACGACGCCACGGAGTGTGCCGTGGTCCGTTTCCTGCTCTCGCATCCCGAGCAAGGGCGGGAGATTCTGGAACGAGCCGGCTTGGCGATCATCGAAACCGACCTGATCGGCGTCGAGCTCCCCCCCACCACGCAGCCGCTCGTGCAAGTCTGCACCGCGCTCCTGCAAGCGGAAGTGAACATCGTGCAAGCCATCCCGCTCATCATCCGCCCTCACGGCAACGCAGCCGTGGCGCTGATGGTGGACAACCTGGAAATGGCCATGGAAACCCTTCACAGCAAGGGCTTCACAATGCTGACGGAAGGGGATCTGGCGGAAGAAGAGTAAAGCCGGGAAGTGAAACCATCTGGCACGCTTCCTCGAGCATTACGCCAGTGGTGCCATTGGGGCCTTCACATTTCCGCACCGCGAGCATGCAGGCAGCAAGCTGGGGCGAATGGTGTTGCATTCCTCGCATTTCTCGTAAAGCTGCGTCGTGCAGACCGGACAGACATAGGGCTCTTCGGCTTCAGCCGACAACGGTGCCGGGGGGACCAGCTTGCGGATGCTGCGGCGCGTCCAGGTGAGATACCGCAAAGGCCCGCGGCGAATGGGATAGGAGCAGACCGGGCAGAGAAAGGCTTCATAGGCCTCCCGATACTGCCGCAGGAGCCAATCGCGGCTGGGGCGGGCGATCATTCGGAGCAAGAAGATGAGAATCCACAGCACGACCGCGAGGGATGACAGAATCAAGATGTACTTGAAGTAGCGGGCGGGAAAATACTCATGCATCACCAGGCCGACACGCAGGAGCACCGCCGCGCCGAGGGCATAGACGAGTGGCACGAATGACGACCGGCGAAAACGGATAAAAAGCACCACGGCGACGAGCAGAACGGGTAAGAGGAAACCAAGCTTGAAAGTTCCCAGCCACAGGTTGTGACGATCCAGGAGCCTGGCATATTCGGTCTGGATTGGCGCTCGCAAAGCATACAGCGTCGCGTTGTATTCTTCCCGCCGCGCGGAGAGCGCCCGGCGCTCGGCGTCCAGCTTGACGAGTTCTTCGTTGATTTTTTGATACTGCTGCTGGTTGGCGAGGAAACGGCGTTCGCTCTCGGCCAGCGCGAGTTGCTCGTCGGCGGAGGGCTTGATGCTTTGCTGCAGGTTCAGACGCTGAAACTCCAGCAACTGCGTCATCGTGCGCTGCGAGTTTTCGGTGCTGTCTCGTAGCAGTAGTTGCTGGGCATTCTGGTCGGCAATCCGCGCTTCCACCTGTTTCCATTGCCCCTCCAGCGCGACCCCCTCGCGCAGCACCTGCGCGTCGAGGAGCTCCGCCTCGATGGCCTGATATTCCGGTCCGGGCCACGAGCTGATGTCGCCAAGTGCAAAGCCGAGCAGCCAGTAAGTCAATAATGCCAGAATGACAGTGAAGAACCACAGCAAAACTCGATGTGACCAAGGCCCTTGGGGACGAGCTTCCGGTAAAGACATGTTCGTTCCCGCCTGTGAAGTGAGAGCCAACTATCGAAAGACCTGATCCGACAATTCCGGCAGTTTGCGGAGGCCGACTTTGCGGACGGTGCTCCAGGGAATGATCGTAACGGAGTAAGTGCCGTCTCCTTCCTTGCTGCCGAAGACGCCGAATTCCTTGATCGAGAGAACTTCAGAGTAGAGTTCCGGCGACACAATTTCCCCTTCGGCCAGGAAGATTTCCAGCTCGGTATCGTCCCCTTTGCGGTCCCAAAGGCGGCCGACGATGTAGCAGAGGGGATGGATGCCGTCCGGCGGTGGGTCAACGATGTCTTCTACCTCGACCGCTTCGTAGACTTCCTCCACGTTCTCGTCCGACTCAAAGCCGGGAAAAACAAATTGTTCGCTGCTGGCAGGATCCGCGGAGGTTTCGGTGGGAGTTTCTTCGGGAAGCTCCGACTCGTCGTCATCGGAGGGGATGCGGAATTTGGCCCCGCAGTGTGGGCATTTGCCCGCTTTGCCCTTCAGGCTGGGGGGCCCATTGAGCTTGTGACCGTTGGGACAGAGGAAAATGAACATCTCGGCCGGGTCGAGTTTCCCCTTGCCGCTTCCCTGGCCAATCTCCGCCTGTGGAGCCTTATCGTTCGCCGGCGTCTGTTCGACCTTTTCGGCGGCGATCCCCTCGGCTGGTGCGTCGGCGGAATGTTCCGCCGCGGGCTGTTCCCCTTCCTCTTCCTCCTCCGGCGTGGGGACGACGAAAGGGGTGCTGCACTTTGGGCATTTTCCCGGCCGGCCGGCCAGATTGTCAGGGGCCGTGAGCTGGTGGCCGTTCGGGCAAAGGAACTTGATGGGCATAAGAGGGGAATGGCGAGTTGTTTCCATAACTGGCGAAGAGGTCAGTCCTGATGGTAGTTGAAGGAGCGCGGAGGTTCAACGCAGCGGTCCCGGCAACTTGACGCGGCCCGCGCTTGTGCGAAACTAGCGAAAGCACTCGCGGAACAGAGTCAGCAATCACCGACCGGCACGGCAGCGGCAGGCATCTCGCCTGCAATCTCCGCCGGAAAGGGCAATTCTGTTTCGCCTCGACGAGCCGCATCTGGGGATCCTTAGTCTATGGCGATTGACGTAATCTGCGCCGCTTGCAAAACCCGCTTTCAGGTGAGCGACAAATTCGCCGGCAAGCAGGGGCCCTGCCCCAAGTGCAAAGCCATCATCACCGTGCCGTCCAAAAAGGACGAAGTGGTGATTCATGCGCCGGAAGTCTCCGGTCCCAAAGACAGCAAAGGGATGTTCGTTCTTAAGCCGCTCACCCGCACCGAGGCGCGCCTGTCGCAGTTGAACATCGGGATTATTGTGGGGAGCGTCGTGCTGCTGCTCTTGGTTTCGCTGGTGCTGCGGATTGCCTATCGCAAAGATTTGCAGATGCCGGCCGCCGCCGCCCAAGGCACGAAGGGAGGGCCCCCGAAAACCAAGGAAGGCACGCCGGCCGCGACCGACAAGAGTTCCAAAGAGAAAGCTAAGCCAGGCGAGACCGCACCCAAAATGGGCATCACGGTCCCCATTTCTTTGCAAATCATTTTGGCACTGGGCGCCATCTTGCTCGCCCCGGCAGTTGCCTTTGCCGGTTATACGTTTCTGCGGAACGATGAGCTGGAGCCGTATCGCGGAACGGCCCTTTATATTCGCCTGCTGATCATCTCCGGGGCCTACCCGATGATGTGGGGCATCTACTGGGCGCTGTTTGGTTATTTCTCGGACAATTTTGAGGGAGGCCCGCCTCTCATGGCGCTGGCCATGGTCGTGCCCTTGCTGATCCTGGCCGGAGCGTTCGTCGCGCACACGACTTTTGATATCGAGTATGGCACAGCGCTGTTGCACTGTTGCATGTATCTGAGCGCCACGGTGTTGCTGCGGCTGATTATCGGATTGCCGCCGCACTGGACGGTTTGGGGCACGTGACCTGGGTGGCCCATCGTTTTCTGGGCACATTGCTCGTCGTCACCCATTCGACAATCCGCCAGTCCAGCCAGCGGCGGTCGGGATCAGCCCCTTTCTTGCTTACAAAGCCCAAATGACCTCCCGTGGGCACGATAGCCAATCGAGTACTGCTCGAATAATTTGCCGCCTCGAACGGGCGCACGGGGACAATGGGGTCGTCCGCGGCAGCGACCACGATGGTGGGGACGTCGATTTCCTTGAGGAGCGGCGCGGAACTGGCGCGGCGATAATATTCCTCGGCGGAAGCAAATCCCCCGAGCGGAGCAGTGAACCGCTCGTCAAAGTCGCGGAGGTGACGGGGCGAAGGATGAAGCGGCGGCGCAATCTCGCGTGACACGCGACCATTGCGGATGACCGCCTCGCGCAAAAGATTGCGCAGGAATTTGCGGTTGTACCAAATGTTCAAGCCAGTCTCCATGTTTTGGGCGCAGGCAATCAGGTCAATGGGCGGGGCCACGGCCATCGCCCCTGCCAGATTGGCCGGTCGCTGCCGGCCGAGTTCTCCGAGGAGCTTGAGGACCAGATTGGCCCCCATCGAGAAGCCGACCAGAAACACGGGAGAGTCGGGGCACGATTCGATTACGTGGGCCAGGGCAACTCCCACGTCTTCGCTGCGCCCCGCATGCACCGGCAACTTTGCCAGCTCCTTGCCCGCGCCGCAGCCGCGCAGGTCCATGCGAAAAACCCGTACGCCCTTGGCCACCAGCTTCGCCGCTGTCCGCTGCATGTAGGTGGACTGATGGCAGCCGCCGAGGCCGTGGACGAGCAAAGCGACACGGTCGCCGGCTTGCCAGGCCGAGGGAACAGGAGACAGGGGACAGGGGACAGTCAAACGCTGCCAGTTCGCTGTTTCCTGTCTCTTGTGCCCTGTCTCCTGTTCTCCGTTTCCTGTCCCCTGTCCCCTGCTTCCTCCTCCCGGCACATCATCGTGCAGCACCAGCCGATCGCCATCCGGCAGCGGCACCAAGTGCTGCTTGCCATTGGCGGCCCATTTCAAGCCGGGAAGATAGCAGCCCAAAATAGTTTGGGCGTGACCGCCACGAACTAACGGATGCGGGATGAAGGGTGGGAACATCGCTAAACCAGGATTGGTTGGATCAAGGTGAATGGCCTCAATGAGCCTGCCTGGGAGAGTTGCATTTTACGTTACGCATTTTTTTCCGCAGGGCAAGAGAGGACGCCTAAAAATCTTTACCGGGAAATGAATCCTGGCCAGAAACGCCGAAGTGCTAGCCAACATAGCTTCTCCAAGCCTCCTCAACCCCTAGAATGAGATGCATCCAAGGAGTGGAGATGTTCAACTGGTTAAGGAACAAGCTGGAGCCGGTCTCCCTTCTGCCGGAGCCTCGCCGATTGCCCATGCCGTTCATCGTGGGCGCTCCCCGCTCCGGCACTACGCTCCTGCGCTTCATGTTGGATTCGCATTCCGAACTGGCGATTCCGCCGGAAACCGGATTCGTAATCCCCTGTTCTCAACTGACTTCAAGGGGGACCGACTTGGAGCGGGACTTGGTGGAGACCATCGGTAACTTCCCGCCGGAGGCTCCCGCATGGCAAGACTTTGGAATTCCGATCGACGCCCTACGGGACAAAATCCGTCAAACCCGGCCGCTTACGGTCGCTGGCGGAGTACGAGCGTTCTACGAGATCTACGCCGCTCGCTTTGGCAAGCGGCGGTGGGGGGACAAGACGCCGCTCTACTGCCTCCATTTGGCCGACATTGAGAAGCTCCTCCCGGAAGCGCACTTCGTGCATCTCATCCGAGATGGCCGGGATGCATCCCTTTCGTTGAGAAACCTCTGGTTTTCCCCGGGCAATGACATCGCAACCTTGGCAAGGTACTGGCGTCGCGCGGTCAGCACTGCCCGGTCTCAAGGGGCCGGCTGCCACCATTACTTGGAGGTCCGCTATGAGGATGTCGTGCTGCGGACGGAAGATACGCTCTTGAGAATTTGTCGCTTCCTGGACTTACCCTATGACCCGGCAATGCTCCGTTACTTCGAGCGAACCCCACAGCGTTTGCAGGAGCACCGGGAACGAACTCGAACGGATGGCCGGGTGGTCGTCACCAGGAATCAACGTTGGCGGCAGCAACGGCAGACGACACAGCCCCCTGATGCCTCGCGGATTGGTGGCTGGAAGCAAGCCATGAGCCCAGAGGAGCAATTGCAGTTTGCCAGCATCGCGGGAGACTTGTTACGACAATTGGGATACGAAGCGTGAAGGTCGCGAGACCTGCTAGCATCGCGATCGTAAGACCGCTCTTGTCCACTCACTAGCTCCAGCTATACTCCGCCCCTTTCATCTCCGAGAAATCTCTCGGATCGTAAGGGATATCGCCTTGGAACAATTCCTTGATATCTTCGCAGGCCGCACGGCGCTGGCCATCGCCCATCCTGGGCACGAGCTGCGGGTCTTTGGCTGGATGCAGCGGGCCAAGCCCTTGGTTCTCGTGCTGACCGATGGTTCGGGAGGAAGAAGCTCATCGCGGCTGGCATCGACCGAACGGATCATGCGACAAACAGGGGGCCGGCAAAGCGGCTTCTTCGGCCGATTTCCTGACCGGCAGATTTATCAGGCAGTATTGCAGGGAAATACGCAACTCTTTTTGAACGTGGCCACGGAAGTGGCGCACGAACTGGTGCAAAACGATATTGAGATCGTGGTGGGGGATGCCGCGGAGCGGGCGATTCTGACGCACGACCTGTGGCGTGGCGTCGTCAATCGCGCCATCGGGCTGGCCGAACAGGAAATGGACCGGCCTTTGGCAAGCTTTGAGTTTTCTCTGGACGAAGCGATCCCTGCGGCAGCGATCCCCGCGGCATTCAAGCTGGAGCTTAGCGACGCCGAGTTGCAGGCGAAGATTTCGGCGGCCCGCTCCTATCGCGAGCTCGCGCAGGAGGTTGAGGCGGTGATTGCGAGTCATGGAGAGGAAGGCTTGCGAGAGGAGACATTTCTGCATGCGCAGAGCGACGAACTCTTGGCAAGCGATCACCAGCCGCCCCGCTATGAGTTGCACGGCGAGCGTCAAGTCGCCGCAGGGTTGTACTCGCAGGTGGTGCGTTACCAGCGGCACGTCTTCCCCATTCTGCGGGCCCTACAATCGGGTCGCGAAAGAGCCCGCAACAAACGGCAACTCCTGGAGGCGGCATGACTCGGCCGCTCCGGGTGCTGATCACCAACCACATGTTGGCCGGGCGCAGCGGCACGGAAATGTATGTCCACGATTTGGCGAAGGAACTGCTCGCGCGGGGACATGCTCCGGTTGTCTATTCCCCGAAGCTCGGTCCTTTGGCCCAGGAACTGACTCAAGCAACTGTGACGGTCGTGGATGACTTGAGTCAGGTCGCCATGCCGCCCGACATCATTCATGGCCACCACACGCTAGAGTCCGCGATCGCCTTGTTGCACTTTCCCCGCGCACCGGCAATTTACGTGTGCCATGACTGGTCCTGGGAAAACGACATTCCACCGCGGATGGACCGCATCCGGAGATATGTCGCCGTGGACCACACCGTTCGCGACCGTCTGATTCTTCTTGAAGGTATCCCGGAAGCCGCCGTAAGCGTCGTCAACAACGGCGTGGATCTGAAAAAATTCCGGCCGCGAGGCGAACTTCCCAGGGCGCCGCGGCGGGCGATTGTGTTCAGCAATTATGTGACGAGGGAGCAGTTCGCGGTCATTCAAGCCGGGTGCGCTCGTCACGCCATCGAAGTGGACGGTGTGGGGGCCAATATTGGCTTTGTTTCCTCCAAGCCGGAAAATCTCATCGGCCAGTACGATTTGGTCTTCGCCAAAGGACGCTGCGCCTGGGAGTCGTTAGCTTGCGGTGTGGCCGTCATCGTCTGTGATACTTGGGGCATCGGTCCCCTGGTGACGACGCAGAACCTTGAGTTTGCCCGCCAGCGGAATTTTGGCCGTCGGCTGTTGCAAACGGAGCTGAACGAGGAAGCCATTCGCGTCCGTCTTGAGCAATATGATGCGGCGGACGCGAAACAGGTGTCGCGGCAGATTCGCGAAAGTTGCGGCCTCGATAAGATGGTTGACCGGCTGATTGAGGTTTATGAGCAGGCAATCGCTGCGCATCAGGCCGCAGCACAGCAGCCGGCCGATGAAGAACTGCGCTTGTTAGCGAGGCTCCTTCAATCCTGGTCCCGCTGCAAACAACCGCCGCAAATCGAAGCCACGGACCTGCGAAGCATAGTGCACGAGGAATTGCAATTGCAGCAACTTCCGATACTGCAAAAGCTCGATGCTCTCACCACGCGCCGCCGAGGTCTGAGAAAGTTCCTGCACTCGGTAAAGAAGCGGCTGCCTGGCTGGATGTCCGGGCGATCTGAGCCGACGATACGCAAAGCCGCGTGAAAAAAAAGTGCCGCTACACATGCACTTCGGCGATTAGATTCTCTCCGGCACAGCGAGCCAGAATCGGTGCGACTACCTCAGCCAGAAACTCATCAACTTGCTCCGGCGCGCGGCCGATAAAATGGCTGCTATCGAGAGCGCTCGCGAGGTTGACGCCGGCAAAGGCCTTGTCATTCGCCAACCGCTGCAGCATGTCGTTGGGCTTCCCTTGCCGTTTAACGACCTGGGCTGCTTCCTGGCTGTGGACGCGGATACGTTCATGCAGCTCCTGTCGATCACCGCCGGCTTGGACAGCCGCCATCAGCAGGTTCTCCGTCGCCATGAAGGGAAGTTCTTCGGCCAGGTTTTTGGCGATGATTTGTGGATAAACAACCAATCCCGTGCTGACGTTCTGCAACAGAATCAGAATTGCATCGATCGCCAGAAATGCCTGCGGCAGCACGAGCCGGCGGTTGGCGCTATCGTCGAGAGTTCGTTCCAGCCATTGCGTGGCGGCGGTATTCGCCGTGCTGGATTGCAGGCTGATCACGAACCGGGCCAGCGAACAAATCCGCTCGCTGCGCATGGGGTTTCGTTTATACGCCATCGCCGAAGAGCCAATCTGGTCCGCTTCAAACGGCTCTTCCATTTCTTTGCGGCCCGCGAGGATGCGCAAGTCCGTTCCCAATTTGTGAGCGGACTGAGCAACTCCGCTCAGTACGTCCAGAATCTGGCTATCAATCTTGCGGGAGTAGGTCTGTCCGGTGACTGCATAGCACTCGTCAAAACCGAGTTTTTTGGCCACCAGGTTCTCTAGCTCTCGCACCTTGGCGTGGTTGCCGTCAAACAGAGCCAGAAAGCTGGCCTGTGTTCCGGTCGTTCCTTTGACGCTACGGGCTTTGAGCCCTGAAATGCGGTGCTCCACTTCCACCAGATCCAGGACCAGGTCATAGGCCCACAGGCAAGCTCGCTTCCCGACGGTCGTCGGTTGGGCAGGCTGCATATGGGTGAAGCCGAGGCAAGCGAGGCTGCGATGGTCCCGGGCGAATGCGGCCAGCGACTGGATGACTCCCGCCAGGCGACGGGCAACCATTTGCAAGCCTTCTCGCAGCAGAATCAGATCGGTATTGTCGGTGACGTAGCAACTTGTCGCTCCGAGGTGAATGATGGCCCGCGCGGAGGGACAGACATCCCCATACGCATGGACATGGGCCATCACGTCGTGCCGCAGCTTCTTTTCATAGGCCCGGGCCTCCGCAAAATCGATATCGTCGGTATGGGCTCGCAGTTCGGCAATCTGCTGCGAAGTAATCGGCAGCCCGAGCTCCGCCTCGGCTTCCGCCAGGGCCACCCACAGCTTTCGCCAGGTGCCATGTTTCCGCTGCTCCCCCCACAGCCGGCTCATCTCAGCAGAAGCATAACGGGAAGTGAGCGGGTTTTCGTAGCGTTCGTGCTGGGACATAAGCGCCGGTCAAGGTGAGAGGAGAATACCTCATGATACCGCTACCAAGGAGTCTTCTAAAGTGCCGTGGCTTGCTCCATCCGTTATGATGAACACCAGGAGGAGGGGCAGGCCATGACCAGAAACACCCTATTCGTTCTGATGGCCGCAATGGCGGGCTGGGGCGAGGTCACGGCTCACGAGGGGAAGGTGGCGACCGCTGAGCGAATCGAGCGGCTCATCACGGATTTGGACTCGGAAAGCTATGCGGTGCGGGAGGCCGCTACGCAGGAATTGGTAAAACTGGAAGATGCGGCAGTTCCAATCGTGGAACAGGCCCAGAAGCACGAATCGGCGGAGGTGCGATATCGAGCCGCGGTCATTCTGGAAAGGCTCAAGGTCGGCCCGGTCTTCAAGATTCGCAAACAGTTGGCGGAGTTTGCCGGTAGCGGCAAAGCGGACCTGGATGTCGAAGAAGGAATGTATCTGCTGTCGCTGATTCTGGATGACAAGGTGAAGAGGGCCGATCTCAGCCGGCAACTTGATGAAATTGCCGCCAAGGTGCGGGAGCGGTTGGGAAAGGAAGTGATGCCGTCCAAGTCCGAGCCGACAAAAGCAGTGGAGGCTTTGCGGCAGGTGCTATTCACCGATTTGGGATTTGGTCCGAACGAAGAGGATTACACGAACGCGAACAACTGCTCGCTGGCCAAGATTTTGGAGACCAAGAAGGGGCGGCCCATTTTTATGTGCCACTTGATGATTGCGGTCGCCAGGCGGCTGGAGATTCCGATTGTGGGGCTGCCGGTTAGCGGAATGTATATCGTGAAGTACGACGGCTCCCGGGCACCTGCTGGGTATCCCAAAGACGACATCTATATCCATGCCTACGAAAAGGGACGCATTCTGAGCCGGGACGATCGGAAGCGGGAATACCGCAGCTACGATCCCGACGTGATGGTCCCGCCCGGCTCAAGCCGCGAGACGATGGAACGGATGCTCAACAACATCGAAACCACACTTGCTAGCCGAGACCTGCCAGGCGACTCCCTGCGGCGGGATCTGGTGAACGAATTGGGTAGCCTGCTCGAGCAATCAAATCCTGCGAATCGCGGACGCGGCGGCATTCGTTTGGAGGATTATTAGAAAAGGTCAAATCTTCAGCCCGAAATGAGTCCTCAATCGAATGACGCAAACATCGACCGTAGAATCGATGTTGCCTTCCGCGAGTTTGCCTTCCTCTTGAAGCATCCTTGCCAGCCCTTCCAGCATCAGCCGGTCAAGTTGCGGGTCATAGAGCAGCAACAAGCGCCGTTCGACAAGATCGCCGAGCGTCGTAACCCATTCTTCGCGAATGATCCGGCGAACCGCCTCTCCCCATCTTGCCGCCTCTCCGCCTCCCTGTCTCTCCTTCTCCAGCACGCCCCCCGGAATGACCCGCGCCCGCGAGTTACGCACATCCGCGGCACTCTCGCCAAGTCGCACCAGCACGGCCGTCGCAGTCTCCTCCGCCAGCGAACGACAGGTCGTCAGCTTGCCGCCGACGAGCGAGACGAGGGGAATCGGGGACGCTTCGTTCCACACAAGCTGATGCCGCCGCGTGATGGCGGCTGTGGATTTGGCATCGACGTGCGGCAGCGGACGGACGCCGCTGTAGTGCCAGGCGATGTCGGCGCGGGTGACGCCAGCCGCGGGGAAAATGTCGCCGACCTCGTCCAGGAGATAATCCAGCTCTTCGGCGGTTGCCACTGCCGTTGCCGGATCGCCGCTGAAGGACAAATCGGTGGTGCCGACAAGCGTCCCTTCGGCCAGCGGCAACAAAAACACCGGCCGCCCATCCGCCGCTTCGGTGTAGATGCCGCTAGCACTGAGCATTTCTCTGAGTTGCGGATGCCAGGTGAAGAAGTGGCTCCCTTTGGTTCCGCCCATCAGGCGGCGCGAAGAGACAGGGAGCTTTTGCAGCGTCTCATCCACCCAGGCCCCGGTGGCATTGATGATGGCGGAGGGCTGAAAGGAGAGGACCGGCTGCCCGTTCTCGCTTGTTGGCCCAACGTGAACGATGTCATTTTCCAGCCTCGCCCGGTGATAGGTCAGCACTCGCAATGTGCAGCCGTTCTCGTCGGCGGCTTTCTGCGCATCTCGGAGCAAGGCGACGACGAACCGTTCGGGAAAAGGAATCTGCGCATCGGAATAGGCGGCCAGCCAGGCGGCAGCACCCGCATCGACAGGGGGAACGCCGTCTTCACCAAGCTTGTGAGTGCTGCGGAGCGGCAGCGTCTTGTCCTGGGCGTAGGTGTCGTACATCCACAGACCCGTCCGAACTAAGGCCAGTCCTCTTGATTCCGGCTTACCACCTCCGCCTATCCCGAGAAACTTCGTTGCCGACTGCCACAGCCCGCCAAGCTGATTCTTCACTGGGATAAACAGTCGCAGCGGGCGAACGAAGTCCGGCGCGAGCTGCAACAAGCGAGTGCGCTCGGCCAATGATTCCTTGACCAGGCTGAACTCGCCATACTCCAGATACCGCAGCCCGCCATGAATGAGCCGCGAGGAATAGGCAGTCGCCCCACTCGCCAAATCCGCCTGGTCCACCAGCAGCACGCTGTAGCCGTTAAGAGTCAATTCCCTCGCCGCCGCCGCCCCGTTGATGCCGCCGCCGAGGATGAGAATGGGGCGGTCGAGAGAGAAGGGGGCGTCTGGCATGAAAACCATTCTAGCGATTTCATCCCCTTCGTTCCGAGAAAGCAGCTGTTCCTACTTTCGCCAGATCGATTCCATCAGTTCGTGGTGAGCCAGCCTCGTCACACCCTGTGCGATGGAAGCCATGATTGCCCACCAGTTCCTGTTCTTCAATGCTTCCATAGGAATCCATAGGCCGGGGAGCGCCGTGCTCCGGAGCATGCCGGGATCGTCTGACTCGATGAGCTGGAACTTCCCATCGACCAGGCGGTTCCACTGGCAGATTGGCTCGTCGGCATCCTGAAGTGCGACATACTCAATCACCCCGGCACGTTCATAGCATTCCCGCCGATGCTCATAGTCCAGCAAGTCATCGCCCGGAAAGACATCCAAGACGAAATTCGGCGGCCCGATGAAACAGCGCCCATCGGGATCGACGGAGCATTGCTTGCGCTTTCCATGGTTCACCATCAACATCACTCCGGGCCATAGCCGCGTCTGTTCGTTAATCTGCACTGGCACCAGCATGCAGCAATACAAGCCGGGCGAGGAGAGCCGGTAGTAGTTGACGCACATCGCAATGTCGGTAAGCAGGGCCGATTGGCCGACGTCGAGTTCGCGGGTCATTGCGTATCTCCCTGGCAAAACAAACCGTTCTGAATCCTGAATTCAGGGCCGCGCGGCCGGCAGTGATTCGTCTATTGGCGACCTTCCCCAAAAGAGCAGGGCCACGCAGCCGACCAGCGGGACCATGCCGGCGAAGAACAGGGCTGAGCCATAGCTGCCGGTCGCTTTGACGGTGTTCCCAACCCATTCCTGCATATAGGACGACGCAATCCAGGTGATGCAGCCGAGTGCGCCGGTTACCAGGCCCTGATGTTTTTTGGAAATCTCCTGCGTGAGGGAATAGAACGGAGGAAAGAGCCCCAGCGACCCGAATCCAATCACGAGAAAGCTGCCGAGGAGCAGCCAGCCCTTCGGCAGTGAGCCGGCAAACATGCTCGCCATCGTCAGTAAGGCGCAAACCACGAACGCCAGGCTTCGAGCAGCGTGTGGCGACCAGCCGCGCTTTTGCGCCAGGTGTTTGGAAAGCATGCCAGCGGCAATGCAGCCGACGTCGGCCACCAGGAAGTACCCCGCCCGAAACCAAGGAATGAAATCTTCCTCATAGCCCCGTCGATCGAGAATGAGCGGCATCCAGGCACGGAAGAATTGCCAGGTCAGGTTAATCGGGATAACAATGGCCAGCAGCGCCAGGAAGCGGCGAATCGTCGCCATGCCGACCGCGGAATTCCAGTGGATGCGGGAAATCTGATCTGCGGTGCTCGTCTCCAGCCGCGAAGGCTGTTCCGGCTCGCGCTGCAAGTCTTTGTCGCGGATGAGCAGGAGCCACGGAATGATCCAAAGCATCCCGATGAACCCAATGGCCTGAAAGGCGAACCGCCAACTGCCGGTTTGCGACGATACGACAAAGTAGATGACAATGGGCGTGAGTACGGCGCCGACGGAAGCGCCACTTTGCAGCAGGCCATTGCCAAAAGTCCTGTCGCGGGCCGAGAGAATCCGCTGGGTGGTGATCAGGGCGCAGGGCCAGTGCCCCGCTTCGAAGAAGCCGAGCACGATACGGCAGGTGTAGAGCCCCAGGAAAGCCGTGCGCGAGTTGACGTATTTCGCCTGCGTGGCCAGCTCCGGATCGAGCAGCCAAGGGAAGTACCTGACCAGACTCTCGCCGAGGGAGTCTCCATAGGCAGTCGCAATGCCAGCGGACGACCATCCGATGAGCACCGCTGGATATAGCCAGCGAATGCTAACGCGGTCGGCTACCATCCCAAGGACGATCGCTCCGAGGGCGAAGGCGAGGCCGAACCCCTTTTCCATCTGGCCGTAGTGCGTCTCGTCCAGGTCCAATTCGGTCAGAATGGGTTTAATGGATTCGGCCAGCGTCTGCCGGTCCATGTACATCATCATCGTGGCCAGGAAGAGGAGGCCACAGATGGTCCATTTCCAGGCGGGGGGACGGTTCATTGTCGTCTTTCGCTCCGCGAAAGACATGCCTTTCGCGAAGCGAAAGGCAACAATGGAGGGCGACAGGCAACCATCACTTTATTTTTCCAATCTTCGGTAATAGAACTCGCCGGTCTTCAGGCCAGCCTTCTGAGGGTTATCCGCAATATAGCTGCGCAAGTAGTCGTATTGTTCCGGGCTGCGAACGAGATGGTCGAACGGTTCCTGCTGCCAGAACTTTCCCTTCTCGGAAGTCAGTTGATTGATGCGAAATGCCGTGTAGTGGAGCCAAGAGTCGCATTGTTCCTTCATTGCTTCCGCGGTAGGAAAAGCGGCGAGAAGGTGAACATGATTGGGCATCACGACAAAATCACCCATGCGGTATCGCTGACCGTCGAAGTGCAAGAGGGAATCGGCCACAATTCTCGCTAGAATCGCCCGCCTTAACAAACAGCGGCCGTGGCACGTGTCCAAAAACTCTTCACGGCAACGGCGGAAGACCTTCTGAAATTCCGTTCGGTCCTTCTCGGAGATCTCCTCGATCACGACTGACCAAGGGTTGTCGGAATGGTAGCCACGATGCTGCAGCCATTCCTTCTTCTGGCGGTCCCACCGCGCAATCACCTCCCGAGGAATGGAATCCTCGGTTCGAAAGGTAATGAAAACTACTGAGCCTGCTTGTGACCAGTGAGGACGACAGTGCTCGTAGATGAGCAGCTCGCTTTTTGGATCGAAGAGTTCGCCGAGCATGAGTAGCCCATAGTCGTCTTTCGCTCCGCGAAAGACATGCATTTGGCGGTGCGAAGGGCACTTACCCGTCAGGCAATGAAAGTACCCGTTCTCACCACCTCTTGGAGCACGATTCCGTAAATATTCCAGTCCAGGTCCGTATAAGCACCAGCGTATTTCACGATGTCTTTCTCCAGATGAGGTTGCAGCAGGTCCAACGATAAAGCAGGAGCATAGAGTCGAATCGAAGTTGGAACAAACGTAACTTGGGCCTCATACTCGGCTTGTTCCCCGGTGAGTGTTCGGTCCTTGACCTTGTCGGCAAACACTTCCTTTCCTTTGGACACAACGGCTTCGCCAACGATCTTGCTTCCATACCGGAACAAGACGATTGAGCCCGGCGGCACATCCTTCACGGAATTCGCATTCCGCAAAAAATAAACTCCTCCTCGACCTCGCAGCGCAGTCAATAGCCAAGTGAGCAAACTGTCTTCGGATGGGAACTCTTCACGGCTGTGCGGAAAGACTCGGACTTGTAATGATGCCATTTCTCTTCTCCTTTAACTCGCTCATTGTATCTCTGGTTCAATCTAAATTGAAGAACTTCTTTCGCTTCGCGAAAGAACGGCCTTTCGCGGAGCGAAAGGCGACACTGCTACTTCCACGACTTCCCGTCCCAAGCGAGGACTTTTTCCAGCAAGTTGATGACGTCGGCAGAGAGCGTGCGGAAGATGACTTCTCCCTTTTCGGCAGTGGCGTGCCGCGGGTCGCCGATGTGGCCTGGCTCGGTCCGGTCCTTGGTGATCCAGCCGCGGTGAGCGGGTTCAAACGCGCCGCCGAACTCGACCGGCTGGACTTTGCTGAGATCGCCGACCAGGTGCGGATTGATGCGGAGCATCATCGAGGTTTCCCATTCGCAGGCGTGCCCCATCTGCTGCTGTTTGATGCTTTTGTCCTGCTCGTGCGGCTTGCCGCCGAGGGTCCAGTAGGTGGTGGCGATGAGACAGAGGTCGCTCCGCTCGCGGTACTTCTGCCGGAGTTCGAAGACGGCTTGCTGCGACGGGACGATGTTGCCGCCGTGCCCATTCACCAGCACAATCCGCGTGAAGTTGTGGAACAGGAAGTTCTCCACCATGTCCCGCAGCAGGTCGAGATAGACCCGCGGAGCGGCCGACATGGTGCCGGCGAAATCGAGATGATGCTCGGAATTCCCCAGCCACATCATGGGGGTGAAGAGAACCCGGTCTCCCACCTTCTCGCTGACCCGGCGGATGATTTCGCCGCAAAGCATGCTATCGGTAAAGAGCGGCATGTGCCTTCCATGCTGTTCCAGGGCAGCGATGGGAATCACAATCGGCGTGCTCCTCGGCAGAGCGGCCACGTCGGTCCATTTGAGGTCGGTGAGTTTCATGGCAAGTGAGCAGAGGATTAAAGGGGTGGGGCCAGGGAGAATGGTATCGGGCGAGTTGCCACCAGCTTACGCGAAGGACCGCGGAGAGAAAACCAACCCAGTGTGTTTACGTGTATCAGTCGTCATTTTGCTAAGATTGTTGTATGCTGACGGATGATGTAATTTGCCTTACAAGGAGGTCTGCTCATGGTTGTCCTATCTCGCAAGAAAAACGAGTCGATTATCATCCACGACAACATCATTGTCACGGTGATCGAGATTCGTGGAGACAAAGTGCGGTTGGGGATTGAGCTTCCTCGGGAGGTGCCGATTCACCGCAAGGAAGTCTACGACGCCATTCGGAGAATCGAGGAGTCTCCGGCCGCACAAGCGCCGACGCAACCCCCAACCATCCAACCACACTTCCCAGTGCGGCAGCCGGACAAGCTCGATCGCTTAGCGTCGGCATTGCAATCCAGGCTGGCAGTTTCGGTTAATCGTGAACTGGTGGTGCAGGCGATGACGGAGGCGGGGATCGAGCTGCCGAACTTGCCAGCGGCTTCACCGCTCCGCTAGCGGGCCGATAATTGCGAAATGTTCATTCGCAAATACCATTATTTCTGCTTTTCATCCGCATAGCTCAGGCGGATGTAGAGAGGCGCAAGGGTCCACAGATCATCGCGACGACCGGCCTGGAACTCGCGGAGGGCAAGCTGACCAATGGTTACCGCATTGGGAGCGTGAAGCTCGTCGGGAACTACAACCACATCTTGTGGCAACATGTCCTGCCAACGTGCCAGCCCACTGCCGGTCACGGTGTCGCCGGCTTGCAGCGATGTTAACCAAGAATCTGCGGGTAGAATTGTTTGTCCGTCATCGAGCCGCTGAATCGGCCCCTCATCGTTTCGGCCCACCCGAAACCGGCCGACGAACAGTTCTTTCCGCTGGGCATCCAGCACCGCGTGAATGATGCCCGACTCGCCACAAAGTCCGGATTCATAAACTTGGGCGGCCATGACATCCAACGTGTTGAGCCCGATCAAATCGCATTTCAGGGCATAGGCCAGCGTTTTGGCCAGCGTGACTCCCACCCGCAACCCGGTGAAAGATCCCGGCCCTACGGTCGTGGCCACCAGTTTCACCTCGCTTGGCTGCCTTCTGGCCTGCAGCAGGGCCCTCGCAATGGCTGGTGCCAAAGTGTTTGCCGAACGTTTCGCGGGGTCCAACCTTTCCCAGGCCAGCACATGCGAGCCCTCCAAGAGGGTTACAGAACCCGCTGGCGATGAGCAATCAAAGGCCAGAATCAACACTCCTGCTCTCCCTTTTGGAACTGACCAATTCGCTCGAATTGTGCCCTTGAAATGTGTGTTCGGCTTGACCAAACTACAGGCCAATTCTAGATTTGAATGTTTGGCAGGTACTTTTCCTTGTTGGCGATTCGAACTCTTGCAAATCGCACGCATGTCATCTTATCGTAGCCCAGAAGGCGTCCTGGCGTGAAGCGTGCCCTGATTAGCGATATCCACGCCAATCTCGAGGCGCTCCGAGTCGTGTTGGCGGACTTGCAGAAGCAGGGGCTAAAGGAAATCTTCTGCCTCGGCGACATTATCGGCTACGGCCCCAATCCTTGCGAATGCCTCGACGAGGTGATGAACAAGTGCAAGGTGACCATTCAGGGGAACCACGATCAGGCCGCCATCATTGATCCCGATGGCTTCAATCCAGTCGCCCTGCAGGCGGTTTATTGGACCCGCGACCAATTGGACCGTGGTCCCGGCGGGCCAGCCAAACGAAATGGACGTTGGGACTTCGTCGGGGCACTTCCTCGGACGTTCAATGAGGGGGACTATCTCTTCGTCCATGGCTCACCGCGTGAGCCGACGAATGAATACGTCTTTCCCGAGGATATCTACAATCAGCGCAAGATGGATGCCCTCTTCAGCCGTATTCAAAAATATTGTTTTCAAGGGCACACGCACCTGCCCGGGATTTTTACAGAAGATTACCGCTTCATCACGCCAGAAGAGTGCGGATACAAGTATCCCCTGGGCGAGCAAAAGGTAATGATTAACGTCGGCTCGGTCGGCCAGCCGCGGGACGGCGATCCCCGAGCTTGCTTTGCCTGGATTGACGAGGGGGTGGTCTATTTCAAGCGGCTTGAGTATCCGGTTGAAGAAACTCGTCAGAAAATACACGCCACGCCGGAACTGGCGGACATGCTCGGGGACCGGCTGCTGTCGGGAAGGTAGCGGTTCCGCTTTCGATGGAATTTCGTGAAACGCGCCATCCTCAGTGATATCCACGGCAATTTAGAAGCGCTCGAAGCAGTGCTGGAGGATGTCCGTGCGCTGGGGGTGGACGAAATCTTTTGCTTGGGGGACATCGTCGGTTACGGCCCCAATCCTCGCGAATGCGTCGACCGGGTGATGCAATTCAACCGTTGCGTGCTCGGCAATCACGATCAAGGAGCACTCTACGACCCAGAAGGATTCAGCAGCGGGGCCGAAAAGGCGATCTTTTGGACCCGCGACCAGCTCGAAATGCCCAATGGCGATGCGGAAAAAACCCGTAAGCGATGGGAGTTTCTCAGCGAGCTTCCGCGCACCTTTAATGTTGGGCCTTTTACTTTCGTGCATGGCTCCGTCCGCAATCCCCTCAACGAATATGTCTTTCCCGAAGACGTTTACAACGCTCGCAAGCTGGAACGCATATTTGCCTTGATCGAGCGCTACTGTTTTCAGGGACACACCCATGTTCCCGGTGTTTTCACCGAGGAAGGGAAGTTCTTGAGTCCCGATGAAATCAACGGGAAATATGTCCTGCCACTGGGAAAGGCCATGATTAACGTCGGTTCCGTGGGCCAGCCCAGAGACATGGACCCCCGCTCGTGCTATGTCGTGCTGACGGAACAGTTTGTGGAATTCCGCCGCGTCCCCTATCCGCTAGAGCGGACAATGGAGAAAATCCTATCTATCCCTGAACTTGACCCCTTCCTGGCGGAACGGCTCAAGGAGGGACGCTAAGGGACGAATAACTTCCCTAGCGAACGAAGGATTCTGATTCTCCGTCATGTCACCGTGAACGGCCGTCCTACCCAGCCGGCTTCGCAGAAAGCGCCCCACCCTTGGATCGTCGTTACATCTATTTCATGTTCGCCGTCGTGCTCATCCTGGGTACGCACATGGGGCTTCGCATGCTTTTCTTGCCGCCGCAGCCCCCGGCAAAGAAAGTGGATGAAAGGGCCGTCGCCCAAAAAGACGCGGTCAAAGACAAGAAGGAAAAGGCTGCCAAAGCCACGGCCGACGGCCCCGTCAAGAGCGAACAGAAATCTGGCGAAGGGGAAAAGCCCGCGGTCGTCGGTGAGCAGCCAGCCGCGGCCAAACCCGTCACTGGACCGCCAAACCAACGGGTGTTCCTCGGCTCCGTGGACGAAACCAGCGGTTACGCGCTCGGGGTTACTTTGAATACCTTGGGGGCGGCGGTCGAACGGGCCGAACTCGCCAGCGAGGCCTATCGCGATATCGAAGACGCCAGTGGCTATTTGGCCCATTTGGGATTGGTCGATAGTAAGGATGGCATTCGCATCACCGTGGTGGGCCCCGGAACGCCGGCAGCTCTTGCCAAGGATTCTTCCGGCAAAGTTGGCCTGGTCGCCGCCGACATCATCACGTCCATCGCTGGCAACCCCGTGGCGGATGCCAATGCGGTTGAAACCTACCTCGCAAAAAAGACCAAGCCGGGCGACAGTTTGGAAATCAAGGTTACCCGGTTGATAGGCGGCAAGAACACGCCGCTGACCTTCACCGCGGTGCTCACGCAGCGCCCTGTTCAAATCATTCGTCCTGAGTCGCGCGAACACCTGGATAAACTTGGGGTCGAGTACGATCCGCTCTCCTTCCTCCTCACGCTCGAATCTTTCGAGAACAAGATGGTTGCCAGTGGAGATACCGAGATCCGCGGCCTGCCGTCGCTGGTCAATCGCAACTGGATCCTCGACAAGCAATCCGCGAGCAGTGCGGAATTCAGCCTGACGCTGAGCGATGCCGACCTGAAGCCAATTGGCAAATCGGGCACGATCAAGGTCATCAAGCGCTACACGCTGGCAAGTTTCGCAAGCTCACCCGGAAAGAATTATCACCTCGACCTGGAAATCGAGATTCAGAACCTGGGCAAGGATAACAAGGAACTGTCCTATCGTTTCAACGGCCCCACGGGCCTGCCTCTGGAAGGGTGGTGGTATTCCAACAAGTTGCATCCAGAGTTCTCGTTTACCAAGGGTGCCGGCGCTCGCGACATTGCTTGGAAAGTCCACGATAGCCGGCATCAGTTGCTAGGATGTCCGAATATTTACAGCGACGCCAAAGCCGCGCTCGATAAGGAAGAACCAACGGAGCAGTCGCTCTTGGGCGGTGACCTCCAATCGCTCGACTACGTCGGCGGTGACACTCAGTTCTTTGCCGTGATGATCCTGCCGCAGCCTGCAGCAGAATCGTCCCCCAAGTTTAGCAGGGCCTTTGCCCAGCCCGCTCAGGACATCACTCGTGCCGACCCGAAGCATATCAAAAAAACGCTGAACAATACGTGCGTTCTGGTGTCACCGGCGAAAGTGCTTGAACCGGGAAAGACGCTGAGCACGAAATTCCAGATTTTCATGGGGCCAAAAAAACAGGAAATTCTCGATGATTACGGCCTGGGCCGATTGATCGAGCGCGGCTGGTCCTACGCCGCTCTTCCCGCCTCCTTGTTGCAGATGCTGTTGCGTGGCCTGTACTGGCTAACAGGTAACTACGGCGTATCCATCATCCTACTGACCGTCCTCGTTCGCTCCTGCATGCTTCCGCTGAGCCTGAAACAGGCCAAGAGCGCAGCCAAGATGCAGGAGCTTGCGCCGGAGATGACGAAGCTCAAGGAAAAGTACAAGGACGACATGGAGAAGCAGAGCACCGCCCTTCGCGAGCTTTACGCCAAGCACAAATTCAATCCCTTCGGCGGCTGTTTGCCCGTGTTCTTGCAACTCCCCATTTTCGTGGGTCTGTACCGCTGCCTTTCCGTGGACATCGCCCTGCGAGATGCTGACCTCTTCCCTGGTTTTTTCTGGGCCAGCAACCTGGCCGGTCCGGACAAGCTGTTTTCCTGGGAGGACTGGATGATTCCGTTCCTGGCCGACGAAACGGCCTGGCTTGGTCCGTACTTCAACGTCCTGCCGGTGGTCACTTGCGCCTTGTTCCTGGTCCAGCAGAAGCTATTCACGCCTCCGGCGACCGACGAACAAACGGCCATGCAGCAAAAAATGATGAAGTACATGACCGTCTTCATGGGGGTCATGTTCTTCAAGGTTCCTGCCGGCCTCTGCCTCTACTTCATCTGTTCCAGCGTGTGGAGCATTGTGGAGCGGAAGTGGATCATCAAGCAAAAGCCAGTCGTCGTCGCTGCTGGTGGTAGCAAGCCGGACGGCGACAAGGACTCGCGTCCAGCCAAACCGAGCACCAATGGATCGGGTGGCAATGGGACGGCGAAGAAGGCCAAGAAATAGCCCTCGGCTAGCGGAATTCGGCCAATCCGCTTGCTCCCGCCAAGGCATCCATCGATACTGATGGTTTAGTGATTTCTGGCGAAAATGCCCGGGAGCATTCTCCATGGCGGTTGGAAACTGGTTTCGTGTCATTCTGGCGGTTCTTTGCGCATCCGCGGCTGGAGTGGCCTGCGCGGAGGACGTGGATTACCTCCGGGACATCAAGCCGCTTTTGGCCGAGCAGTGCGGCAAGTGCCATGGGCCGAAGAAGCAGGAAATCGGCCTGCGGCTGGATACTACGGCGAGCGCCCTTCGCGGCGGCGATGGGGGGGCGGCGATTGTGCCGGGCAAGGCAGCTGGGAGCCTGCTGATCACGGCCGTGATCGGCAAGAGCGAGACGGTTTCCAAGATGCCGCCAGAAGGGGCGGGGCTGACCGAAGCTCAAATCGCCCTGCTTTCCAAGTGGATCGACGCAGGGGCAAAAGCTCCCGCGGATGAACAGCCGCTGGCCGCCCCGGAGAACAAGCACTGGGCCTTCCAGCCGCCGGTACGTGCGCCCTTGCCGAGCGTGCGCGACGCCGCCTGGCCGCGCGGGGCCATCGATACTTTCCTGTTAGCCCGATTGGAGAAGGAGGGAGTCGCCCCTTCGACTGCCACGGAAAAGTCCACGCTCCTGCGGCGGGCCTATCTGGACCTCGTCGGCCTGTTGCCGACGCCGGCTGAGGTGGCCGCGTTTGAAGCCGACCCTGCGCCGGATGCCTATGAAAAAATCGTCGACCGCCTGCTGGCTTCCCCCCATTACGGCGAGCGCTGGGGCCGTCACTGGCTGGACATGGCCCGCTATGCCGACAGCAACGGCTACACGCGGGACTTTGGCCGGCAGATTTGGAAGTACCGGGAATGGGTCATCGATTCCATCAACCACGGCCAGCCCTTTGACCAATTCACCGTCGAGCAAATCGCGGGGGACATGCTCGACAAGCCAACCCCGGAGCAACTGACGGCGACCGGCTTTCACCGCAATACCCTGATCAACGAAGAGGGAGGAACGGACCAGGAGCAGTTTCGCGTGGAGGCCGTCGCCGACCGCGTGGCTACCACCGGCTCCGTCTTCCTCGGCCTGACGCTCGGCTGTGCCCGCTGCCACAGCCACAAATACGACCCGATCTCGCAGATCGAGTACTACGAATTCTTCGCCCTGCTCAACAACTGCGACGAGCCGACGATCGAAGTCCCGTCGAACCTGCAAATCGCCCGCGGCGAACTGGAGAAGCGGACGCAGATGCGGGCCAAGGTCAAGGAACTGGAAGCGGAACTCGAAAAGCAGCGGATGCAGTTGGACGAGGCCCAGAAAGCCTGGGAAAAGACCGTCACGCCGCAACAGCGGGCGCGGCTCCCCGGCCCAGTGCAAGTGGCCTATGACATGCTGTTCGAGAAGCGGGACGCCGCCAACAAAAAGCTGATCGAAGACTATTTCCGGGAGACGGATGAAGCCCGCAAAGCCTTTCCCGTCCTCGAGGATATCTTCAAGCTCAAGCAAGGCGAGCCCAATATTCCCACGACGATGATCCTCCGCGAGCGGGACAAGCCGCGCGAGACGTTTGTCCACAAGCGGGGGGATTTTCTCGATCACGGGGCCAAGGTCCATGGCGGAGTCCCCGCGGTGCTGCCGGCAATGCAGGTCAAACGTGAGGCCACAAGCGGAGAGTCGAAAGACAAAGCTCGCGGCAATCGTCTCGACTTTGCCAGGTGGCTCGTGGCCGGCGAGAATCCGCTCACGCCGCGGGTGGTGATGAACCGGGACTGGCAGAAGTTTTTTGGCCGCGGACTGGTCGAGACGGAAGATGACTTTGGCACGCAGGGTTCACTGCCGACTCATCCCGAACTTCTCGATTATCTGGCCCGGGAATTCGTGGAGGTGGGCTGGGACGTGAAGCGGATGCACCGCTGCGTCCTGACGAGCGCCGCCTATCGGCAGTCGTCGCATTGGCGCACGGACCTGGCCGAGCGCGATCCGCAAAACAAGCTTCTCGCCCGCCAGAGCCGCCTCCGGCTGGACAGCGAAATCGTGCGGGATGTGGCTCTTTCCGCGGCTGGACTTTTGACCAATGTCCTTGGCGGTCCCAGCGTCTTCCCGCCCCAGCCAGAAGGCGTGTATGATTTCACGCAAGACCCGAAAAACTGGAAGGCGGCCACCGGCGCGGACCGCTATCGCCGCGGGATGTACACGCACTTCTGGCGGAGCGCCCCGTATCCGGCCTTGACCGTCTTCGACGCCCCCAATGGCAACGTCACTTGCACCCGCCGGATCCGCAGCAATACGCCTTTGCAAGCGCTGACGCTGGCGAACGATGAAGCCTTTGTGGAATGCGTGCAAGCGATGGCGCAGCGAATCATCACCGAAGCTCCCGCCGATCAGGTCGCTCGCGCCGAGTACACCTTCCGCCTCTGCCTCAGCCGGGCTCCGACTGCTGGCGAACGGGAGCAACTGGCGCAACTTGCCCGACAAGAGACCGAAACCTTCACCAAAGATCTGGCTGCCGCCAAGGAACTGCTGCCCAAGGGGTTGGAATCGCTGACCAGCACTCAGGCGTCCGAACTCGCAGCCGCTATCAGCCTCTGCCGAGTGATTTTGAATTTGGATGAGATGATTACGAGGGAGTAGGATAAACGACATGTCTCCGTCACTGGATATCACCCGCCGCCACTTCCTGCAGGACTGCCGCATCGGCCTCGGCGGCATGGCTCTGGCTTCCCTTTTGGCCGAAGGAAACGGGCAGGTCTCCGCTGCCGGGAGTTCTGCGGCCAGTGACCCGCTTGCCGTTCGTCCCACGCATTTTCCCGCCAAGGCCAAAAACGTCATCTTCCTGTTCATGGCCGGCGGTCCCAGCCAATTCGAGCTGTTCGAACCCAAGGAGAAGCTGCAGGAGCTCGGCGGCCAGCAGATTCCGCAGTCGTTCGTGGCCAACAAACGGTTCGCCTTCATCAAGCAGGACGCCAAGCTGCTCGGCTGCGTGCGGAAGTTTGCCAAACATGGCGAGAGCGGTCAGGTGATTTCCGAATGTCTTCCGCACCTGCAAACGGTGGCGGACGACATCTGCACCCTCCGGGCGATGAAGACGGACGTTTTCAACCACGGCCCGGCAAAATTCTTCATGAACACCGGCTCGCCGCTGTTCGGCCGTCCGAGCATGGGAGCCTGGATCACCTACGGCATCGGCAGCGAGTCCAAAAACCTGCCGGGGTTCGTCGTCCTCCAGTCCGGTCCCCGCGGCCCGCGCGGCGGTGCGCCGAATTGGGGAAGCGGCTTTTTGCCGACGAGCTACCAAGGAGTCCCCTTTCGCTCGACCGGCGCGCCGATTCTCAATCTCGACAATCCCAAGGGAATCGCCCGCGAAGAGCAGGAGCGTTTCATCGGCGCGGTCAATTCGCTCAACAAGCTGCGTCTCACCGAAACAGGCGACGGCGAAATCGCCACGCGGATCGCCTCCTACGAAATGGCCTTCCGGATGCAAGCCAGCGCCCCGGAACTGATGGACCTGGCCGGCGAAAGCCAGGAAACCATGCAGCTTTACGGCGTCGAGAAGGGCAAACCCTCATTCGCCATGAATTGCTTGCTCGCCCGCCGGCTCATCGAGCGGGGCACCCGGTTTGTGCAGCTCTACCACACCGACTGGGATCATCACGGCAACAAAGGGACCGAGCTCGGCGAATCGCTCGACAAAATCTGCAAGGAAACCGACCAGGGAGCAGCCGCCCTGGTGAAGGACCTCAAACGCCGCGGCCTGCTCAAGGACACCATCGTCGTTTGGGGTGGCGAATTCGGCCGGACGCCGCAGGGGGAAGTTCGCGACCTCCCTGGCCGCGACCACCACATCGAATCCTTCACCATGTGGCTGGCGGGGGGCGGCGTGAAGCCCGGCCTCTCGCTCGGCAAAACCGACGAGATCGGCTACTACGGCGTCGAAGACCAGGTCCACGTCCATGACCTGCATGCCACCATCCTGCACCTGATGGGGCTCGATCACCTCAAGCTCACCTTCCGCCTCCAGGGCCGCGACTTCCGCTTGACGGATGTGCATGGGAAGGTGGTGGAGAAGATGCTGGCGTAGACAGCGAATACGGTATGGCCATCGAGAAAGTTAAGTGCACCGAATGCGGCAACCTGATTCTGCCGCAAACGGCAGCAGAGAACGATGGACTATGCGCACCGTGTGCAAAGATTCCAGAATCTCTACGGAAAGAAATGCGAGAGTTTGAAGCGCGAATCGCCACTGGTGTCATCTTCACGCCTTCATCGAGTGAAATTCATTCTGCTAGGCCCTTTCTCGAACTTGCTAACCCCAAAATAGGGTGGAATCTGGAGCCGAACTTCTATGCGGCATCAGGATTGGGGTTGGTTGCGGATGTGATTGCAAAAGCCAAGTCTGAACGAGAAGGGGACGTCTTTCTCGTTTCCAACTCGAATTCGCGTCTCAACTTGTCGTTCAACCAGGTGTATGGTGTTTGTGAGCATCAAGATTCAGAAGGCCATAGTCTTCACGCATATTCTCCGCTAAATCTGAGACAGCAGGTTTCTGGCGAACTTCATATCGGACAGCCGTGTCCGTGTTGCGGAGTGGGAATCGGGTGGTATCCTAGCTGCCTACACATGCCTCGCACCTTGGCATTCAATGTCTTCGAGTCCTTTTTATCGCATTCCATTTTGGAAGAAGTTGTTTGGATTGACACCGGTGACCCTTCTCACACGGTTCGCGGGCATGGTTAGAAACACGGATAACTCTCAACTTCAATTCTCGTAGAGCAGCAGATCATCAATCTTCAGCGTGCTTCCGCCGCGAATCCCGAACCGAATCTCGTCCACGGCTGTTCCCATCTCGGCTGAGGGGAAGCTGTAATTCAGCGTCGTCTCTGTCCAGGTGCCGGTTTGGAGCTTGCTCACTCGCTGCATGCCACCCGCCAAGGGCTTGCCTGCGCGATAGAGAACGACGTCGATGGGGCCTTTTCCTTCCAGGTGATAGAGAAACTTGAGCTCGCACTCTTTGCCAAGGAGCCGCTCACCGCGGAGGCCGAGGCGAATCCAGTGCTTGTAGCCGCTTTCCGCATCGGCAGGCACTGATTTGGCATATTTCCAAGTCCGCGGCTTGTCATGAGAGGCGATTTCGAATGTGCCGGGCCATTCCTGACCCTGTTTGCCAGTATCGAACCAGCCGGTGAAGAGGATGCGATTTGGGAAAGGTCGCTTCTCATCTTTTTCAGCAGCATTGTACAGAACCACGTCGTCGATCAGCAGCTCGGCGCGAGGATCGATGTAAAACTGGATATCGTCAATCCGCTCGTCAGCCGTGAGCGGTCCACCGCTTCCGTCGGGGCGGCGCAGTTGGGTCATGTCAACCGTTGCCTGTTCCCACTTGTCCCGCGGCAAGTCCTTCACCGACAGATAACGGTGATACCCGTTGGTGAGGCTGTAAAGCTGGACCCGCAGTGTGCTGGTGCCGTGCAATTTGTACTTGAACGAGAGGCGCGTGTTTGGCCCCATCGGCGGGCCAGGGACGGGGTTGAAGATGACCGCCCGGTACATCGTCTTCACGTCACCTTGCAGGTCGTCAAAATCCTGCGTCAGGACCGCGCGGCATCCTCTCTTGCTTCCCTGGGGCAAGTCCTGCTTCTCTTCCTTCCCGCTCATCCACCAGCGGCGCTCGATATCGGTATCGTAGTCTTCGGCAACGTGGACTTTGCATGGAGAGCCGCCTTGCAATACGAGTTTACTGGCGTTCTTCGGCTCAGCGGGCAAACGCGGCTCGCCGGCGGAAACAAGCCTCTCCACGATCCAGCCGACGAGCTGTTCTTGTCTCGCGGATACAGCCACGCGGGCGTTCGGCTTTCCCTTGCCGACCGCCATCAGCCCTTGATCGTTCATCGTGAGCTGCAACTCCTCGAACTCGAATTCGCCGGGCCGCAGCAGTGAGGCGACGGCGACCGGGTCGAACAGCGTCGGCACCGGCTGGTTCCAGAGCTCCAGCAGGTTCGCCACTTGCCAGGCCAGCAGGCGGCCCGCAGCGAAGAGCTTCTGCTGCTCCTCCGGCGGCACCTTGGCGAGGGCAGTCGCGTCGAGGGGAACAATCGTGAGGGGGACGCCCGATTCCAGCACCTTCCTCGCCGCCGTCACGTCGAGTTTGATGTTCCACTCTGGCTCCGGCGGGGCCTTGCCGCTGTATCCGGCGAAGACCGAGCCCCCCATGATGACGAGCCCCTTCATCAGCTTCGCCGCCTCCGGATGGTCGGTGAGCAGCCGGGCGATGTTGGTGAGAGGGCCAATCGCCACCACCGTAATCTCGCCGGGCTGCTTCTTCAGTTCAGAAAAAAGCACTTCCGCGGCCGGCTCCTTCACCGGCTTCAGCGTCCGATTGAAAATCGCAGCCGGATGGCGGCGGTACTGAATCTGGTCGTTCACTTCCGACTTCGCCTGCGGCTCAGCACCGGCGGCCACGGGAATGCCCGACTTGCCGCACTGCGTAACAAAACGGCAGGCGAGCCAAGCCCGGTCCTCGGTTTGGCCGCCGCTGGTCGTCACCGCGCGGAGCTCGAGCTCCGGACTGGCGAGGATGAGCCCCAGCGCAAAGGCATCATCGACGTCCGTGCCGATGTCGGTGTCGAGAATGATGGGGATCGGCTTAGCGTCGGCAGCCAAGGCGGACGCGGCCAGTAGCACTGCGAGCAGGCCGCAACACAATGTCGTCTGCATTATTTCCCTTCCTTCGCTACGGAGAACGACCGCACAATCCGGCTAGTGTTTCCCTGCTTGTCCTTGACGGAGACATCGAGCTTCGCCGACGCCAACTCGTCAATCGGCCTGGCGAGCTTCCATTCCCAGACTCCCTGCGAGACGGTCTTGAATCTGCCCGCCAGATTCTCGCCGGCGCTGGCTCCGTCAAGCGGAATGTTCGAAGTCACGCTCAGGCTCTCGGTATCGAGACCCGTGTAGGCATCGTGCATGCCGATCACGATCTTTGTGACTGTGCCGTTCTTGCCCGGCTGCGGCGAAGTAAGCGTCAGCGTCGGCCGCTGGTCGTCAAGCATCCAGCCCCGGCCCCTTTCTTCAGGCTTTTTCGGGTCATAGTCCCGGTCGAGGGGGCAGCCGAGGTCGATCCAGCGAACGAGCGTGCGGCGGTCCTCGTCAGAGAGGGGCGCAACCTTCCCCGCGGCGACCGCATCCGGCGGCGGCATGACGCTGCCAACGAAATCAACGTCAACGCGATGTCCATTTCCCTTTGGTTCCATCTTCTTGCCATGATCGACCAGGTCTCCTGCTCCCGGCTTGGATTCCGACGGATGGTCCTCGTTCGAGAACCCGTCCAGGCGCTTGCCGAAAACCTTCCACGTCAGCAGGCTCCGCCGTGCTTGCAGCTTGCGGATGTAGCGGGAAGCCTGCGGATAACCCCACGAGTCGTAGCCGACCGGCTTGTGGCCGTATTTGGCCCGTTCATCGACGGCGAGGCGATAATACGTCCCAGGGAATTCACCGTGGTGCTCGAAAGAGATGGGGGATTCGTCGTCCAGCACCAGATTTCCCGCCGGCTGGCCGTTCTTAGCTGTGTGGCAAGCGGCGCAGCTCCGAGTGAGTATCGGCCGGATGTCGCGGTGATACTCAACGCTCAGCGGACCCGATTGATGGCGCAAGCCAGTGTCGCCGCGGGCATCCCATCTCTGCTTCGAATCATCGGCCTCCTTAGCCGAGACGAGCGAGGTCTTCTCCGTCAGGTCAAATACCTTGTACTCGGGTTTGGCCGCCAAGGTGAGCGAGAACTCCGTCGGCTTCTGGCTATGGGCATGGCAGCCGCCGCAGTCGTGGCGGATTTCTCCCGGTCGGAGTTGATGCCACGACTGAGCCATGTTGAGAGCCAGGCCGTGCTTGTCGAGCGTCTGAAACGTGAAGACCAGATCGGCTGGAATTTTAGCCAGGAAGCTGGTGTCTGGGTTACCATCGGGATCGAGCGGCTCCGCGCCATCCTTACCGGTGAATTTCCGCAGCGGCAACTCGCCGAGGATCCGCAGCCGCTCCATGGCGTGGCTGTAGAACTGACGGCCCGACTTTTGGCCGCTCTTGCGGTCGGTGGTCGGCTCCATCGCCAGGATACGGACGGCATGAATGTCAGAGTTCTCGTACAGGCCGACGTCCCCTCCCTGGTTGTGCCAGGCGGTTGGCATGCCGTTGCCGTGACTGGTGAAGGCGTCGAGTCCCTTCCACGGATCGTTTCCGCCCGGATAAGTTGCCGTCACCTTCCCTTCCGGCACGCTTCCGTTGGGATAGCTTTCCCGCTTGTAGAAGCTCGACGTCCCGACAAGTCCAAACGGCGTTCCCGCTGGCAGGTGCGGCGAGCGCGAGCCGTCATTGGCCAGCGGCTTCAGCTTCGCTGGCTCATCGATGCCATAAATCCGCTTGTACGGCACGACGGCCCGCGGCCAGCTTTCGTTGTAGTTCGGGTCGTTCTTGATCAGCCGCATCTCTCCCGGCTCCTCGAGCACTTTGCCGTCCTTGATGAGATAGATGCCACCGTCGAGCTGCGGCAAAAAGGTGTACTGGTGATTGACCGGCCCCGGCGACCAGATGGTCAGCAGATGATTGTCGGGCGCGCCGGAAGGATGCGTAAACTTGCCGACTTTCGGCGAATTCTTGTCGTCGAAAATCGACTCGTCCGCCGGCCCTTCCTGATTCAGTGCGAACGGCGTGAAAGAAACCGCTCCGGTCGGCATGAACGGCAGGTAGTAATATTTTCCTTTGCCGTTATAGAAGCGACCGAAACGGAGCGGCGGGTTCCGCGGATCCCGCATATTTGCGGGGCCAAAGCCGGCATAACCCTTGGGCGGCGACGGCGGCATTTTTAGATAGGCGCCAAAGCCGGAATTATTCTGATTGTAGTACTCCTCAATGATCAGTGACCCATCCGAAAGCTGCGTTTGAAAGTGAAACCCGTTCGAGGCTCCGCCAGGATCAAATGCGCTTACCAGCGGTCCCCAGTTGGTTCCGTCGGGATGAATCGTCCAAATTCCCCAGGAGATCTCGCTGCGGATTCCCTGCGATTCCAGACTGCTAAACATGATTCGACCGTCGGCCAACACGACGGGATGAAGGGCACCCGCGATGTTGAGGTGGCCAATCTTCTCGATGTTGGCGGGATACTCTTCCGCGGCATCGACGCTTTCGTCCCGGTCGTCCATCACAAACAGTTGCAGGGCGATGGCCGGATACCCCTTGCTCGGTCGATAACCCTCTCGGTTGCTGGTGAAGACAATTTTTCCGCCCGGCAACGGATGCGGCCCCATGTTGAAGACGCCATAGTCATAGGCCGTCTTGCCATCGTCACCTTTGCGATAGTCAGCCCCCCAATTGGCCGCGCCAGTGTTCGGCACAAACTGCTGATTCGTCAGCCGGACGATACGGCGGCTCTTCAAGTGGATTTTGAAAATGTCAGCCCCTTCCTTCGGCGGCGACCACTGGTTGGCGTTTTGAAGATTGTAGAGATGAACGTAGTAGGCCCACTCGCCGTCGAAGGAAATGACCGGATCGGTAATCGAGCCTTTCCCTCCCTCGACGAGCAGTTCCTCGCTGCCGTCGGGATGCAGCAGCATCAAATCGGCCCCCGCCTCCATCGTCACCGGCTGGGAGAAATCGGTGTAGAACCGCTTGTGGATTTTGTCCCCCGCCCGTTTGGCCCGGACGTAGACAATGTCGTAGTCGTACTTGAGCGACGGATCGTCTTTGATCGGCGGCGGATTGACGTTGAGCTTCTGGGTGAACAGCGGCTCTTCCTCGCCCGAAACCGACAGCGCCATCAATAGAGGAAAGAGCAGGACAGAGAAGAAAGTGAAAAAGCGTCGCATCGTCAAACCTCTACAAGGCGGGGAAGGGCTTCTGGATTCGATCATTGTGGAACACTGCCAGCCTCCTTCGCAACCTGTCACCATTTTTTTCTGTAAGATGCCACCAGGGTCGTCACTGAATCACCATTGCTTTCGGAGGCCATTATGAACTTCGCCTGGAAACTTACAACACTCTTCTGCTTCCTCATGCTTTTGGGCAACGCCCGCGCCGACGAAAAGGACTCTCCACTCCCCAAAGTTACCATCGATGGCAACGGCCCCGGCTGGGTGGAGCTAGGCGACAAAGATTTCACCAACAATAATTGCGACGATGATACTTGGACTTGGAAGGATGGTTCGTTGCATTGCACCGGCAAGCCAGTCGGTGTCATCCGTTCCAACAAGCAGTACAAGAATTTTGAGATCGTCGTGCAGTGGAAGCATCTCAAGTCCGCGGGGAACTCCGGCGTTTTCGTCTGGACCACGGAAGAATCGCTCAAGGCAGTGAAGAAGGGACAGCTTCCCAAGGGCATCGAAGTCCAGGTTCTCGACCACGGCTACGCCGAGCAGTATCAAAAGCAGACCGGCAAGAAAGGGGACTGGTTCACCACGAATGGCGACGTCTTCGCCGTCGGCGTGAAAATGAATCCCTTTCCGCCGCTCTCTCCCGATAAGAGCCGCAGCTTTCCGCGGAAAGACCTGGCGAAAGGGCACGGCGAATGGAACCACTACTACATTCGGGCCATCAACGGCGAGGTTCGCCTCTGGGTGAACGGTGAAGAAGTCTCCGGCGGCAGCGGCTGTGAACCCGCCAGCGGCTTCCTGTGCCTGGAGTCCGAAGGCTCGCCTATTGAGTTTAAGAACATCCGGATTCGGGAGTTGCCCTAGGTCGAAATCCAAACTGCCTGTTAGCGCCGCGGTCGCTGCTTGGCCGAGATGGACTTGATGATCAGGTTTCCGCGAGTGGACTCATCCATGGGACGCTTGGCGAGCACGAGAGCTTGGGTGATGAGTGCCCGCACTTCCGGTTTGTCCAAATCTCCTGCGTCCGCGAGGCGAATGTTGCGGACGACTTTGCCTGCGCCGCGCAGGAGCTTGCCTGGGTCCTTGAGTTTCGGTCCCTTCTGCAAAAAACAGAGAATGAGGCCTCCGGCGAATGCGGCTAGGGAGAAGATGGCCTCGGATGGTTTTTCGGTGGGCCCAAAACCGACAACCAGGAAATTGTAGTTGTCGTACACCAATTGAACCGCGTTTGGGAACAGGGCTCTCATTTTCTTGAGCGAGCCCTTGATCAGCGCGGCATTTTCGGGACTGAACTTGCGAATGAACGCGGCAAGTTGTTTGGCGGGAGTCACGTGCCTACACCTTTACATCCTCGTTCCGCACCTTGCCGGTGAAGGAGAGCTCGACCGAGGCGAGGCGGATGCCAGCGGCTTTTCCGGCAGGAAGGGCCAGCGGACCGTCGCTGGTTTTCTCGATGAGAATAGCGATGCCGAGGCCGAGGCCGAAAGAGAAGTTGGAACCGGGGGTGGGGTTCACAAACTCTTTGGCAAGCTCGAAACGGTCCATCCGCGACATCCCTTCCGGTGTGAATTGCGGGATGATGGGAATACTGATGTGCTCCTTCCGGGCCGTGGCTTTTTTGGCAGCCTCTGTGTATTGGAAGAAGAGGAGCTTGCAGGAGAAGTGTTTGAGGAAGTTGGCGTCGTAGAATTCCTTGTCCGGCGCGAAGCCGCAAGCGGTGATGGCAACTTTGTAGGTTCCGGCGAAGGGGCTGCGGACTTCTTGGGCGAGCAGCGCGGTGGTCCCTTTGGCAATGATGACGGGAAGAGCTCCTTCCAACCCAAAACCGATTTGCAATCTGCCAGGGAGCCTCTGCACGGCGAGCGAACCGCTCGTGTCCGCCGAGGCGATGGGACTGGCCTTCCAACCCCGTGGACGGGCGGCCCCTTCTGCGGGGGAGAGTTTCGCAGCGCCGGTGAAGTCGCTGTCCAGCAACATCTGGTTTTCGTCGAAAGCCGGAACCCGCGTGACATCCCCGGTACAGGTACAGCGCTCATTCGTCGCGGGGACGATGCCGAGCAGCTTGTGGAGAGGAGTGCCGATGGTCAGCTTGTGCTCGCGCCCTTCGCGATCGTGAAAAGTGCTGGTGGGGTTGATGCCGACGAGATGGAACAGCGTGGCGACGTAGTCGTGCGGTTCGACTTTGTCGGTGGCGGGATAGCCCCCCTGCTTGTCGCTGCTACCGTAGACCTGGCCGCCGGAGATGCCGCCGCCGGCCAGCGCGCAGGAGAAGACCGGGCCCCAGTGGTCCCGCCCGCCGTTGGGGTTGACCTTGGGAGTGCGGCCGAACTCGCCGACAGCGACGACCAGCGTTGTTTCGAGCAGGCCCCGTTCGGCGAGGTCTTCCAAAAGGGCCGAAAAGCCGACGTCGAACGTCGGGCAAAGCACGTCTTCCACCCGCTCCGCGTTCTGGGCGTGCGTATCCCACAAAGGGTTGTCCACCGAGCTGTCTCCCGGCTCGCGCGGCCACTGAACGTGAACGAGGCGGACGCCGGCTTCCACGAGGCGGCGGGCAAGGAGGGCGCACTGGCCGAAGCGGGTGCGGCCGTAGCGGTCGCGGATTTTGCCCGGTTCTCTTTCGATGGCGAATGCCTCGCGGGCTTTGCCGGATGTGAGCAAGTCAAACGCTTGCCGCTGAAAGCTGCCGTAGAGGTTGACCGCGGGGCCGCGTTCCTGCAACTCGAAGTGTTTTTCGACCTGCTTGAGCAGTTGCTCTCGCCGTTTGAGGCGGAGCGGAGGCAGTTCGGAGAGGCGCAACCCTTCCACCTGATAATCTGGGCGGGCCGGATCGCCGACGAAGCGGTCCACATCCCATTCGCTTCCCATGATGCCCGCGGTCTGGCCCGCCGGCGTGACGCTGTCGTTCAGCCGGGCGATATCCGGTAGCCAGACTGTCGAAAGCGGTGGCAGCGTGTCGCTCGGCTTGAATTTCTTGACCAGGCTTCCCCAGTACGGCCAGTCCGTCGGCTGGATGGTGCGGCTGTTCGGCCCCGTGTATTTGTAGCCGGTCCAGAGCCAGTAGCCGCTGGAGTCGTGCGTGTTGTCGTTCGTGGAAAGCGAGCGGATGATCGCCAGCTTATCCGCATGAGCCGCCGTCCGGGGCAAAAGCTCGCAGAACTGAATCCCCGGCACGTTGGTGTTGATCGGTTTGAACGGCCCGCGGACTTCTAGCGGCGCATCGGGCTTGGGATCGAACGTCTCATGCTGCGGCGGCCCGCCGGCCAGCCACAGAAAGATCACGCTCTTGGCCTTCCCAAACGACTTATCCGTCGGCAGAATCCCCGGCGCAACTGTCGGACTTCCCCACACATTCCCGGCCATTACCTGCGGCAGCGACAGCCCGAGCGCCGATAGCCCGCCAATGCGCAGCAACTCCCGCCGCGAGAAGCCGCTGCAAAGTCGGGCGGGGGAAGTGAGGAGGGAGAGCATTGGTGGGAGTGGCCTGAGGCTTCTATTACGTTAACGCAGGCCGCTGGCAGGGTCAACTTTGAATCCCCGCCAGATTCTTCAGCAGCGGCACGAGCATCTCTTCCGGGAACAGACAGAACGAATATTCGCGCGAGCCGAGGATGCGGGCGCGGTGCAGGTCGGCGACGAGCTTCTCACGATGCTGGCGAAGCTGTTCTCTAAATGGTTCGAGCAGCGACGACATCCTCTCATTGGCGCTGCTGACCTGATCGTGCCAGGTTTTTTTCTGCTTCTCCCGCCACCGATGAGCAATGAGTTCTTGCTTCTGTTTCACAATAGCGGCGAATTCGGCCCGATGATGGCCGGAATAGTCGTCAAGAAGCCTCTCGGGATGATGGATGGAGTCGCGATATTGCCGGTCGAGGGCAGTCAAATCATCCGGCGTTACCTGCGGTAGTTCCAGTGGCAAACGAACAGTGGCGGTGGCCGTGACAAACGCCGGGGGCTCGATGTTGAAGAAGCGGCGGATGATGGCGTCGGTGACTTCGTCGTACTTCGCCCCGCCGATGCCGTGGATGAACAGGTCGGAGAGGACCAGCCGGGCGTACATGGTAGTGATGAGAGCGCGGGGTCGGATACGGATGTCCGGCAATTGGATGGCATTTTCCCAAACTTGATCTTTCGTTAAGCGAAGTCCCACTCGGTCGGTCACTTCCCAGGAATCACCCCGGCTTCGTGCAAATAGTCGCCGACGTTGTGGTCTTGGGGCGTCCCAGATCCAGAAGGGCATTTCCAGCCAGTCGTCTTCCTGGATGAGGTCCGGCATCGGATGCAATCGATTCCGGATGTGGTTGACCGTGCGGAATTCGGCGAGGGCGGCGTTGTAGATCGCATGAAACAAGACCGACCGCTCGAAGAGAATCGAGAGGAACTGATACCAGCCTGCCGAGCGACAAATGAGACTGATGTCAAAGTCAGAGGTTTTCAGCCCGTGAGCCTCTTCCATTGCAGCGCGAGCGTAACCCAGGACATCGCCTAGTCCCATTTGGCTGCCGTCGGCCAGGCGGCGAGCATGTCGCCAAAGGTGCTCGATGATTAGCGGCTGCGAGGGGGAGTGTGAAGCGGCTCTTAGGGGAGCATAGGCGGCCAGGACGCGCGATGCGAAGCTGTCGAATACTGGTCGCGCGATGATGCGACGCTCTTCCCAGGGCATTTCCTCCGCGGGAGCATCGAACGGAATGTCTTCTAATCGTGGAGCATCAATGGCCGCCGTGGGGATGCGAATGTTGGGGCTCCGGATCACATCGTTATCAACCGTTAGGTTGATTGCCTCGCCGCCGACTTGCCGCGCTATCTCGCTCAGCAGAAAGTTCTTCAGCCAGACTCCCGAGTGATAGAGCGTGGGCTGATGACCGGTCGCGATGAAGGGCTTTCCAATGTCAGAATGGGTGACATCCAGCCACCGTTTTAGGTCGTCCCTGGCGGAAGTGCCGATCGCCGAAAAGTGAACGCCGGAATGCCGGTCCCAATCCTTGGCCAGCGTCTGGTTGCGTGCTACCAGCGCCGGAATCTCCGCTATCGGCGGCTCGATGAGGGCCGTTTGGTCCGCGACCGGAGCACGGAAACGGCGGTAACGAAGAGGTTCGCCAGCCGCCGTCATGATGGTGCTCTCCACTCCTCAATACGCCCAATTCATGAATTCTACCATGCGCTCCGTCTCATTCCTGCCAAATACAGTATTCAGACTGATGACACTTCTAGCGGCAACCTACCACCAGAAAACTCGGCCGCATTCGTTGCAACCTCTTATTCTGTTGTCGTTTGCGCATGTCGGCAAGGGTCATTCGGCACAGGCGCTGCGTAGTCTATTTCCGTGCCGGTCCAAGAGAGACTGGCGAATTCTTACCCCGGTTTGGCAAAGGAGATTGGCATGAAACGGTTCCTCTTCGCAGTGGCGGCGGTTGTGGCGCTGACGGTTGGCACTTCGGTCACCAACTCGGTAATGGCTCAAGGATATGGTCACGGGCATAGCCACGGGCATCATCATCACCACCACCATCACGGCAGCAGCCATGGACCTCGTTATGGCGGTGGATACGGTGGCGGGCAGATCATCCTTCGCCCGAGGTATGGTTACGGTGGCTATGGCTCGGGATACGGCAACGGATGCCACACGGATTATCGATATGGCAACCACGGCGTCATCCAGATCTACGGCCCCCGCGGCGGGTTCACGTTCGGCTATTAACCTGCCGATCGTGCCAGCGACTAAAAAGATCGTAGGGAGCGTCCGCAAACATGGCGGCAACGCAGTTGCTTTAGCGGCGCTTCCTGCTCTCGGACTAGAAGAGGCTCAAGCTCGTTCCGCGAACTAATCCTCGTTGATCACCACGGTCGCGGCGCGTCCCCCCGTGCGGTGTCCGTGACCGCGGCGGCGGCGGATGGGGCCTTCCCCTTCCTGAAAGTAGTAGCCGCCGAGGAGTTTATAAAAGAAGAGGATGATGAAGGCTCCGCCGGTGGCCACGCAAAACCCGGCGGGGCTAATCGGCGTGATCAGGGTTTTTCCCGCGGAGAAGAAAGACAGAACGCCGCAGCCGATGATGGTCCCGCCGATCCCCATCGCCATCGTGGCGACGGCTCCACCGGGATCTTTCCCAGGCATGATTGCCTTTGCTAGCAGTCCCGTCAGGGTTCCAAAACCGACCCATTCAAGGATGATCTTGGCCCAGTCGGTAATCTGCTGCATCAGTTCGGGTGAGTCCGCTGGCATAGAATGCTCCGTCGTCTCCGGTCCACCAATCACGGGCGCAAGGCTGCGCGGCCAAGGAATCCGCGCCCTCGTATATCGGCAGATTTCCGTCTGAGACTTCGCTTGATTCTGAGGGTTAGGCAAAATGATAGAAGGCAAACTGATGAGAATTCCCTGAATCTGGTTTTCTCACTCTGGCTGCCATCAATCTGACTTCGCCACTCGCCCTACATTCGCCGCTTGATCACGAGCACGGTCATGTCCTCGGATTGGCTCGCCTGACCGCGGTCGAGAAGGCGACGGACCTTGGCCAGGATGCCGTCGGCGGTATCGCGGAGATTATTGCTGACCAGGGAAGCCAGGGCGAGCTCGCTAATTCGCAAGCCTCCTTCATCAACCGCGCTCTGGGCACCTTCACTGAGGACAATCAGAAACTCTCCCGGATGCATTCGGCGCGAAAGAGTTTCAAAACGAGTCTCGGGATCGGTTCCCAGGGCCAGCGTCGTCGATTTCAACACCTCGCGGTCGCTTCGCCTTACATGAATCGCCGCGGCGGCTCCGGATAGTGATAGTTCGAGATGACCGTCAGCAGGGTTCAGCAGGCCATAGGCCAGGGAGGAGAACTGGTCGCCGGCGGAGGTTGTCCAGAGGGTTTCGTTTACCCGCGAGAGCAGTTGGGAAGGAGTGTGCTCGTAGGCGGCGTGAGACTTGACGGCAGCTTGAACGGCGGCGGCTCCCAGGCCGGCTTCAATCAGCTTTCCCTGGGCATCCCCCAGCGAAATCGAGAGCCGTCCGTCCGCGAGGACGGACCAGTCATAGAAGTCTCCACCAATGTCGTCGGCTTGCAGCGTCCAACCCGCGACTTCGAAATCGTCCAGCAGCGGCGTGACATTCGGCAGGCGCGAGGCTTGCCAGCGAGCTGCGGATTCCAGGTGTTTTTCGCGGCTCTTCGATCGGGCTCCTTCGGTCAAGAGCATCTCGCGCTCCAGATCGGCGGCAATTCGCCCGGCGATGATTTCCACCAGGTTGGTCTGTTCGCTGGTGAAGTCCCGGCTCGTTTCGGCGAACAGCCACAGCGTTCCCAGTGGCGTACTGCTGCCGCTGATGGGGACACAGATTGCCGCGGGAAAATTCTCTGGACACTTCCAATGCGGAAGGATCGCGGTGTCTTCCAGCACGACCGCCTGGCCAACGAGGGCTTCCAGGTCAGCCATCGCTCCCCGGAGCGACCGGGCTGGTGCGAGCATTCGCTCGAGCGGCAGATTGTGCGCGGCCCTCAGTTTAAGAGTGGAAGTGGTTTCATCGAGCAAATACAAACCGGCTGCCTGGCAACCGACGGCATCCGCCCCCCCCTTCAGAATCGCGGCCAATCGCACCGCCAGATGCTCGGCGTCGTCGGGCCGAACAGCAACGGGTACTCCCGCGGCAAGCTCCGCTTCTCGCTCGAGGACGGCCCGCTGCAAGCGGGCTTTTTCGGATAGCAGATTGGCGATGGCGAGCGCCAGTGGACGTACCTGTTCCAGCGGCAGGCGAGAAGTTGCCGGCTCATCCGTCGGCAGCAGGGAAAGTACGGATTGCGGTTGGCCATCGGCGTTGTCAACGGGCGCGGACCAGACTCTGCCCGCTTCCATTGCGGAGCGGCCAATCGTCAGTTCCCAACCGCTGACGAGGGAAAACGAGGCGGCCAGTTGCTCAAAGGTGCCTGCGAGCGCTGGAGATTTAGGAGCAGACTCGGTGGGGGCCGGAAGACTATCGTTGAGCAGACTCAAGGAACTGACGGATTTTTTGGTCACGGCTTTAGTGCGGCTGGAGGAGACAGTCTTTCCTCCATGAGCATTGCAGCAGCGCCAAAGTCATCCCCAGGAAAACTCTTTTCGCTGTAGTACCATCTTCCGTGACCGGCATAGCTTCTCATCGGCAGTCCGGCAAACTGCCACGGAGCCGGAATACGAACTTTTGCGGCCTGGGCAAGAGAGTTAGGCAGCATTACCGGCAAATCAGGTTCAGACGTTCGGAAATTGCCTGCTCTTGCGGAACTGAAGCAGCCGTCGACTTTCACGGGAAAACCGGCAATCCCTTGAATTCCCCCTAGCAGTGGCTAAAATCGCAAGGGTCTCTTCTGGCTCATCGCCCAAGGGCATTTTTCTCTTTTTTTGAATTTGCTGAGGTGATCCGTGAACGGTCTGCGTTGCAAATTTGTTTTGGTGGCCATATTTGGCCTGGCTACTTGCCCATTTGCTGTCCGAGCACAATTTGACGACCTCATCAAAAAGGTGCCGTCGTCCACGAACGCCATCGCGATTGTGAATATGGAAAAGCTGATGGCCAGCCCCATCGCGATCAAGGAGAAGTGGGCGCAAAAGAGGGACAGTGCGTTTGCTTCCGGCGTTTCGTTCCTGCCCTCCGACACCAAGTTCGCTCTCCTTCCCATGCAACTGGAGCACGAAACATGGGTGCCGATGTGGGAGGCAGCCATCATGGAAATCGACCACGAGCCATCCCAGGCCAAGGCGGTCGCTTTGACAGGCGGAAAGGCCGACACCATTATCGGCCGCGAGGCAGTCGCCCTTCCCGGAAACGCTTATCTGGTCCGACTCGCCTCGAAAACCGTCGCGTTCATGGCCCCATCCAATCGCCAAGCGATGGCCCGCTGGATGAAGGAAATCGACAGCCGCACCGAAATGGGCCTTTCGCCCTATTTGACCCAAGCATTTGGCTACGCCAACGACGTGGGGACGCCGATCATTTTGGCGATGGACTTGGAAGACGTCATTACGCCGGAGCATCTCACGGCCAGAATGGAAGAGGAGAAGGAGTTTCTCGCCAAGCACAAATTGAATCCTGCCGAGACGGCCGGGCTGTTGTCCACGATCCGCGGGATTACCTTGGGACTCGTCTTTTCAGACAAGACCTCCGGAAAACTCCGGGTGGACTTCGGCACCGACGTCACGCTGGAGGCGGAAACGGCGAAGGCTGCACTGCTGCATGTGCTCGCCAAACGGGGCGTGATGATTGATGAATTCGAAGAATGGAAGCCGGTTGTGAAGGGGAAGACGTTTTATTTGGAAGGTGCTATTGGCACAAGCGGGATGCAGCGTATCTCCAGCTTGTTCAACCGGCCCCCTTCGTTGAAGGTTCCGGAAATCACCCAAGAACAGAAAGTCATGACCAAAGAGGAGCAGATCGTCGCCTCCTCTCAAAACTATTTCAAGCAAATCAATAAGCTCTATAGCGACCTGCGGGCCCAAAAGGCGGGAAATTCCTCCTACACCATGCCGCAACTCGGCGTCTGGATGAGCAAGTATGCCGCCAAGATTGATCAGCTGTCTGTGCTCAATGTCGATCCGGAACTCATCGATTATGGTGCCAACGCCGCCGACTTGTTGCGCGGCGGGTACAACGCGATTCGCACGAGCGCTGCCGACAATCGAGTCCGCCAGGTGAATACTCCCATGCAGTACAACTACTATTCGTACGGAAACACCTATGGCTACGCCTATAATGGCTACGGGGGGGGTGGGCCTGTTGGAAACTATGGCACCGTTGCGGTGGCGGATACTGCTGCCTATCGGCAAGCGAGAATTGCGATTCACGCGGAAGAACGGATCAAAGGGGGGACCCAGGCCCGCAGCAGTATTCAGGAGCTTGAGAAGGCTACCGCGGACATCCGCAAGAAGATGACCATCAAGTATCAAGTCGATTTCTAATTGTCGGGAAGCAATTATCGTTTGGCCCTGGCCCGCCTCCCCGACTTATCATGGGAGCGCGGGCCTTTCTGTTGCATGGCCAAACTCTTGCTCTCCCCTCTTTCGTGAATTGGACAACGCGTGAGAAAATCACTGAAGCGGCTGAAGGCCCTGGTTAAAAATCCCGCGACGCATTTGGTATCGGGTCTGGTGCTGGTTGTTTCCGGTATGGCAAAGGCGATTTACGATCTGCTGAGCGCAGAACAGTCCTTTCGCCTGGGTGTTCATCATGGCGTGGCGCTCTTCGGCCTGGTCCAGGTGCTGGGGAGTCAGCCCGAACGGATTAATGGGCTGGATTAGACCATGGAAGCAATCGAACAACGCCAGGAGTAAAGCATGGTTTTTCCTTTAGGAGACGACAACCGCGACCGGACATCCTTTCCGGTGGTCAATGTGATTCTGATCGTTGCCAACGTGGCGGTCTTCCTGCTGTTACAAGGTTTTGGAACCAACGATTCGTTCACGCTCGCCTTTTCCGCGGTTCCGGCGGAAATCCTGTCCGGCCGCGATGTTGTGACGGAAGATCGGCAGGTTCAGGTTCAAGGCGTCAACGGGCCTGAGGTTTACGTGATCCCTGGGCTCAAGCCGACCCCCATTCCAGTGTTCCTCACCCTGCTGACATCGATCTTCATGCACGGTGGATTGGCCCACATTGCTGGAAACATGTGGTTCCTTTGGATTTTCGGCGACAACATCGAACAGGATCTGGGACGAGGTCGCTATCTCGTTTTCTATCTCATTTGCGGAATTCTAGCTTCGCTCGCGCATGTCTTTCTCAGCGCGTCGGGACCCTCGGCACAAATTCCCAGCCTGGGTGCATCCGGGGCCATTTCAAGCGTTATGGGAGCCTATTTGCTGTTGCATCCCAAACGCCGCGTGACGGTACTTGTCGTGCGGATGGTGATGGACGTGCCCGGCTACGTTGCGGTGGGCCTCTGGTTTCTGTTTCAAATCATCAGCGGCCTGGGAGTGCTGGGGGGCATGCAATCGGGAGTGGCCTACGGAGCGCACATCGGCGACTTTCTGGCGGGGTTGGCACTTGCCAAGCCCTTCATGCTGGGGAGACCCCCAGGCATCGGCAGTCGCGAGAGTTATGGCAAGGTTCGCTGGGGGCGAGACGGGACGAACCGCGAAGAGTGACCTGGAATTGCCCATTCCATTATTGGAAGTACTACCCACCTTTTCGCCAACGGATCGGATCCTCGCTACGAGTGTCAAAGTGGTGTGAGGGGATAATCGTTCGCGGCGCGAGGTGCTTCAGCAGATAGTCGGCCGTACGCTGGCTGGCACCTCCCCCCGCGAAACGGCTGCGGAGGTCCTCGAGGCGGTGGATGACGGCCTGCCGGGAAGGTTCGTCGGTGAGCCATCCGATGGCATGGCTCGCGATGGCAGCGGATTTGTCTCCGCACGTGGGATACTCCGGAAACACCACCTTTTCATTGCCGGGCAAGGCAGGATCGTACAGCCGGCGATCGGCGGGAAAGATCTCGTCCGCGGCCAGGAGATTTACGAGGGTCATGTACTTCACCCGGATGAACGGCAAAACGGCATAGTAGAGGAGTGGCGAAGTGCGATAGACCATCACCGCCGGCTTGGCATGATACAGAAGTTCGAGTGAAACGGAGCCGCTGCAGGCCAGGCAAACGTGGGCCGCGGAAATGAGCTCCGGGGTGCGGCCGACGTGAACTTCAAATGGAAGTTTGAGACGGGCAACTTGCCGGCGGGCAACATCGGCCTGTTTTTCGTTGTACGACGCGATCGCAAATCGCACGTCCGGAACTTCTCGCATGATAAGCTGCGCGGCTTTCAACAGTGTTGGCAAGTTATACGCTATTTCCTGATTCCTCGACCCGGGCAGCAGCGTCACCAGACGGCGATGGTCCTGTCCGCCGGAAAACTGTTGCACGAATCTCGCGTCCAGCTTTTGCGACCGCAATTCGTCGTAGTAAGGATGGCCCACATAAGTCGCGTGACAGCCCCGCTCACGGAGCCAGGCTTCTTCAAACGGCAACTTGCACAGCGCGTGGTCCACGGTTCGTTTGACTTTACTGACTCGCCACGGCATCCACGCCCAAAGCTGCGGCAGTCCATAGTAGAAAACGGGAATGCCCTGAGCCTTGGCCCGCGCCGCGATATGCCAGTTAAAGCCAGGAAAGTCGATGAGAACCACGGCATCGGGGCGCTGTTCGCGAAAATAGCGGTCGGCCCGAGCCTTGAGCGACAGGAACTTCGGCAGCCGGGCGAGCACCGGGCCAATCCCCATTACCGCCAGCTCGGTCATATCTTGCAGCAGATCGCACCCAGCCGCCTGCATGCGAGGCCCGCCAAACCCTGCGAAGCCGAGCCCCGGTTTGCGGCGGCTCAACTCGGTGATCAGGTTGGCCCCGTGCAAATCGCCGCTTGGCTCGCCGACGGAGAAAAACAGTTTCATGCAGACTTCATCCGTGAAGTGTAGGAGTCCATGCTGGCCGGAAAGACCGGCAAAAATCGAGGTTCGCCATTGTCGCAAATCTGGGACTTGCGACCTAGTTCGAATCGGGCCAGGTAGGGGCCGGCTCCTGCCAAAAAACCCAGTGATTGCCGCAAAATCTCCCTAAAGACGCGCAGGGATTCGAGCTTTTGGCTCAAAAAACCGCGAAATTCTCAAAAATCTGCGGCTTTTTGCCGATTTTTGCGTGTTTTTCCCGGCGGGGCCGTTGCATTTTATCGTGGAGAGATTCTAATCGCCAACCATCCGCATGGCGGAAAACAGCGTATTTTCACGTTTCATTCTCACCAAGGAACCTCACTAGGAGGGTGGCCACCATGGCAAAGAAAGCTGCGAGTGCGAAGGCCCCGAGCAAATCGGAAGTGTACGCGAGCATCTCGGAGGCAACGGGCGTCTCCAAAAAGGATGTCGGCGCGGTTCTGGACGCAATGTCGGCCGAAATCGGCAAGGCACTGAGCAAAAAGGGCTCGGGCGCGTTTCAGATTCCCGGTCTGTGTAAGATTATCCGCGTCAACAAGCCTGCCCAGGCTGCCAAGAAGGGCGTTCCCAACCCCTTCAAGCCAGGCGAATTGATGGACGTTGCCGCCAAGCCCGCCAAAAACGTCGTCAAGGTTCGGGCGCTGAAGAACCTGAAGTCGATGGTCTAAGACAGCACTTGTGCTGCTTGAAACCTCAATTCATGGGCCTCCCGTCCTCGCGACGCGGAGGCCCTTATTTTTTGAAATGTCGAAATTCGAATGACGTATGGCGAATGAGGTCGACCTTCTTACCCTAGAATTCGTCATTTAGAATTCGAATTTCGACATTTTCCTCGCCCTATGGCTGATCGCCCGACGGAAATCTTTCGCGCCGCCAATAGCCAGCACGCTCAGATGCTGCGCCAATTGCTCGAAGAGCGGGGAATCAGGTCGTACGTCGTCAACGAAATCCAGACAGCCGGAGGTGAGTTGCCGCTCGGCTGGGTGGCGGCTCCGAGAATTCTGGTCGCAGAGGAAGATGCGGTGAAGGGCCGGCTCATCGCCGAGCAGTTTGACGCTGTGTTGCGTGACGGGCGTGACATCGCCACAGAAGATTTTGAATTTGCGGATGCCAACTGGACCGACTGGCCGAACTGTCCAGGTTGCCAACAGCGCCGCGAGGTGCGCTGCAACGTCTGCGGCAGCCGGGGGAGCAAATTTTCGCTGGCGGACCTGATTGAAGAGGGGGGCCGCACCCAGGTCTTGCTCTTCTGCGACACCTGCGACGACCATTTTCGCCCGCAGTTCTTTCGCACTTGCCATCACTGCGGCCACGATTTCGGCAGCGGCATCACCCCCGAGCCGGTGCAGCAACCGATCGAGCTGCCGGAAAACACTCGCCGCACCTGGCTGGTCGCCGCGGGACTGATCGCATTTGCTGCCGCCGTCTGCGGCTATTTTTACTGGCTGGTAACCACGCGACCGAATTGAAAGATCAGGGAGAGTATGTCCCGCGAGGGCTGCTCGATTACAATTAAGGAATGGATCGCTCGCTCTCTCCCAAATTCTGCCGCAAGGACGCTTATGCGTATTTTGTGCAGCAGTTGCCGATTCTAGCGACGACGAAGGGGCTCTTGCGAGCGACCGCGGCGATTGCCCTGCATGCCTTGCCAAACTCGCAACCCGCCATCGTCGAAGAGCGCCTCGAAGGGATGGCTTTGCGGGTACTGGGGCGGGTCAAGAGCAAGCAGGTCTCCGCACGGCTGGCGCACCTGCATGACGTGCTTTTCGCGGAGGAGAAGTTCGCTGGCAATACGGACGAGTACTATGCGGCGGACAACAGCTATCTTCCGAAGGTTCTCGAATCCAAACGGGGTTTGCCGATCATTCTGGCATTGATTTACAAAGTGGTGGCGGAGAAATGCGGCCTGACGGTGGAGGGGATCAATTCGCCGGGGCATTTTCTGGTTCGGGTGAAGACCGATGAAGGTTGGATGTACGTCGACCCGTTTTTTCACGGCCAATCCCTCAGCCGCGACGAGGCCTTTGTTCGCTTGGAGCAAATGAGCGGCCGCGAAGTGCCGCGGGACGACACCTACCTCTCTCCCGCCACGCACGCCCAGTGGGGCAGCCGCATCCTCAGCAATTTGCAAACGCTCTTCGCCAACCAGGGAAAGCAGAAGGACGTCGCCGCGATGACCGAGTTGCAGGAAGCCCTGGCGGATACGCTGCATTAGCGACGAATCTTTATAGATTATGCCCTATCTCCGCTGGCACTGCCCCACCTGCTCTCATTCCGAGGAGACGCCTCAGGACGTACTTTATCAGCGGCTGCGTAGCGCCGGTCTGCTTCGCAGGGTGAAAGCGGAAGTTGCAAAGAACCTCGGCTATCTGCTGCAACTAGCCGCTTCCGTAAAGGAAAAGCTCATCTGCCCAAGTTGCGGGGCGGGTTACTATCTGCCGCAGCCGGCCATGGACGAGGATGCTGCATGGGGCAACGCCCGGAAATGCACCGGCTGCCAGGTTCTCATCTCTCCCGAGCGGCTGGAGGTTTTTCCGGATACCACCCTCTGTCCCGCCTGCCAACAGAGAGTGGAGAAAGGGGACACCGGAGACGCAGAATACTGTTCCCGCTGCGGCACTCCCATGCAAGTTCGCCAGCGCCGCGGCCGTGGGATAGCGGCTTATGAGCTCGCTTGTCCCAGTTGCGGAGGGCGAGGGTGATGAATACTAGCTTTGTCTCTTCCTTTGCATTCATGATTCTGCCGTTCCTTTTTCTGCCCGGCTGTTCAACCCCAACTGAAACCGTCGAGCCGTCACTATCCGAACAAATCACGGCAATCCGCAGCGGCTCCACCGACCTGGTTCTCATCGAATCGATGCCATTGAACGACCAAGACCTGGCTTCCATTCGTGATGTCCCCGGGCTGAGGATCCTGCAACTTGACCATGCCGACAACTCCCTCACCAATGCGGGTATGACCGAAATCGCCAAGCTCACACAACTCGAGCATCTCCGCATTCGCGGCAGCAGCATTGGCGACGACGGCCTGACAGCACTCTCCACAATGTCGAACCTGAGAATCCTGAATCTGCCGCAGGGAAAATTCACCGACGCGGGCCTGTCGCAGCTCAAAACGCTTCCCAAGCTCCAGATGCTCCGCATCGGCAGCCCGCACGTGACGGAGCAGGGAATCGCCGCTTTGAAGGATTTTCCCGCCTTGCGGCTAGTCCATCTGATTGACATTCCCATCACCGACCGCGGCCTGGCCGATTTGCAATCGATTCCCAAACTGGAATCGCTGTATCTCGACGGCGCGAACGTCAGCGATGCGGCAGTCGATGGCCTGTTTCAAAAGCGTCCCGACTTGCACGTCCACTTCGACCAGGATCATCACGATCGGGACCCTCACAAACACGAGCATCCGGAGTAGGTCGGAAGAAATTGAACAGAAGGGAACAAAGGAAACGAAGAAAGGCAGAAGAAGATGCACTGAAACCAATTCTCATTTCTGTCTTCCTCCGCCTTCGTTACCTTCGTTCTCTTCTGTTCAAGTGGCTTATTCCCCTTTCTGTCAAAAATGTGCTTGTCCTGTGGAGCGTCTGGGACTGCCAAGCTATATTGACTCTCGCTGCTTTCAACGAATCAATCCTGCCAAGGTTCTCCCATGAAACGTCCCTACCTGTTCGCCACTTTGATTCTGCTCGCGCTCGTCGCCACCTCCGCCTGGTCGTATTACCGGCGCGTGGGAGCGGGGGAAGGGATGACCGCGCAGGCGGAGAAGTTCCTGGCGACGCTTACTTCCGATCAGAAGAAAATCGCCGTTCTGTCGTTTGACTCTGAGTCCCGAGTGAACTGGCACTTCATTCCGTTCTTTGACAAGGATGGCAAGCCGGGTCGCAAGGGTCTGCAAGTCCGCAACATGGACGAGAACCAGCGCAAGGCCGCCCAAGCGCTTCTGAAGAGCGCGCTGAGCGAAGTCGGCTACACAAAAGCAACGAAAATCATGGCGATGGAGGCTTTGCTGAAGGAACTTGAGAAGGAAAAAGTAGGGGGCCAGATTCGGGACACCGATCGCTACTACTTCACGCTCTTCGGCGCTCCCGCTACTGATGGTAAGTGGGGGCTAAGCGTCGAAGGGCATCATCTGTCGCTCAATTTCGTCGTTGACAAGGGGCGAGTTGTTTCGTCGACGCCTGCGACTTTCGCGGCAAACCCAGCTACGGTGATGAAGGAGGTTTTGCCCGCCTTTCCCAAGGGAACGCGGATTCTCAAAGGTGAAGAGCAATTGGCCTTTGATCTCTTGGCCTCACTCACCGCCGAACAAAAGAAGCTCGCCATTGTTGCCGACAAGCCAATGGAAGAAGTCCGCAACGCCGGCAAGCCCCAGCCCGCGACGGATGCTCCCCAGGGAATTGCCGCAGCCAAGCTGACGAGCGAGCAGGCGAAGATTCTGCGCAGCCTGATTTCCGAATATGCAGCCACCATGCCAGCGGATGTCGCCGAGGAGCGCCTCACCGCGATCGACAAGGCAGGATTTGACAAAATCCAATTCGCGTGGCAGGGAGCGGAAAAACCGGGGATCGGCCATTCCTACTGTGTTCAGGGGCCGACGTTTCAGATTGAGTTTGTCAACAAACAGCCGGATGCCGCGGGCAATCCTGCCAACCACATCCATTGCCTGTGGCGCGATATGCGGGGGGACTTTGGAATTCCCGTCAAGTAAGGATCACGCCCACGCAAAGCCGTGGAGGTGCCACGCCTTCACTACGATAGGATTTCTTTAATCACCTTCCCATGCACATCCGTGAGCCGCATGTCGCGGCCGCTGAAGCGGAAGGTGAGGCGGGTGTGGTCGATGCCGAGCAGGTGCAGCATCGTGGCGTGCAGGTCGTGGATTTCGGCTTTGTTTTCGACCGCTTTGTAGCCGAATTCGTCGGTCTGGCCGTAAATGGTCCCTCCCTTGATGCCCCCGCCGGCGAGCCAGAGGCTGAAGCCGAAGGGATTGTGGTCGCGGCCGTCCGAGCCTTGGGCAAACGGAGTGCGGCCGAATTCTCCGGAGAAGATGACCAGCGTGCTGTCGAGCAGGCCGCGCTGTGCCAAGTCCGTGAGCAGGGCGGCAATTGGCTGGTCCACGGCGAGGGCGTTGTCCTCGTGCCCTTTCTTCAGGCCGCTGTGCTGGTCCCAGCGGTCGTGACCGCAGTTGGGGCAGGTCAGCTCGATGAACCGGACGCCGCGCTCGACCAAGCGCCGCGCGAGCAGGCACTGCCGAGCGAAGGAGGCGGTGTGCGGAAATTTGGCATCCAGGCCGTACAGTTGCTGGGTGGCGGCGGTTTCGTCCTTGAGGTCGGTGAGACCCGGCACAACCGTCTGCATCCGGTAGGCTAACTCATAATTGGCGATGGCCGACTCCACAGCGCCGTTTTTGCCGGTCGCCGCCAACCGTTCTTCGTCGAGCTTCTTGAGCAGGGCCAGTTTGTTCTTCTGGAGCTGGTCGGTCGGCTCGCTGCGGTTGATGTTGGCGACCGGTGGATTCGCGGCCGTGAAGATGGAGCCCTGGTAGCTGGCGGGCAGAAAGCCGCTGTTGAAGTTATCGAGGCCTCCCGGTGGAACCAGCCCGCCGTTGATGACGACGAAGCCCGGCAGGTCGCGGCACTCACTCCCCAGGCCATAGCCGAACCAGGCCCCCATGCTGGGCCGCCCCTGGATGCCGGTGCCGGTGTGCAGGAAATAGTTGGCGCTGGTGTGCTCCGGGAACTGGCTGGTCATGGAGCGGATGACGGCGAGCTTGTCCGCGTGCTGGGCCACACCCGGGAAAAGCTCGCTGACCGGAGTGCCGCTGTTTCCGTGCTGCTGGAATTTCCAGGGCGAAGCGAGCGTGGCCCCAATATTGTTGAACTGCGTCGGCTCGATCTTCATGGCAAACGGTTTGCCGCTCTCCGCCGCCAGCCGCGGTTTGGGATCAAACGTATCGACCTGGCTCGGCCCGCCGTCCATATAGAGATAGATGACGCTCTTGGCCTTGGCGGCAAAGTGCGGCTGGCGAGGGGCGAGCGGATCACTGTTTTGCTCTGCTGCAGCTCCGAAATCGCCTTGCGCTAACAGCGACGAAAGCGCCACCGCCCCAAATCCACAGCCGGCCTGGCGGAGGAAGGATCGGCGATCGAGAGGTAAGGACGAGAGGCGCTGACAGAGGTAACTTGCTAGTCGCGGCATAACTATCCATTATAGACGGCAGGGGCCAGCCCACTACCACAGCGTATACCCCCCATCGATCACCAGCGATGCGCCCGTCATGTACCGGCTGGCGTCGCTCGCAAGGTAAACGGCGAGGGGGCCGAGGTCTTCGGGGGGGCCGAAGTCGCCCATGGGAATTTGTTGCAGGAAGGCCTCAGTCACTTCCGGATGGATTTTGCGCCACCGCTGGTTGGGCTCGGTCATGAAGCCGCCGGGGAGGATCGCGTTGACGTTGATTTTGTGCAAGGCCCAGTCGGCGGCGACGGCGCGGGTGAATTGCACGACAGCGGCTTTGCAGGTCTCGTAGTGGCGGCCTTCGATCTTGCGGCCGGCAACAAGGGCGTTGATGCTGGCGATGTTGATGACCTTTCCCCCTTGGCCACGGGCGATCATCGCGCCCCCGAGAATCTTGGTACAGAGGAAGACGCTGGTGAGGTTGAGATCGACCAGTTCCTGCCAGGTATCGAGCGGCATCTCGTGCGTGGGAATGTTTTGCCGACGCCCTCCGGCATTGTTGATGAGGATGTGAATCGGCCCGGCTTCCGTCAGCGCCTTGTGGCAGGCGGCTTCGCACTCGTCGGTCTTACTGACATCGGCGTTGATGGTGAGCGCTACTCTGCCGAGGGCTTCTATATCCGCCGCCGTCTTTTCCAGGCTGGGCACGTCGCGGCCGACGAGCACCACGTCGGCCCCCATTTCGGCGCAGGCGAGCGCCATCTCCCGCCCCAAGCCGCGGCTGCCGCCGGTGATGAACAGGCGTTTGCCGTCGAGACGAAAGCGGTCGAGGAGGGACATGGGTTGAAAGTTGAGTGGTGAGTGGTTGTGGTGAGTAGTTGGCAGCAAAAAAGGCCCGGAAAACCTCCGGGCCTCATGGTTGATCAATAGGGCTACTTAGCCATCGCTTGCTTACAGCTTTGGCGGCGGGCGACTGGGCGGCGGCTTTTTGAGCATCATTTTCGCATCGTTCACGGCCGGCGCGGGATTTCCGTTGCCGCCGTCAGCCATTCTGCGAGGAGCCAGATCCGTGAACGAATCGACCCAAACCCAGCCGACCGGATCCTTGAGTTCCTTCTCGGCCAGGAGTGCCCACGGCGTACCAGGATGATCCTTTACTACGCGATTGAGGTACATTTTCGCCCGCTCGCCCAGTTTGGCGAGCTGACTGCCGACGGAGATTTCGTCCGCGGGCTTGAGGGTCCAGGTGTTGTTCTTGGGATCTTTGGGTTTGAGGCCCCGTTTGGCGGCGGCAAGCATGGCGTTGTAGGCTTCCGTGCGAACCTTTACAGCCAACACGCGCCCGATTGCCAAATCGTAACCGGCCTGCCAGCGAGGCGTTTCTTCCTTCTCGCGGTCAGCTTCCCCGCCGCGTAGGAGCTCATAAAGCTGATTGATTTTCGGCTCCAGGCGAGCCGCTTCCTGTTGGGCTTCCGAAAGGGCCATCGTGAAAGCCGCTTCATCCGTTTTCACAAACCGGAGATTGGGGGCTCCCATTTGGTCAAGTTGCGAATTTTGGGCTGCCTGCACGAGCACAAATCGGGCCTTGTTCGAGCTCACTCGCCGTTCGTATTCCGTGGTCGATACATAATCGGGCCGATACCGCCGCATTGTTTCTGGATCGAAAAACTGGGAGATGTGCGACGAGAAAGCCTGCGTCTCCTGCCGGCTGACGGCCCTTCTCACATCCCGATTCGGATGTACAGAGAAGTAGATCCCGCCCGTCTCCACGCAGAGCCGCGTCAAGGCATAAGGACCGAAACCGGAATCGATCGCCAGGTCTTCTTCCCGGCTGCCGGAGAAGTTGAGCTTGATCCGTTCGGGATAGAGGGACTCAGGCCCCTGATCAACCACGCCCCACTTGGGAGACTGATCGAATTTCGGATCGGGATCGACCCATTTCATCATCGTCTCCTTGCGGCCGAACGGGGCGGGAACGCCCACCACGTAGACCGGCATGGTCTTGCGGCGGCAGAGCGCGACGGCTTCGTCCAAGCTCTTTTGGTCGGTACCGGCCTCATCCGTGAAGACGACAATCATCACGTTACGCTCCGGTGAACCTCCCTGGACAGCATAACGAAGTTGTTCGTAATGCTTGGCGACTTGGAGGACGGTTTGAAAGACGAATTCATTGCCGGAGTCGTCGTTCTTCATCCCTTTCACTGCCGATTTGATTTCCGTCAAGCTGCTGGTTGGTTTCTTCGTAATCAGCTCCACAGTGTTGCCAAACGCGACAATGCTCGAAAGCAGCGGCTCATCTTCGTGCTTTTTGAACGCTTTGTTCCCGGCGGCTTCGATGATTCCCAGCTCTTCATAAATCTTGTCGAACCGGTCGTGAATCGCCGCCCGCTGCGGAGCCAGGCTAGCCGTCGAATCGAAGCACCAGACCACCAAGGTCTTGCGTTCTTCCAGCGACAGCAAAATCTCATGCGTCAGGCGGTCAATCGCGCCGACAGCCCCCGTCGTTCCTTCGCCGGCTGCTCCCTTCACGGCCATGTTGGCGTTGAAGTGCAAACCCGTGGCGACTTCGATAGCGTTGTTGATTTCGACGTTTGCGACGTCAACTTCTGGCAGAATGTCGTGGTGGCTGGGTATGGCAGAGACTTCGGAAATGATCGGAGCTTCCGAAAGCGCCATGGCATCCCCCTGGACGCTGTTGGCTCCCACTTCCTCGCTCGGCTGATCGCTGAAATAGAATTCTTCAGGAACTTTGAGCTCGACCACGACTTCCGTCTCGGGCACGGAAACGACGGTCAACGAAAGTTCGTTGGTGGGCACAACCAAGGGAGTCAAACCCAGTGCCACCACCAGTACCAAGTGCGTCAGCAAGCTAACGAGGAAGGCGGGGGAATCGCCATCGAAAGGAGTTTCGTCCTCACCGGTTTGCTTTTGCCACCAAGTCCGCAGTCCTTGAATCATGTTCACAGCCCTGTTCCTGTTCCTGTTCCTGTTGCGATTCCTGGCGAGGGGTGCTGTGAATAGCACTCATTCACACCCCGTCCATTCGTCCTAAGATGGTTCCTGGACTGGTTCTCCGTTACCAGCCGAATTGTCATCGAATTCCCGAGAAAATGCAAGCAACTTCGCGATGATTCGTAATCCGGCCCCTTAACTATTGCCGTTTCCTCGGCAAAAGCCCCCACTTGAGCCCTGCTGCTTAAGCGCATTTCCCAAGCGGATGTACTCGGAATATTGATGCTCAACACGGTCCAAATATCGGGCAAAATGGTCTCAATGTTGGCCATTACCGCGAAAAACCTGGCGAAGCCCAAGAAACCACCTTGTTAGGGGGGCAGCCAAATAGGTGAACGCTCCTCTGGCCGCGATTGGCCTGGATTGTTGACTTTGCGGCTCGCTTCATCAAGATTTGTTGATTGACGATGACCACTTCGCAATCATAGGATGATTGGAAGCGAGTGGAGGTTTTGGTTTTCGAGGGGAACGCCCGACGAAGCGCGAATTTTCGCCTATCCAACTAGTAAAGTCCTTATGAACTCTTCAATGTCACAGTCAACATTTTGGATTCGATTTGCTGCCCTAGCGTGGCTGGCCATGGCCTTGCTGGTGGGCAGCTCCTCGGTTTTTGCTCAGGCAAAGACTAAGGAGGATGAGGAGAAGGACAAGGTCCCCGACCCCGAGAATGTTACTGTCGAAACCAACGACGGCGTAACCATCAAAGCTACCTACTATGCCAGCAAGCTGAAGAAGAAGGCCGTGCCCATCATCATGCTGCACGGCTGGGAAGGAAACCGCGGCGATTTTCACCTCATGGCCTCCGTGCTACAGAAGCAGGGCTACGCGGTGATTTGTCCAGATCTCCGCGGTCACGGCCAGAGCCTCAAATACAAGCTCGCCGGTGGCGACACCGAGGACTTTGAGCTGGAAAAGATGAAAGGGGCTGACCTCGAAAAAATGGTTCGCGATGTCGAAGCCGTCAAAAAATTTCTTGTTGTCAAGAACAATGCCGGCGAGCTGAACATCGAAGCTCTGTGTGTCGTCGGCGCGCAGCTGGGCTGCTCGATCGCCATGATGTGGTCGGCGGAGGATTGGAACGTCCGCTCCCTTCCTTCTTTCAAACAAGGGCAGGATGTGAAGGCGATGGTGCTGCTTTCGCCAGTCGAGTCTTTTCGCGGCGTGACCACGCGAGGACCATTGGGGCACCCCATCGTGAAGGCCAAGCTGTCGACCTTGATTTGCGTGGGGAAAGAAGAACCCAAGCCTCACGGCGACGCCAAACGGATGCACTCCGCGATGCTCCGCTTTCACGGCAAGCAACCGACCGACGAAAAGGAGGCGGCCAAGAAGCAGGATTTGTTTTTCGTGGAAGATGAAACCAGCTTGCAAGGGACGGACCTGCTCCGCAATGGGTTGCAAACCCCCGCGGAGATTCAGAAGTTTCTCTATCTGCGACTGTCGCTGAAGCTCGACGACTATGAATGGACCGAGCGGAAGAATCCGCTTGGGAGCGAGAAATAAGGGGGATTCCGGCGCAAGGGCTACGCTTGTCCCCTGGGCTCGAGCGCGTCCCGCAGGCCGTCTCCCAGCAGGTTAAAACCCAACACCGCGAAGGAAATCGCGCTGCCGGGGCCAAAGGCGTAGCAGATATTCTGCCGCCAATACTGCCGGGCCTCTCCCAGAATGCAGCCCCATTCTGGCACCGTGGAATCCCCCACGAGCCCCAAAAAGGCCAAGCCCGCAACTTCCAAAATTGCCGTCCCCACGCTCAGGCTGGCGAGCATCGCGACGGGGCTGAGTAGGGCGGGACCAATCGCGTGTGTCAGAATGTGCCAGGTATCGGCTCCCAGTGCTTTGCTGGCGAGGACATATTCCTGATTGACGACGCTCATCACCGTGGCTCGCACTTGCCGTGCAAACAAGGGGACATTGATCAGCCCCACCGCAATGATCACCGTCCCCCAGCCGGGATGAAACGCCACCGTTACCAAGAGCGCAATCAGCACACTGGGAAACGCCAGTGCGACGTCCACGGTCCGCATCAAGACCGCATCGACCCAGCCTCCAAAATATCCCGCCACCGCCCCGACCGGCACGCCGACGGAAACTGCCAGGAGGATCGAAACTACTCCCGCCAGCAGCGACAGCCGCGAACCATGCATCACGCGGGTCAGCATATCCTTGGCATTGGCATCGGTTCCCAGCCAGTGCGAACCGCTCGCCGGCTCATTGAGCCGCAGTCCGACCTCCAAACCCGTGACGGGATCGAATTCGCGGGCAGTATGAGCGAGTGAGTACGGCGACAAAAAGTCGGCTCCCAGCGCGAAGAGCAGGAACAGGGCCACCAGCCCCATCCCGATCCACGAGGCATAGTTTCGCCAGAACCGTTGCCGCGCCCGAGTTGCCGGGGACTGCACGGAAAAGCTGTCGGTGAATGGCGGCTTGGCGGTCATGGATGATGGAAATTCTTCGCCGGCTGGATCGGCGGCTAGGCGAGCCCCTGTAGGAGCCCACTCATCGGCAAATAAATAGCCGTGAACAGCATTCCAATCATGAACGCCACCATCAGAAATATCAGCGGCGGCAAGATCTGAATCACCAGCGTCGAACGGTTGTGGACGCGCTCTTCCAACATCCTGGCCGCGGTACGCAACGAGTTGTCCAGTGTCCCCTGTTGCTCCCCCTGGCGGATGATGGGAATGATCGCCATGGGAAACAGCCGTGTCCGCAGCAATGCTTCCCACAGCGGTTGACCTTGTTCCACTCGTTTGCCGAGTTGGCGGCAGGCCTGGCCGATGTGCGCATCTGAAACGCCGTCCGCAGCAAGTTCCAGCGCCTCCGGCAAGGGAATCCGGTTTTCCACCAAAAGCCCCACTCCCCGCAGTCCTTCCGCCGTCCCCGACCAATGCCAGAGCTTGCCGGCCACCGGCAGTGCGGAAATGAGCTGCGAGATGGCCGCTCGCCCGGCGAACACGCGCAGCACGAGCAGTCCAAAAACAATGCTCACCAGCAAAGTGATGGTGGCTGGCAATGCCACGTCTCCGAGCCAGAAGAAAACGAGCGTTGGAACGGGTAGTCTCAGCCCAAACTCAGTCATCATTCCTCTGAAAGCTGGGGCGACCGTCAGCGCCAGGAACAAGAACACTGCCAGGGTCATTCCCAGCGAAATCGCTGGGTAGGCCAAAGCGGCCGAAACTTCCCGCCACCGCGTCCGCACGGCCCACTGGTTCTCCACCCATTCCGTGAGCACGACACCCAGCTTCCCAGTCTTCTCCGCTGCCCGCAAAATGCCCGCCAGGAATTTCGGCACACGCGGGCCGCACTCCAGAATTGCCTCATCCAGGCTCCGGCCGCTTTCAATCGCGCCGGCCACCTTTCGCAATGCGCTGCTCATGCGCCGCGAACCTGCCTCCCCCGCCGCTGCTCGCAGCCCTTCCGCCAAGGGCAAATCGGCTCCGGCGAGCTGAGCCACGGTGCGGACCAATGTTTCCGCTTCGCGCGCAGTGAGGGACGGCAGTGGGGCAGATTCGCTCATGGTTGAAAGCCCGGTTCCGTCAGATGCCGCAGAATCAGCACGAAAGGCCCGAGCGTCACGACGGCATAGATAAACACGGTGCCGCCGCCGAAAACGATCGTCAAGATCAGCGGAATATAGAGCCGTAGCCAATTGGAGCGGCGATTCGCTTCGTCCCGATAGGATTCCGCTGTCCGGCGCAGAACCGTGGGGAGTTCCTGTTGCAGCTCGCCACTAGTGAGCATCCAGGCGAGCAGCGGAGGAAAATGCGGCGGCGGAGTTGCCGTCCTTTCACCACGTGCAATCTGCTCCGCCAACTTCACTGCGGCAGTTTCCAGGCTCCTGGCTCCCGTGGTGCGGGCCGCCAGCGGCAAAGCCTCTTGCAGAGGCACTCCATATTCGCTCAGCAGGGCCAGACAATCGCACATCGCCGCCTGCCGACCGGCGCGGCGCATTTTTATCATGGTGGATACCGCGCCGAAGGACAGGAGTGGATGAAGTTCAACCCCCGCCGCCACGCGCCCCGCCCTCCACCACAGCCAGGCAAACCACGCCAGGACCAGGATCGGCAGCACCACGCCCCAAATCGGTACGGTCTGGCCGAGCCAAGCCAAACCCTGTTGAACCACGTTATTGGGCTTCGCGTGATCGGCGAGTGTCTCAGCCATGATCGGAGCGATCCGCGTCACCGTGAGAATAAAGAAACAATAGCCGACCAGCATGACGATGAGCGGATAAATGATCGCCATGCTGATGGTCCAGCGGAGCTGGGCCGTGCGGCGGGCCGACTGCGATATCCCTTCCAGAGCCGCTGGCAAACGACCGACACGCAGGCCGGCTTGCACGACGGCTTTGTAAGCGGGTGGAAATCCTTCCTGCGTGGCGACGATTCTGTCCAGTGTTTCCCCCTGCTCGATCCGCGCTCCGACCTCCGCGGCGATCTTTCCCAGACGGCCCGGCAAATCGCGGCCAAACGTGGTCAGTCCCGGACCCAGCGGCACACCGGCGCGCGCCAGAGCCGCAATCTCGTGGTTGAGCGCCACAAAATCTTCCAAGGTGACCGTCGAGGGAATGAGCGCTGCCGCCGCGGACAATGCGCACCCAGTGGGATAAGAGGAAAAAGTGCAACCCGCCTGATTCTAGAAGGCGGACCGCCAACCGCAACTAGGACAACGGTCTACTCCACCACTTCCAGCTCTTGCCGGAAGTGCTCTATTGCCTGCAGAGGATTGAGATTGAAAAGCACCCGGCCATCGGTGCTCCATTCTTCGCCGTCGAGCAGGAAGATGGCGCTCGCTGCCCGGAGGTTGCCGACATTGGGATTGTCTTCCATTCCGCCGCCATCGATGGCCCGAAAGCGAACCGTAACTCCGACGAGCGCTCGCAGACGCCCAGTGTGCCGGTCGCGGGCAAAGGAGACCGGGTTTTCAAAATCGCAGTCGACCCATTCCAGGCCGCGAGGCTTGCCGCTAGTCGCAGCCAGGGTGAAAAAGCGGGCCTCCAGCCATTCGCGGCGAAGGTGGAACAGTTTGCGAGCCCTCTCCAGGTTCACGCGCCAAGGTCGCCGCTGACGCAAGGCGGCATACGCCAGTGCGACGCCCAGGAGCAGCACCGCTCCCGTAACCGCCAGAATGATTTGCCAGGTGAACATGACCGCCGCCATCCCGAGTGAGTTCGCGCCGCTTTGCCGAATTCCCTTCGGCACCCCTGCCAGTGGGAAGTTTACTCGCCGCCTGAAATCTTCACCAGCTTTGCCGCTGAGATTTATTCTATGCGAGCGGGGGAAAAGAAAGCAACGGTTGTTCCGCGATAACTCGCCGTGAAGTGCCGTTCGGACGAAACAGCGTATTCCCTCCGCCGATTGTCAGTTACCATGAAATGTCCCTAGCCAGATTTCGCCGACGTTTGAGAGCCCAAAGTTCGGATGTTGCAAGGACCCTTTTGCCGTCGCTTTGTATTCTTGCTGCCGCTCCTTTTGCTGGCGGCGGAGCTGGTCGTTTCCGCCCCGGTTGCCGCTCAGCCCCGCTATTCTGACCCGCGACCCGCGTATTTCCCCGAGCGATTCGTGGCCGTTCTCGCGGATGGCAGCCGGGCCAAGGGGTCGGCTATGACGGCTTGGCCCCTGCAGGGAGCGAGTGTGCGCCTCGCGGGAAAAGACCTGTTTGCTCCCGAGAACCCGGCGCGGCTGCTCAGGGATCAGACGGCCGAAGTCGAGCGGGAAGTGCCGCTGGTGATGATGGCGAACGGTGATGTGGTCAATGGTTCCGCGGTTGCGTTGGTGGAGGGGGAAGGAGGACCGCGACTCAAGGTGCAACTGGAAATTCCGCTGATGCCGGTTGGGGGAACGCATGTGCTGGTACGAACCGACCGGGTTCGCCGGATAGTGGGGACCGCCGGCACGCACCGCGCGGAGCCCCCGGCCGGAACCGTGCGGCTGACGGACGGACGCAAGCTGGTGGCGCGGAGCATCCGTTGGCGGGAATATGGCCTGGCGATCTTGACGGAGGCGGGCGTCGTGGAAACAAACTATTCCAGCGTGGCGGATGCTGTTTTTCCCGGCGTCGACCTGGCCTCCGCCGTGCTCGAAGACAACCTGTTCGCCGGCGGCACTTCCCCCGGCGCTATCAGCCGCTTCACGCTCACTAGCGGGGCCACGCTCACCGCCAGCCGCGTCAGCCGCGAGCTGGAGCGGGTCCGCAGCGGGCGAAATCGCTCGGCTCCACAAGTCTACTATTACTTGCAGCCTGCCTGGTCGTCGCACGCGATTGCCGTTCCCGAGCAGGAGATTGCCTGGTGCAGCTATCGCGCGGCCGACGAAGCCCCCCTATCGTTACTGCCAGCGGAAACTCTCGCCAATCGCCGGCTGCTGGGTGAATCCGAGCCGTGGCGGCGGAACGAAACTGTTTCGGGAGACACGCTGCTGGCCGGTGGCGGACACGAATCGGACCTGGGGTTTGCCACGCATTCCTACAGCGAGTTGGCGGTTGTCCTCCCCGTGGGTGCGCGGACTCTGTCACTGGCCGTCGCTCTCGACCGCGCTGTCGGCGAAGGAGGCTGCGTCCGCTGCCGCATCTTTGCCGACAGCTTGGACGGAAAGGAATTGTGGGAGAGCGAGATCCGCCTCGGCAGCGACGACGCCCGCGAAACCGGTGAGCTGAATGTCGAAGGAATCAAGAGGATCATTCTCGTAACCGAGTACGCCCACGACGACCGGCCCGAGGGAGCGGATCCGCTGGACATCCGGGACGATGTGCTCTGGCTCTCCCCGCTGGTCCGGCTCGACTGGACGCCGCAGGCCGGCAGCGACCTGGTGCGGGGAGCCCTATTGGGCCTGGGCGATTGGGAGGCGGGGGGCGAAGGCTGGCAAACCGCACGTCTGGCCACGCAGTGGAATGAAGCCGGCAACTGCTGGGATCCGGTACTGGTTGTCGGTCAGGATGCCGCGCTGGTCCTCACCCGCAAGGTCCGCATCACCGAGGCCAACGACGTGGTGCAACTCCTGGCGGCTGTTCCCAAGAATCTGGAAGAACATCTCATCCACCTGCGGGTCGATGATGAAGCAGTGGGCTGGACCACCAGCACCGACCGCGAGCGGATGCGGCAAATGTTTGCCAATTCCCGGCAGTCGCGGCAGTTCATGGGTCTCCGTCGCGACTTCCGCAATCAGCAGCCGGAACTAAAGGTGCCCTCCGACACGCTGGCCTATTGGTGGGATCTGCAAAAATGGCGTGACCGAGAAGTCACTCTGGAACTCACCATTCGCGGCAATGAAGAGCAGAACCAGATCGCCTGGCGAGGGCTTTCTCACCGCTGCGCCATACTTCCTTCGGCCAGGAAAAAACTCGTCGAGCCCGATGTGTCGTTGACGGACATCAGTCCCCGCAGCATCTCTCCTTCTCCGGAACGGGGCGGCCCCACCAAGGATTCACTCCCCTTCAGCCGCACACGGACCCCTATCAAGTTCCTCGGGCAAGAATTTTCCGGCGGCTATGCGATGATTCGCTCCAGCCAGATCACCTTCGACCTCAAGCCGGAGTACAAGCTCTTCACCGCACTCGTCGGCTGCTGCGAAGGAATTAGCGGGCGGGCGCGGATTCTCATCGATGGGGTGGTCGTCTGGGAACGTCCCGGACTCTCGGCTCTCGACCCCGCCCTGCCGGTCCTTGTTCCCATCCCCCCCGGTTCCAGAATGTTGACTCTGGATACCGGACCCGACCTAGTGTCGATGGGGATTGTGGGTTTTGCGAAGGCGGGATTTGTGAAGTAAGCGCCCAGGTTCGAACGCCAATCACCGTTCCCTACTTCTTCGCGTCTTTCTTCTTCTCCAACTGCTTGCCGATGAACTCAGTTAAGCCGGGGCCGCGGAGGTCTTTGGCGGTCGCCAAGATCTCGCCCGAGTCCCCATCGACCAGCAGGACAAAGGGAATACTGCTGACGTCGAACCGCTCGCCGAGCGACGTATTCCACCCCTTCCCTTCATAGATGTGGGCCCAGGACATTTCCTTTTCGATGGTGAAAGTTTTGAGCTTCTCGGTCATCCCGTCGTTATCGAAGCTGATGCCGACAATTTCAAATCCCTTGTCGTGCCAGTCGCCATAGGCCTTCTTGACGTTGGGCAATTCTGCGATACACGGGCCGCACCAGGTCGCCCAGAAGTCGAGCATCACTAGCTTGCCGGCATACATTTTGGGGAAGTTCACCTTCGAACCGTCCATCGCCGTCATCTCAAAGGCAATCACTTGCTGGCCGATGGCCAGATTCGGCGGCAGCGGAGTCATGGGGACCGCTTCCGCGGCCTTTTCCAGGCTCAGCTCTCCGTCCTTCAGCGACAGCAAATAGGTCGTGCCGGTGAAATTGAACGGCTTCCCCACCGCGGCCGATTCCAGTTTGTAACTCCGCTGGCCGTTGCCATCCCGATCGATCCACAGGCTGGTTCGTGCTTGCGGCTTGCCGGCGACGAAGGAGGTAAACTTTTTGCCGTCGAGCTCGAAGGTCACTTCGTAGCCATAATCGGCATAGTAGAGGACTGTGTTCTTAAGCGCCGCCCGCCGCGGGTCCGTGGGATCAAAGCGGTACATATTCACCGTCCCCAGCGTGCCGCCGCCGAGGTCCACCTGCGCGCTTCCCGAATACATCGTCTGCCCAAGTTGTGTCCGGGCGGCCCAGGTCACAACGGCATCATTGGTCAGGTCGCCGTCCCCATTGGAATCGACAAACAACTTCGCGGGCTTTCCTTCCGGCTCCTCCAGAATCACGCTCCAGCTCTTCTCGCCGATCTTCAGCGACCCATACTTCGCAGCCGTCAGCCCTTCGGGAGCCTTCTTCACCGAATCCGCCTTCGCGTTCAGCTCCGCGCGGACGGGGCTATAACCCCCCACTTTGGCCGTCGCGCCACTGCCGACGAATTTCGTCTCTACCCCATCGGACAAAAGCCCGCAAATCGTGATCGTCGCCAAAGCTGCGAACATGGAAAACCCTCCTCGAAGAGTCAACAAAAGAGTAAAATTGAGCCCGCGGAAACAGACCCCGATGATATCGGAGGGGTGGGGCGTGGTCAAACAAAAAATGGAAATGGGCAGATAGCAAGTTTAGCTCACGCGGGGATTCGCCGCATGGACGGGGCGGCTAAGCTTTGCGATGCGTTTGGGCACGTTTTAGACGAAGCCGAGAAATCAAGTGTCCGAAATCATTCGCTGCGCGACTCCCACTTGTAACTCACTTTTTCGAGTCGACGACTGCCGAGAGGGAACCGCGGTCCCCTGCCCCATTTGCCGGCAGTTCACCGAGATTCCGCGACCCCCGGCAGTCCATGAAAGCGACAGCTCGCTGGCAATTCGCGGCCCCCTTCCTTACTTTCTTCTGGTGTGTGTTCTGTTGGGGGGAGTGCTCAGTTGTCTTTCGGCGTGGGGGGCCATTTTTGTCCTCTGGCCAAATGAACTGGGGCTCATCTATGGCGCGGGAACGGTTCTCGTGATTCAGTTCGCTCTTAGCGGAGGACTGCTGGCCGGTAGCCGGCTGGCGAGGCTGGCGACCAGAATCATTGGCGCTCTTTGGCTGCTGGTGAACTGTTGCGGCATCTGCTTGGCCATCGCCTCACTTTTCTATCTATACACGCAGCAGCAACTGGACCTGTCGGATCCGGCGATCATTCCCCCGCTGGCGATGCTGGTCTTGGAGATCGTGCGAGTGCTGTTGGTCGCCGCCCTGCTCCTCCATCTCAACAGTGCGGACGCCCTCCGCTACTTCGGCATCGCCTGCCCCCTTTGCGGCGACCTGCACGGCCAACCAGCCGACCTCTTTCTTCACCGCATCCGTTGCCCGAGCTGCCGATTTCAATGGACGGGGTAAAGACCACCTCCGGAAACCGCTTTCCCCACCCATCGCGCATGAGTGGTCCAATCCGATGGCGAATGATGAAACAGTATCTCCGCGAAATCAAGCACTACGACGCGAGTCATTCGCTTTCTTCGGGATGATGTGGTCAAGGAAATGCGGTAATGCTTCGGGTCTCAAAAGGAATCTAGGGTCTCACTTCCGCCTTCCCGGTTTCTATTTCAAAGGAGTCCATAAAGCGATTCGAATCCTCATCGTCTTTGTGCTTTTGTTGGGTCACAAGTATCATTCGATAGAGTCGGTTCCCCACCAGAAGAACTTTGGTTCGAAAGTAATGGTTCTCACCGGCCGAGTAGACGAGGTCTCGCCCTGGAAACCCGCCTTTGACGATTTTGGCCTCGCTAACGAATTGGAATTTCTTGCCCTTTTGGGACGCCACCAACGGCAGATTCTCGCGAATGGCATTGAGGCGCTCTTCATCGGATGCAGCTGGGAAATCAGCGGAGATTTCCGAGAACGTCAACATATAGAGGATGTCCGGCTCTTCCAAATAGACCAACAGTCGTTTCGACTCGATACCGAAGGCAAATTGGCTGTCTTCCTTGGGCGGTTGCGGGAATTCAGCACTGCAGACACCATCCGGAGTGCTGTAGCGTTTCCATTCCACTGACGCCGTCCGTTGTTCGGTATCTTTGGGTTTGGCGACGGCGGTGCTATCAAGTTTGCTGAGTAATTCCTGAAGTGCGGGACGGTAGTCGCCCCTGGAGGGGTCATCCTGCATCTTTTTCAGCCGAGTGATCGTTTCCGTTCGCGCACCTTGAGGAAGAAGGGGAACGAGTGTTGGAAAGGTATCACGTAGGTAATCTGCCAGTCTCTTCAGCTCGGATTGCCGAAACGATTGCCGTTCGTCAAATGTCTGCAAGGCTCCCATAACTACGCTCGCGATACCACGCTTCGCTTGCTCAAAGCCCTGCATGCGAACCTGGTAAGTAGGGTCGTCCTGGTCGAGTTTCGGCAGCAACTCGTCCATAAGTTCCACATTCACAACAGCCATTCGCAACTGTGCGCCAAGTAATTCGACCATTTCGCTGTCTCTCACAGCCTTCTTCAGGAAGGCGGCGACGTATACCTTGAATACGTGATTGCTCGCATCGCCGTAGTCCAGTGCAAGCGGCATCCGGGCGTCAAGCGGCAAGGTTCGGTTCTGGAATAGTTCCAAGTTTTGTGCAGAGGTAATACGCGCGAAGAACGCACCAGATCGCGGACTTTGGTACCTCGGCAAGTTGGCGTTGCCCCCAGGAAGCTTCGCCAGAACTACTTTGGCTTGACCCATGTCAATACTCGACCAGTCTCGATCGGCAGCGGGCATTCCGAGGCGAAGATACTCTTCCGACGTCAACGACTCATCGACAGACCACTCGGCTGGTGCGGGCCAATCAGAGTTGGCCGGCGGCGCAGGCTGAACTTCTGGGGTCGTGGGCTGCCCGCATCCACCTGCCACGCAGCCCAAAAAAATAAATAGGCTCAGAATCGGTGGAGCGCAGGTACGACCATTCAAGCTGTTTTCGACACGGGTCATCGAAGAATTCTCCGCTAGGAACGTGCCTATTGAGAATTGGATCTTAACCAATGTTGACCCGATGCAATCGGTGTGACGAGGCATTAGCTCGGCAAAACGGCGTTCACCTGAATCTGTCCTCGGCTGACGCCCACTCTCCAAGCGGAAGAGTCCAGGCATTTACCCTAAAGAAAATCAGCGAACTGGACACTTAGTCATTACCTCTGTTTTGTATAATTGGAGAATATCTGGCCCAAGGCGAAGCTTCGCGCGAAGGTTGCTTGAGGAAAGGCGACGGCAATCTCTTGGATAATTCAGGGGGTCGGGAGTCATTGGCGCCGGTGGCCAGGGATTGAGCGGAGGTTTGGAACGCCAATGACTCCCGACCCCAGGGCGAGGAATGGTCAAAAAAACGGTTGTCACATAAACGGATGTGGATGAATAAGAATCGGCGTGTTTTGCTGCCACTTGGAATGACAATGAATACTGTAAGAGACTGAAAATAAAAGACTTAAGTCAATAATATGCATCCTGGGATTCGTGAAAAAGGAGCCTCGAAAAATGAATACGATTAGTTCTATCGGGGGGTGTATTGGCACTGATCACCCCCATCCTGGAAAGACGCTAGCGGTGGTCGTAGAATGGGCCGCCCCAAGCCGCCAGCCGAACGGTGAGGCGGTCCCCAGGAGTCTTGCGAGAAGGATCTGACCCATGCCTGACCCAGCGTCCTCCCCCGTCATTGCCGCCGCCGCCGCTCGCCCGTTTGTGCATCTGCACTGCCACTCCCATTACAGCCTGCTGGATGGGGCGTCGGAGATTGAGGCGCTGGTGAAGCGTGCCAAGGAGCATGGGATGAATGCCCTGGCCCTGACGGACCACGGCAATCTGCATGGGTCGCTCGAGTTTTATCGCAAGGCCAAGGAGGTCGGCATCAATCCCATCCTGGGGTACGAAGCCTACATCGCCCCCGGCAGCCGGTTCGAGAAGAAGGACGCCGGCAGCAGCAAGGAAGCCAGCTACCACCTCACGCTCCTCGCCCAGAACCGGACTGGCTTCAAAAACCTCGTGAAGCTCGCTTCGGCGGCGTATTTGGAGGGTTTTTACTTCAAGCCGCGGATTGACAAGGAACTCCTGGCCGCCCACAGCGAGGGGATCATCTGCCTCTCGGGGTGCGTCAGCAGTGAGCTGAGCCGCAACCTCATCAAAGGGGGAGCTGCGGACGAGGACTTCAAGGAAGCCATCGAAACGGCCCAGTGGTTCCAGAAGGTTTTTGGCGAGCGGTACTTCATCGAGATCATGAACAACGGCGTCGACATCCAGCGGCTGCAACTGGAAGCCGGCGTGGACCTGGCGAAGCGCCTCAGCCTGCCGCTCGTGGCGACGAGCGACGCCCACTACATCAACCAGGAGGACGCCGACGCTCAGGATGTGATGCTTTGCATCAACACGGGAAAGTTTCGGACGGATACCAACCGGATGAAGATGGAGAACAACTCCTTCTTCCTCCGCCCGCCGGAAGAGATGTACGCCCACTTCCCCGGCCTGGAGGACGCCGTCGCCCGGAGCCAGGAAATCGCCAACAGCGTGCAGATCGACCTGGAGCTGAACCGCCGGAATTTTCCCGTCTACTCGCTGCCGCCGGAGAAGACCGCGGAAGATTACCTCCGCGAACTGTGCATCGCCGGCCTCAAGGAGCGCTATGCCGACGACGAGACGATGTGCAAGGACGGCGTGCTGGCCGACGTTGTCGTGCACCGGCTGGAGCGGGAGCTGGGTGTCATCAACAAGCTCGGCTTTCCCAACTACTTTTTGATCGTCTGGGACTTTGTCCGCTACGCTCGCGAGCTGAATGTGCCGGCCACCGCCCGTGGCAGCGGCGTGGGAGCACTGGTTTGCTATGCGCTCTATCTGAGCCACGTCTGCCCGATCAAATATGACCTGCTCTTCGAGCGGTTCCTGGATTTGAATCGCAAGGAAGCCCCCGATATCGACATCGACTTTTGCAAGGATCGCCGGGGGGAGATCATCCGCTATGTGAAGGAGAAGTACGGCGAAGAGATGGTCGCCCAGATCGGAACCTTCGGCACGATGGCGGCAAGGGCGGCAATCAAGGACGTTGGCCGAGCACTCGGTGTGCCGCTGGCCCGTGTGAATCAGATCACGGCGATGGTGCCGACGACGCTCGGCATTTCGCTCGACGAGGCCATCGAGCAGAGCGAAGACTTGAACAAGCTCTACAAGACCGATGCCGACGTGCGCGAGCATCTGGACCTCGCCCGCAAACTGGAAGGACTGGCCCGCAACATTGGCACCCACGCCGCCGCCGTCGTGATCGCCGATAAGCCTCTCACCGAGTATGTCCCCCTCTGCCGCGTCACGGGCAAGACGGATGTCATCACCCAGTGGTCGATGGGAGACGTGGAAGCGGCGGGCCTGCTCAAGATGGACTTCCTGGGGCTAAAAAACTTGACGAGCCTGTCGCAAGCAGTGGATCTCATCGAGCAGACGACCGGCAAACGGGTCGATCCGTACAAATTTCCGCTCGACGACAAGAAGACGTTCGCCCTTTTGCAGCGCGGCGAGACCAAAGGCATTTTCCAGCTTGAATCCGGTGGCATTCGGGACCTGCTGCAGAAGATGAAGCCGGACCACTTTGGCGACATCATTGCGACCAACGCTCTCTACCGGCCCGGCCCGCTGGAAGGGGGCATGGTGGAGGACTACGTCGCGGTCAAACACGGCCGCAAACAGCCGGAGTACATCCACTCCATCTGCGAGAAAATCCTCTCCGAGACCAACGGCGTCATGGTCTACCAGGAGCAGGTGATGCGGATTCTCAACGAGCTGGGGGGCATCGAGCTGGCCAGCGCCTACACCTGCATCAAGGCCATCAGCAAGAAGAAAGAAGAGACCATCAACAAGAGCCGCGAGCAGTTTGTGAAGGGATGCGGCGAGAAGGGGCTCTCCAAACAGCAGGCGGAAGACTTTTGGAACCTGATTATCAAGTTCGCGGGCTACGGATTTAATAAGTCCCATTCGACCGCGTATGCCTTGATCGCCTACATGACGGCTTATCTCAAGGCACACTATCCGGTCGAGTTCATGGCGGCATTGCTGTCAGGGGATATTCACGGACGAAACTTCGTGAAGAAGGATTCGCTGGTGGAACATCTGGAAGATGCCAAGCGGATGGGAATCGAAGTGCTGCCGCCGAGCGTGAACAGCTCGCACAGCGATTTTGCTGTCGTCGACGGAAAGATTGCGTTCGGGCTTTCCGCCATCAAGGGTTGTGGCGGAGCGGCGGCGGAGGCGATTGTTTCGGCGAGAAAGAAAGGTGGCCCGTTCAAGGATCTGTTCGACTACTGCGAGCGAGTTGACCAACTCGGCGCGAACAAGACTTCGCTGGAAACGCTGATCAAGTCCGGATCGATGGACTGCTTTGGGGCGAAGCGATCGCAGCTTTATGCCTCCATTGAGCGAGCGATTCAGTCCGGGGCGACCGTTGCCGCGGATCGCAAAACGGGTCAGAAAAATCTCTTCGGCGGGTTTGACGACGCCGCTCCGTCCCCTGCTGCGGGCCTGCCGGAGATTCCGGAATGGCCGGACAAAGAGAAGGCCCAAGGGGAGAAGGAAGTGCTCGGCTTTTATCTGTCGACGCATCCTCTGGCGGAGCATCGCCGCGTACTGGAGACGTATCGTTCGCACACGACGGCGGAAATTCCTGGTGTTCCGGAACGGGGGGAAGTCATCCTCGGCGGCATGATTGGCTCGATTAAACTCGCCAACACGAAGGATCCCAAACCGGGCAAGCCGAGCCGCTACGCCAACTTTGATTTTGAAGACACGGAAGGGATCATCCGTTGCATCGCCTGGCCCGAGCAATATGCGGAGGCAGCCGCAATGATTGCGGCGGACAACATTCTGATGCTGCGTGGCGTGATCGACCGTCGCGGCGGCGAAGAGGCAAACCTGATCGTGAACGAGGTGATTCCGCTCGACCAGCTCGACGCCCGGTACACCTCGGGCATCGTCATCCGCATCAGCGAGACCGAGCATCCCGCCGACGTGCTGCAACGAGTCCGCGAAGTCCTTCGCACCTACCCCGGCTCCGGCGAACTGCAATTCTGCTTCTACCTCGAAAACGGCAGCCGCGTTTTTTTGAAAGCGCATGCCTCCAAGGTCAGCATCACCCGCGAGCTTCGCGACCGCCTTGACGATCTGCTCGGCCCCGGCAACTTGCAACTCATCACCACTCCGCCGCGGCCGGCCCACGGCTCACGGCCACACAGGCCGCCCTACCAGAAGGCGGGGGTGAGGTGATACCAGCCGAACCAGGATCGCCACGAAATGAATTTCGTTGTGGCAATTTTGTCGGCATGTTCTTGTATACTGTAGAGGAGCGAATTTAGGAGCGAATGATGCCAAACACTGTAAAAGAAGCCGTACTCGACATTGCCAAAAAACTTCCCGACGACTGTTCGTGGGAAGACGCCATGTATCAGATGTATGTCCGCCAAAAAATCCAGGAGGGCTTGGACGATGCCGAGAACGGCCGCGTAGTGTCCGATGAAGAAGCCTTCGCGGAATTCGGGCAATGAGCCGGATAGACTGGACGGAGCGTGCTCGGGGAGATTTGCGAGCAATTCACGCCTACATAGCTCGGGATTCGAAGAGATATGCGGATGGCGTGATCTCTCGCATTAAGGCTCGAACAAGAAGGTTATGTGACTGGCCGCTCTCCGGTTCGATTGTCCCCGAATGGAACACTCCATACCTTCGCGAGGTCTTCTCCGGCCAATATCGTGTTGTTTATCGAGTTGAGCTTGGCCGAGTTTTCAACCTCACGGTACTTCACGGTGCCCGGCAATTCCCCGAGCAGCCATAAACTCCTACTCCCCCACAACACTCAACCGCGGCTCTTTGGCCGGCACGCACTCCTTCAGTACCCGTTCGATGCGGACGTTGAGTTCCTCAAGCTGATCAAGGATTTCGTTCTGGCGAAGGTCGAGTTCTTCCAGAAGAGACTGCGAGGAGGTGCTAGCAGTGGACATGAGGGAAGACGAACCGAAAGGGGTAGGGACTTCGGTGGAGAACTCTGCCTCTCCCATCGGCGGGTTCACCAGGGTCGGTACATCCGTCAGGCGGTCATGCGAGTCAGACCGCCTGCGTAAAGTGGACCAGCTCGCGCGAGCCGGAATTTCCGGCACAAAGGGAAATTCCCTCTAGGTGCCGGCGGGCGATTCGTGGCACAATGCCCCGCAACACGCGAACTCAACCACCATGAAGCACGCCGGACACTTTCTCGTTTACATTCTGTTGCGAGTGCTGGTTTCCATCATCCAGGCCTTCAGCATGGAGACCTGCCACGGGATTGTCCGGCTGCTGGCGTACGTGCTCTGCGATGTGGTCAAGTTCCGGGCGAAGACCATCGATGAAAATCTGCGTATTGCCCTGCCCGCAGCCACCGCCCAGGAGCGGCACAAAATCGCCCGACGGATGTGGCGGCATTTGCTTCTGATGGTGATCGAGATCATTCACGCCCCCCGGAAAATCCACGACACTAACTGGCGAAAGTATGTGGAAGTGAAGGGGCGCCGCGAGATCGTCACCGGCATGTTGTTGCCGCGGCCGAAGATTGTCGTCACGGCCCATTTCGGCAACTTTGAGATCGCCGGCTATCTGACGGGGGTGCTGGGGTTCAAGGCCCATACCGTCGCGCGCAGGATCGAAAACCCGTTCATTGATGCGTACATGAATCGCTTCCGCGAAGCCAAAGGGCAGTACATTCTGCCGAAGCACGGGAGCGCACCGCAGGCCGGCATCGTGCTGGCCACCGGCGGAATGCTGGTGCTCTTGGGAGATCAGAATGCGGGAGTCCGAGGGGTCTGGGTCGATTTCATGGGGAGGCCGTCGTCGTGCCACAAGGCTCTCGCTTTGTTCACGTTGGTGAGCAAGGCCCCCATGATTGCCGTTTACTGCAAACGGACCAGCGGCCCCATGCACTTCGAGTTGGGCCTCGCCGGCTATATGGATCCCAACGTTCCAGCGCCGGAGCTCGCGGGGGTGAAGCCGTTGACTCAGTGGTACAACCATGCGCTTGAGCAGGTCATCCGCAAGGATATGCACCAATACTGGTGGGTACACCGGAAATGGCGAGAAGAACCGAAGAAGAAAAAAGAAGCCGCGGCAGGACCGTCGGCGGGCGTGAAAGCGGCGGCGTGAGGTAGACGGGGTCGGGAGGGTTTTCGCATCCTGGTTCCTGGCCCCTCTGGGATCTTGGAAGCGAAAACTCCTCCCGACCCCTTCGATCAAGGAAGATCATGACGTTCAATTCCACTATCAAACACACTCTAACCATTCTGCTCGTGAGCGGGGCGGTGATGCTCACCGGCCTGGGGGCACCCCGCCTGTGGGATCGGGATGAGCCGCGGAACGCGGGCTGCGCCCGAGAAATGCTGGAGCGGTTCGACTGGATTGTGCCAACCTTCAATGGCGAACTACGGGCCCATAAGCCGGTGCTGCTCTATTGGTGCATCATGGCGGCCTATTCGCTGGGAGGTGTGAACGAGTTCACCGCCCGGCTGCCGTCGGCCCTTTGTGCGATGGGTTCGGCGCTGGCGACTTACGCTATCGGCCGGCGGTTGTTCAACTCAACGGTCGGTCTGTGGAGCGGGATCATCCTCTCCACGAGCCTGATGCTTGGTGTGGCAGGCCGTGCGGCGACACCGGACTCGCTGCTCATTTTCTGCGTCACCTTGACGATGCTGGCTTACGTCCGGTTCGCATTTCCAAGTAAGGACGGCTCCTACTTTCCAACGGCGATCTGGCAACAGGCATTACTCTATGGAGCTATGGGACTCGCTGTCCTTGCGAAAGGGCCCGTCGGACTGGTCTTGCCGACTGCCATCATCGGTATGTTCCTGCTCATCCAGCGGCTGCCGGCAAAGGAATCACCACCTGGATTCGTCCACAAAATCGCTCTAGTTCTCCGCCCGTTTGCTCCACTCCATTTTCTGCAAACCTGTTTGGCCATGCGGCCGCTCCTGGCGATTGGCATGGTGCTGCTCATTGCCGCTCCCTGGTACATCGCCGTGGGGATGCGTACCGACGGAGCGTTTCTGAAGGAGTTTTTTGTCACTCACAATCTCGATCGGGCAACGGGTTCGATGGAAGGTCATCGCGGCGGGCCGTGGTTTTATCCGCTCGCCATGCTCGTCGGATTTTTCCCCTGGTCCATCTTCGCTGTGCCCATCGTTCTGGAGACGTTCTACCGCTTGCGGATTCGCGACAAGGACTCCGCAGGATATTTGTTTGCCACTTGCTGGGTTTGCGTTTGGGTGGGCACATTCTCGATTGCCAAGACCAAGCTCCCGAGCTACGTTACGCCGTGCTACCCGGCTCTCGCGCTGCTCGCGGGCTGTTTCGTCCATCACCTTCAGCAAAAGTCACTCTCCCTACATCGCTATTGGTTGCCGGCGTCATACGCGACATTGGCAGCGGTGGGAGTGGGAATCTTCGTGGGGATTCCCATAGCTGCCGAGAAAATACTTCCCGGCGAAGCCTGGTTGGGCATTCTGGGAATCATCCCGCTGGCCGCGGGGATCATCGTGGCGGTTGGTTGGTACTGCGACAGAATGTCTTGGTCCGCACCCCTAGTAGCGTCAGCCGGCGGAATCGTCGTTGTGGGAGTCCTGGCGCTAGGAGCGTCCCGCGCCGACCTGCATCGGTTTGATCAGCAGATGGTCGTGAATTGGGTCAAGAACTCCGCGGGCGAGGCTCCCCTGGCGTCCTATCGCGTGCTCGAGCCGAGCTGGGTTTTTTACTCGGAGCAGACAATTCCGGAGCTTCTCGGTGAACCTGCCGCTGCCGCCAGGATGCTGGAAAACCATCCCCACGCGGCCCTCGTCACCAAAGAACAATTCGTTCCTGCCATCCGTCGCGAGTTGGATGGCGACCTGCTGATTGTGGATTCCGCCCCCCATTTTCTGCGGAAAGAGCGACTCGTTGTCCTCCAAAGAAAACCCACCTTCGCTGACGTTCGCGCTGCGAAAAGTTCGCAAGGGAAGAATTCCTTGCATTAAGCCGCGATTTCGACCAGGAAACGGCCAAAAATGGCCAGCGGAATGCCGTTGAACCGTCTCGCAACCTCTGCCGGGACAAGAGTTTAGAAAAATCTTTCCGGTGAATCATTTCGCCGGAACATTTTTCCCTGACAATGGTTAAACTCCAAACTGGGGAGTCGTGCGGCTTGCACGTTCCAAGCTGTCATTCTGATGGCAGGCAAGCCGGCGGACATTTTCACAGCGCTTAGGCCGGTGGTACCCGCGAGAAAGCTGGGCGGCGGCGCACAACAATTCTTCCGTGATGAAGGAGTGGTTTATGAAAAGCTGGTTTCGTATGAGCCTGGCGGTCGGCCTTGTGGTCTGCTCTGCCAGCATTACGTTCGCACAACCTGGTGGTGGCGGCCGGGGTGGGTTCGGCGGCGGCGGATTTGGTGGTGGAGGCCGCGGTGGTTTTGGCGGTGGCGGCTTGATGCTGCTGGTCGACGAGAACGTCAGGAAGGACCTGGGAATTACCGACGACCAGGTGAAAAAACTGGAAGAATTCCAGACCAAGGTCCGGGATGAAATGGGCCAGGTTTTTCAAGGCCTGCGCGATCTCTCCGAGGAAGAGCGGACTGCCAAGTTCGCTGAAATTCAAAAGAAAATGACCGACATGACGGACGCCGCTCAAAAGGCGATTCTGCTGCCCAAGCAGATTGAGCGTCTCAAGCAAATCAGCTATCAGTCGCAACTCAATCGGGGTGGCACAGCCGACGCTCTTTCCAATGGCGATATCGCCAAGGAACTCGGTATCACCGACGCTCAGAAGGAAGCGTTGAAGAAGGCCTCCGATGATGCTACGGCGGAAATGCAGGAAAAAATGACCAAGCTTCGCGAAGAAGCCCGGCAGAAGATTCTGAATGTCCTGACTGCCGAACAGCAGGCCAAGCTCAAGAAGCTGACTGGCGAAACCATCACATTCGCCCCCTTCCAATTCGGCGGTGGTCGTGGTGGAGCCGGCGGCGGTCCTGGCGGCGCTGGTGGTCGTCCCGGTGGTGGACGCCCTCTCAGCCGTCCGGCCGAAGGTGACTAGTCTCGACGATTTGCGTAGAATGATACCAGCGGCCAGCTCCGCGGGAGTGTTCTCCCGCGGAGTGCGGCTGGCCTGAAGAATTGCGACTGATTTTCAGAGTAAAGATTCTGCACCTGGGGAGGTGTAAGTGCTTGAAACGTCCAGGGTTGCAAGCAATCCTGAAACTTCAACCACGACTTTCGGGTATTACTAATTACAGTAAATACTGGAGGAGGCCCCGCCTTATTCTCCGCCAGCCCGATAGGTTTGCACCTTGACCCTCGTCGCCCACCTCCTTTAGCCCTGCGCGGTAAGCACGAATGGAAGCCGGCGAAATCCTAATTCAGAGCGGATTGCTCAGTCGCCAGCAGTTGGAGCGTTCGCGCAACCAGGCCAACGGCCATTGCGACGGCCTCCGCCTCATCGAATCCGCGGTCAACCTTGGCTATGTGTCCGAAGAAGCGGCGCTGAAAGCCGTCGGCACCGCGGTCGGCCTGGAATATATCGACCTGGCGGATGCCAACGTCGATCTTTCGCTTCTCAAAATCTTTCCTCAGAAGCTGATTCACCGGCAGACACTGTTTCCCATCGCCAAGAACAACGGGCAGCTTGTCGTCGCAACCAGCGATCCCTTCGATCTCTACCCTCTGGACGAAGTCAGCGCGGCCACCGGCCTCTCCGTTCTTCCCGTCCTGGCGGGCCGGGCGGATATCGCCAAGCTCATCAAGCGGCATCTGGGTGTCGGCAGCGAGACAGTCGAGGGTCTGGTCGCGGCGGCTGGCGCGGAAGAAGAAGGAGTCGAGCTTCTTAGCGACATCGAAACGGATGGTTCGGAACTTTCCGAGATGGCGCAGGAAGCGTCCGTCGTTCGTCTAGTCAACGAAATCCTGCTGGAAGCCATTGAATTGCGAGCCAGCGACGTTCACGTCGAGTCGCAGCTTTCCGGCATTGCCATCCGCTACCGCATCGACGGCATGCTGCAAGCTCAGCCCGTTCCCGCCGAGATCAACCGTTTCCAATCTGCCATCATCAGCCGCATGAAAATCATGGCCCGACTGAACATTGCGGAGAAGCGCTTGCCGCAAGACGGGCGGATGAAGCTCCGGGTCGCCGGGCGCGAAGTTGATGTCCGCGTTTCCATCATCCCGATGATTCACGGCGAAGGTCTCGTCCTGCGTATTCTCGACAAGGGGGCGATGATCTTCGACCTCCGCAAGATCGGGATGGAAGAGGACATTTACGACACTTACCGCCACCTCATTGAACTGCCCCACGGCATTCTTCTGGTGACCGGGCCGACGGGCTCTGGCAAAACGACCACGCTCTACAGCTCGCTGATCGAGATCAACACGCCGGACGTGAAGATCATCACGACGGAAGACCCCGTCGAGTATCAGCTCGAAGGGATCAACCAGATTCAGGTTCATGCCAAGATCGGCCTCACTTTTGGGCATTCGCTCCGCAGCATCCTGCGTCACGATCCTGATATCGTCCTCGTCGGCGAAATTCGCGATCTGGAAACCGCGGAGAATGCCATTCAAGCTTCGCTCACGGGCCACTTGGTATTCAGCACACTCCACACCAACGATGCTTCCAGTGCCTACACCCGCTTGATTGATATGGGGGTCGAACCGTTCCTGGTTGCCAGCACGGTAGAAGGGGTGATGTCGCAGCGGTTGGTGCGCCGCCTCTGCGAACATTGCAAGCAGCCGTTTACGCCGCAAACCGATGACGTTCCGGGTGATTTTCCCTGGAATCAACTCGAAGGGCGTCAGATTTACAAGCATGTCGGCTGCCGCGATTGTCGCAATACGGGTTATCGGGGGCGACTGGGGATCTACGAGTTGATGGTGACGACGAACGAAATTCGCCAGCTCGCCCACGACCGCGTCAGCAGTTGGAAGATGATGCAATGCGCGGTGGAGCAAGGAATGCTCTCTCTGCGGCAAGACGGGTGGCGCAAGGTTTTGCGGGGGACAACCAGCGTGGCGGAGGTGGTCCGCGCCGCCAAGGCGGACCATAATCTATTGCTGAAGAAGAAGTAGTCTCCCTCGCCATGCCAGATTTTGCCTTCACAGCCCGCGACCTGACCGGACAGAAAGTGACTGGCCTCATTTCTGCCACGTCCGACCGGGAAGTCCTCTCGGTGCTGGAAGGGCGATCTCTATTCCCGGTCGAAATCAAAGCCGGCAAAGTCGCGATTGCTCCCGGTGCATCGCTCCGGGTCAGTGGCCAAACGATGGCCATGCTCTATTCGCAACTGGCGTCGCTTCTGCGTAGCGGCGTGCCGCTGCTTCGTTCGCTGACGGTTCTCCGTGAGCAGACTTCCAACAAGAAACTGAAAGTCATTCTGGAAGACGTCGGCCGCCGCGTGGAAGATGGCAGCTCGCTGGGGGAAGCGATGGCTCGCTATCCTCGGGCCTTCAGCGAGATGGCGATCAACATGGTCCGCGCCGGAGCGGAAGGGGGCTTTCTGGAAGATGCCCTGGAGCGAGTGGCCACGTTCACCGAAACGGCTGAAGACCTCAAGGGGCGAACGGCGAGCGCGATGGCATATCCCATCATCCTGGGGACCGTCGGCACCATTGTCGTCACGGTGCTGATTGTTTTTTTCGTCCCCAAATTTGCCGTCATGTTTCAACGGCTGCGGGAGCGGGGCGAATTGCCGTGGGTCACGGATGCGCTTCTGGGCGTAAGCGAATTTGGACAGAGTTATGGACTGTTCATCCTGGGGGGCGCGGCGGCCCTGGGCACCTGGCTCTACTTCAAGGTGCAAACACCAGAAGGTCGGCGAAAGTTCGACTGGATCAAGATCAAGTTGCCGCTGGCGGGGCCGATCTTTTTGGCCTTTGCCGTCTCCCGGTTTTGCCGCGTCCTCGGCACGTTGCTGCATAACGGAGTGCCGATCCTCAAGGCACTGGAAATCAGCCGCGAGGCGGCTGGAAACAAGGTACTGTCGCAAGCCATTGCCGATGCTTCCGAGAACATCTCGTCGGGTCAGTCGCTGGCCAAGCCGTTGGCCACTAGCGGACACTTTCCCAAGATGGTCGTGGAGATGATTTCCGTGGCGGAGGAATCCAATACACTAGATAAAGTGCTGGTCGAGCTGGCCGACGGATTGGAAAAGCGGACCACTCGGCAGCTCGACTTGATGGTTCGCTTGCTGGAACCGCTGATGCTGGTGATCCTGGCGTTTGTCATCCTGATTGTCGTCATCGCCCTGCTGGTGCCGGTGATCAAGATGAGCCAGACGCTGGGATAGTTGCCCAAGAAACCCCGATATTTTTGCAGAACAAACCCCTCGGACGCCGGTTGAAATAGATATACCCGCGCCAATTCAATTCACCGTTTCGATAAGGGAGTCAAGTATGTCCAAAAGAATTCGTCGTCACCGCCGCGGCGGTTTTACCCTGATGGAAATCCTGCTGGTGCTGGCAATCTTGGTGGTCCTGGGTTCGCTGGTGACGGTCGGATACGTCAAGATCAAGCAGAACGCCGATATCGACGCCACCAAGACGCAAATTCGCATGTTCGAGGGAGCGGTCGGGATGTATCGCCTGGACGTGGGAAAATATCCTTCTGGTGACCAAGGTTTGCAGGCCCTCCGTCTCCAACCACCGGATGCTCCCACCAACAAGTGGCGGGGTCCATACCTCGAAATTGACGTGCCAATGGATCCCTGGGGCAACGCCTACCAGTACCAAGAAATTACCGACACGCTCAATCAGCCGTCCTTTGAAGTCATGTCTAACGGACCCGACGGAGCGAATGGCACCAACGACGATATCCGGCTGGAGAAGTAGGCTGAGCCGCCGCGTCCACGCGGCGTGTAATTCACCGCGACCAGACACCGCGTGGACGGGGTGGCTAAGCATGAAAACGCAATGCATCGGAGCCCATCATCTCAATCGTCGCGGCGAGCGTTCACGCTCATGGAGATGCTGCTCATTCTGGCAATTCTCTGTGTGCTGGCTGCCGTTGCCGCGCCCATCTTCTATCGCACGATTCGCGATACGACGCTGCGCAGCGCCGCCGACCAGGTGCGGACCGAGTGGAACAAGGCCCATATCAAGGCCATGAAGACTGGTCGGATCCAGGTTTTTCGCTTCCAGCCAGGGGGACGCAAGTTTCAGGTGGAGCCCTACACGGCTGAAGGCGATACGCTGGACGCCGTCAGCAACACCAACACCTTTGCGGCCCCTTCTCCGCCCCCCACCGATGACCCCAACAACCGCTCACAGCTCCCCGAGGGGATTACGTTTTTGGAAGGGCTGACGGTGGAGGAGGCGCGGGCCCTGGCGGTTGAAGAGGCGCTGGGAACGGGTGGGGGAGGCGGCGAATGGTCCAAGCCGATTCTGTTTTACCCGGACGGGGTTAGTTCGGAAGCCTGGCTCGTCGTCGCGGATGAGCACGATACGGCTATTCGGATTGAACTGCGTGGGCTGACCGGCCTGGCAGTCATGGGAGATCTGATGACGCCGGATGAGGCTCAGAACCCAGACTCCAATTAAGATGGAGGGTGCAATTGTTTCGAATCATGAACACATCCTCCCTACATTCGCGTCGCGGCCTCACTCTGCTGGAAGTCATGCTGGCAATCACCATTTTCGGCCTCGCACTGGTGGCGATTGGCGAGCTGATTCGCATTGGCTCCGTCAGCGCGGCGGCAGCGAAAGATTTGACGACTGCCCAGCGGCTGTGCAACAACGTGATGGCGGAGCTGGGCGCGGGAATCATTCCCCCGGATGCCGCCACCGACACTCCCGTGGAAGGGTCTGAAGACTGGCTGTACACCATCGAGGCCGAGCCACTGGAGGAGCAAACGGGCATGCTGTGGGTTTCGGTCACCGTTCAACAAGACCCGGCTCAGTATTCAGAGCCAGCCTCGTTTACTCTCGTTCGTTGGATGCTCGACCCCGTTGCCGCCGAAGCGGCGGCGGCCGAAACAGCAGCGGCGACCACCGGTACGACGACGAGCGGCACCACGACAAGCGGCAGTGCCACTGGCGGAACCAGCGGTACGAAGACTGGAGGCTCCAGTGGCAGCTAGTTTTTCCCATTTCGGATTTCGGATTTCGGATTTCGGATTTAAGGCTCGTCGCCGCGGCCTTACGCTCCTGGAGCTCATTCTGGCCTTGAGCCTTTCGGTCGTGCTGCTCTTTGCCGTCGGGTTGGCGTTGCGCCTCTACTGGCGGGCGTTTGATGTCAAACGGACCAATGTGGAGCAATCCCATCTGGCCCGCGCCATTCTGCAGCATATCGACCGTGACCTTCACAGCGCCGTGCAATCCACGCCGGTGGACCTGAGCGGACTGGAGTCGATGACCAGTTCGACCAGCCTGGCAGGAGCGTTTGCCGGAATGACCGGGGCTGGGTCTCCTGCCGCTGCAGCCGGAGCCAGCACCGGTGGCAGTGGAGGAGCAGGTTCGTCGACCGGAGGGACCACAGGGAGTGCCGGTGGCACATCAACACAAACGCCGAGCAGCCAGGGCAGCGGCTCCGCTTCGACGGGTGCTGCCACGAGTTCCAGCACCACGACAGGCACGTCCAGCGGAGCCACCAGCGGTAGTGCCACTTCTACTGGCGGAACTTCGACAGCCGGCCAGTCCGCTTCGGGAGAAGCGACTGAAGAAGCCACCGCCGCGGGGACCCCTGCCTCAGTTGTCGGCCTTTACGGCAGTGCGAACCAATTGCAGTTCGATGTCAGCCGTCTGCCGCGCGTGGATGAATACGCGGGCGGTTCGCCCACCAGCATGGTGCAAATTCCCAGCGACATTAAGACCCTCACCTATTACGTCCGCGGCGACTCGGGGGGAGGAGACGGTTCCGCGGCTGGTTCGTCGGAACCGAGCACCACCGGCCAGGGACGAGGACTGATGCGGCTGGAAATGGACCGAGCCGTCAGTGCCTACAGCGAAAGCAACGGTGCTCTATCCGCCAATTATGACAACGCCAAACTGCTGGCGGATGAAGTGACCAGCATCACTTTCCGGTATTGGAACGGCACCCAGTGGGCAACCGATTGGAATTCGGATGAGATGGGAGGACTACCGCTGGCGATTGAAGTTGTCATGACGATGGCGGATCCCAATGCCGCCGTTTCGACGGATACCGCCGTGCAAAACTTGGCAACCACGGACGAGACTAGCACGGATGCGTCTTATCGTATCGTTGTGAATCTTCCCACAGCCAGCCTGCCCCCCCCCGCGGAAGAGCCGGCTACGGAAGGGGATACTGCCGCTGCGGGAACGGGCACGACTGGCAGCGGCGAACCCGCCAGCAGCTCCACGAAGACTGGAGGCTCAAGTGGCAGCTAGTTTTTCCCATTTCCGACTCAAGGCTCGCCGCCGCGGCCTGGTTCTGATCATCGTGCTGATTGTCGTCGTTCTGCTGTCGCTCGGCGCTTATTCCTTTTCGGATCTCATGCTCACGCATCACGAGTCCGCCCAACTCAGCGGAACGCAGTTGCAGACGCGCCTCTTGGTCGATTCTGCGGTCGATTTCGCTACCGCGTTTTTTGCCCAGGACCAGGCAACCCGCACCGATGCCGGCGGAGTTTTCGACAATCCCGATATGTTTCGGGGCCGCACCGTCATTGAGGACGAAGATCCCGAACTGCGCGGCAGTTTTACGATTCTTTCTCCCAATCTCGACGACGAAGGCAACCTCGGCGGGGTTCGTTACGGCTTTGAGGATGAATCGACGCGGCTGAATCTAAGCACGATTATGACCCTCGAAAACGCCCTTCCCAGCAGCGGCAAGACTCTGCTTATGGCCTTGCCGGAAATGACCGAGGAAATCGCCGATGCAATCCTCGACTGGCTCGACACGGACGATGACGCCCGCGAGCTCGGGGCGGAAATTGCCTACTACTCTGGTCTCGACCCGCCTTATGCTCCTAAGAATGGCCCGATGGAAACGGTCGAGGAGCTACTGCTGGTTCGCGGAATCACTCCGGAACTCTTGTTCGGAATGGACACCAACCGCAACGGCATGATCGACCCGCATGAGATGGCGGGGGATGGATCCGCGGGACAATCCACGGACGCGGGCGAGGGAGAGCGGGGCTGGTCCGCTTACCTGACTTTGTACAGTCTAGAGGCCAACGTCAACGCCATGGGAGAGAAACGCGTGTTTCTCAACGGCGACGATATGACCCAGCTCAATACGGACCTGACGGCGGCGGGGCTGGACGCCACGTGGGTGACGTTCATCATCGGCTATCGCCAGAACGGTCCCTACACTGGCACGAACCAGGCGCAAGTCGGCGTCACGGGTGAGCTGGACCTGACCAAGAAGGGAAATACCAAAATCACCCAGCTCTTAGATTTGATTGGCGCGAAGATTCAAGTCACCTTCACCGGCACCAGCAGCCCGACGGTAATCGAGTCACCCATGTCGAAGGAAATTGGAGCGATGGGGCTATACCTTCCGGTGTTGATGGACAAAGTGACCATCAACGAGGCCGCAACCATTCCTGGGCGCGTCAACATCAACCAGGCCTCTGCGACCATTCTCAAGGGAATTCCCGGCATGACGCCAGACATGATCACTGAGATCCTCAGCCGACGAGAATATGAGCCGGGGGACGAAAAGCTCAACCACCGCCACGAAACCTGGATCATGGCCGAAGCCATCGTCACGCTCGACGAAATGCGGTCACTCATGCCGTATATCTGCGGTGGCGGGGATGTTTACCGGGCTCAGGTGGTGGGGTATTTCCAAGGGGGACAGACGGCTTCTCGGGCAGAAGTGATATTTGATGCTTCAACCCCCGCCCCCCGCGTATTATTCTGGAGAGATACCAGCCACCTGGGCCGAGGCTACGCCCTGGAAACCCTGGGCGTGGATTTCACGGAAACTGAGTAAGTAGCCTACCTCAATTCGCCATTCGTCATTCGAATTTCGCCATTCCTCCATGCCCCGATTATTTGCTATTGAGTGGGATGCCGCCGAGGCTCGTGTCGCCACGGGGAAGCCGCGCGCGGGGGGCGGGCTGATTCTGGAACAGGCCTTTACCGTGGACTTGCCGCAGGCTGTCGCGGGGGGACCGGAGCCGGGGGCCAAGGAAATAGGGGAGCGAATTGCCAAAGCACTGACCGAACGGGGACTGTCTCGCGGCGACGCTCTCGTTGCCGTCGGTCGCACCAGCATTGAGCTGCGGTTTCTCACTCTGCCGCCGATGCCGCCAGAAGAATTGCCGGACTCCGTCCGCCTCCAGGCGGTGCGGCAGTTCAGCACGCTGGGAGACGACTGGCCGCTGGACTTTGTGCCGCTGGATGCCAACCGGGACGGCGGCACCAACGTGCTGGCCGCGGCCATTTCGCCCGATCTGGTGAAGCAAACGCAGGAAACCTGCGCTGCTGCCGGACTTACATTTTCCCGCCTGGTGCTCCGCCCGTTTGCCGCGGCGGCGCTGGTCAAGAAGCTGGCGGCGGATGGCAAGTGCCGGCTGACGATTGACTTTCTGGGGGAAGAAGCGGACCTGAGCGTGCTCGCTGGCGAAAGGCTGGTATTTCCCCGCACGGTGCGGTTGCCTTCGGGGGCCAATGCCGAGACCCTGGCCCGATCTCTGGTCGCGGAAGTCCGCCGCACCGTGGTTGCCGCCCAGAACCAGTTGGGGGGCCGCCGGGTCGAGCAAGTCATCATTTTTGGCGACAGCGCCCATCACGAATCTCTCCGCGCGCTACTCCAGCAGGAACTGTCGCTCGATGGTGGCGTGGAGCTTCTCGATCCCTTTGCCGAAGTGGAGCAGTCGCGAGAATTGCAGGCTCGTCCTCCGCGAAATCCCGGCACGTTCGCCCCGGTGCTGGGCATGCTGCTCGACGAAGCCGCAGGCGCGGTTCCGGGGATCGATTTCCTGCATCCCCGGCAGCGGCCCGTCCCGCAAAGCCACCGCCGTTTCTACATCGGCCTGGGGGCCACGGCCGCGGCCATTTTGGTGCTCTGCGCCGGTTACATCGTGATGGACTTGCGGCAGCGCGACGCGCAGATTGCCTTGATGCAAAAGGATAAGGCGGAGTTGGAAAAGAGGAACAAAAAGGGAATGCCTATCCTGGCCGAGGCCGAAGAGATTGATCATTTTGTCGCGGGAGACTTTACCTGGCTGGACGAGCTGCGAGTGATTTCGGAAAAGGCACCGCCGTCCGAAAAGGCCCGCCTGGAGGCTTTTCTCGCGGATACTCGGATCAAAGACGAAGGAGGGCTGACGGTGGAGGCAGTCACGGACGGCCCCGACGTGGTTCCAGTGCTAGAAAGTGCCTTGCGTGACGAGCGCCACACGGTCCAAGGATTCGGCGGAAAACGAGACACCAAAGCGGTCGGGCTGAACTGGAAGATTCGAGAAGACATTGTGATCGCTCCCAACGATCCCACTCTTCCACCACTCAAGCCATCTGCGGCGAAGAGCAGTAAGGCTCCCACAGCAGGCGTGAAGTCTCCTTCTGCCTCGCCGTCGAATCAGGTGCCGCCCGTCAAAACCACTCCTGCCAAAGGAGGTGCGAAATGAGTTCGCGCGACCGGATTATTGCGATCGCCGTCGGCTCCACCGTGGCTGTTCTGGCATTGCTGTGGGTTTACAACTCGGTTACGGGAATGTACACATCGCGGCAAAAGACCAGAGCAGCGCTTGAAACCACGATCAACCAGCAGCGCAAGCTCGCCCGGCAAATCAGCGACGCCTCGACCCGCATGACGACCTATGAAGAGCGCTCCCTGCCCCCCAAAACAACCGTTGCCAGCTCGGTTTATCAAACCTGGCTGCAGGAACTGTTTGAAAAGGCGGGCCTGAGTCAACCGCAAGTTACCATCGGAAAAGGAAAGGAAAAGAAGAAGCTCTTTGCGTCCCAGAAATTCACGGTCCATAGCCAGGGATCCTTGCCTCAGATCGTCAAGCTTCTGCACGGCTTTTACAGCGCTGATTACATGCACCGCATTTCCAAGCTGCATCTGCGGCCGATTAAGGACTCCAAGAATCTGGACGTCCTAATTGATTTCGAGGCCATGTCTCTGGAGCGAGCCGCGGACACGGCCGCGCTCCAGGAGCGGCCGGCGGATCGGCTGGCGCTGAAGGACGTGGGGGAATACGTCCGCATCATTAGCGAGCGAAACTTGTTTGGCTCGGCTAACCGGGCTCCGCAAATTTCTGGCCTGGGGGAACAAAAGGCGATTCGCGGCGAACGAACGGAGTTTTCCGCCCGCGGCAACGACCCGGACAAGCTCGACAAACTGACTTACAAAGTGGTCAAGTCCGGCGCGAGCGACGCCCGTCTCGATTCCACGAGCGGCCGTCTCACCTGGACCCCTCGCTCCAAGGGCAAATATGAATTCATCATCCGGGCCACCGATGACGGTTGGCCGGCGAAGTCCTCCAAGGATGAGCTGCTAATCGTCACGGTGGAAGATCCGCCCCCTCCACCCGTCGAGCCCCCTCGTAAGCTGGCCTTCGACGATGCCAAATTCACCTATTTGACCGCAGTGATCCAAGCTGGCGGCATCGGGGAGATCTGGCTGACCATTCGCCCCAAGGGCCAAACCCTCAAACTCGGCGTGGGGGATCCCTTCGAAGTCGGTTCCATTAAGGGAACTGTCACGGCGATTGGCGAAGGCGGTTTCACCTTCGAAAGCGATGGCAAGGAGCACAAGCTGACGAAGGGGGGCATTTTGGAGAAGGCGGTTCCTGTGCCGGAGGCGGAGTAGAAACCCTAGTCGCGCCGGGCTTTTCATTTGCCGGTAACCGCTTTCTTGCCGTTCTATCCCCTTGCCTGTCAACGGTTTTCGGTCTTTTCCGCTCCTGCCGAATTCTGATGTTTGGATTCAGATAGGTGGCAAGATTTGCCGATTATTCCACGTAAGCAGGTTTTTCCGGCGCGGCTGCGCGCTCGGAATGCACTCACTGCATGGGGGGATTCACGGATGGTTACCTCGCTCGTTCGCAGGCTCAAGATGGCCAGGACTCGGCACTTCGCCGGCATCGCGCTGGCCCTTGCCGCGGGGCTCGGCACTCAGGCGATGCTCTTGGCCCAGCAACCGACCAGGTCTGCCCAGCGGCCGTTCCGTTTTCAGGAGCAGGACGAAGTTGCGCAGGCTGAGCCGGAAACTGCGCCGGAGGTAGAACCAACGGAGCTGCAGTCTTTTCCGGTTCCGCCCGATCGCTTGCAGAGTGCCACCCTCCAGTTGCAAAAAAAGTATCTCGGCCGCAAGGATGTTCAAATCACCGCCAACCGGAGGGTCAATCAGATTTTTGTCACAGCGCCGGTGCTGGTGCTCGAGGAGATTGCGGCCTTTTTAGTCCCCGAACTTCCCGAGGAAAAACCCTTGCCCCCGCCCAAACCGGTCGGCCAGCGGGTCATGCCGCCGGCTGCGGAGCGAGTTCAGGGGACGCATCCGCTGAAGAATGTAGCGGCTCGGGATTTTGAATTGGCACTCGCCCGCATCTGGTACAAACGGGCGAGCTTCACCACCACCCAGGACCGTCGGACGACGCAGGTCAAAGTCCCCTACGGTGAAGAAGGGCTGGTTGCGATCACCATCGACCACGAACGGGACCTGGTGAACATTGACATGCCCCGGACCGCCCAGGATTCCTGGCGGCAGGTGCTGCGGGCCATTGATTCTCCGCCGCGAACGGGAGGCGTCCAATCGGAACTGGTTGCGCTGAACCGGGCCGAGCCGGACAAAGTTCAGAAGGCGCTCGAGCTGATCCGCTCGGTGACGGTTCCGTTTGCGACCGGCGAAGGCCCCAAGAAACACATTGGCCAGTTCGTTTCGACAATCTTCCAGCAGGAACCGCCGGCAGGCGCTCCGCCGGCCGCGGGACAACCCGCGGAAGGTGCGCCGCCTCCTGCCGGGGGAGACGCCACGCGGGATATCGAGGCAGCCGCCGAAGCGGGCGGCTTACAGGACGAAGAGGGAAAGATCGGCCCGGTGGACATCCAGTACATCGAAGGGCTCGACATTTTCATCATTCGGGGCAAAAGGCGGGATGTGGAGCGAGTGCAGGCTCTGATTGCCCGGATTGAGGCGGAGAGCGAAAAGACCCGTCCCGAAGTCGAAATCTACATGATGGAGCACGTGGACGACCAGGCGATGGCCGCCATGATCAACCAGATTTACACGCCGGCCCTGGGTGCCCGGCAAGGGACCGTGACGGTGATCCCGCTGGTCAAGCCCAACGCCCTGATCCTGATTGGCCGGCGGACGGGGATCGAGGCGGTGATCGACCTCGTCAAAAAGATCGACCAGCCAGTCGCCCCGGACAAGCAACTGCGGATTTTCAAGCTCAAGTACCTCTCCGCCATCGATGCGGAAACCAAGCTGCGGATTTTCTTCACTGATCGGCCCGGGCAGGGGACCACGCTGCGAACAGGGTTGGGCACAAAGGCCCTGATTATTGCCGACTACCGGAGCAACTCGCTGATTGTGCAGGCCAGCCCGCGAGACATGGAAGAAGCGGACCGAATTCTGACCGCGCTGGACGAGGACCGGGGGCATGTGAAGATGGAAGTCAGAGTCTTTCGCCTGAAGAACTCGATTGCCGATGAATTGATCCAGGTTCTGCAGGAGACGATTTACGCCCAGCAGGCACAGGCCCAGATTTCGCAAGGCGCCGGAGGCGGTGGCGGGCAAAATATCTTGCAGCAGCAAGGAGGCCAACAGCAAGGGGGCGGGGGTGGCGGCGGTGCCGGGACCACGACCCGGGCGGTCTCGACTCCCAAGCCGACCGAACTGATCATTCAGCGAACGAATAAGTTTGGCGTCGTGGAGTTACTTGAATCCGGCATCTTGTCGGACATGCGGCTGTCGTCGGACCCTCGGGCGAATGCCCTGGTGGTGACGGGTCCAGCCTCGAGCATGTCGCTGATGGAGGCGCTGATCGAGCAGCTTGACGGCCTGCCGATCGTTTCGGCACAGGTCAAGATTTTTCGCTTGATTGAATCGGACGCCACACAAATGGCGACGATGTTGACCACGTTGTTTGGCCAGCAGGTGAACCAGCAGCAACAGGGTGTGCAGGGCTTTCAGTCGGCGACCAATGCCGGGGAAAGCACTCTCGTTCCTCTCAAGTTTTCCGTCGATACCCGCACCAACAGCATCATCGCCTCCGGCAACGCCGGCGACCTCACTGTGGTGCACCGGATTCTGACGGGCCTGGATGAAAGAGATTTGCGCGGCCGATTGACCAGCGTCTACATGCTCAAAAACACGACCGCCGAACCGGTGGCCACCGCCATCAACCAGTACCTGACGAACCGCCAGCAGCTCAATACGCAGGCGACCAATCTGGTCAGCCCCGTGAACGTTTGGGACCAGGCGATCATTGTTGTACCCGAGGCTATTACCAACAGCCTGATTGTGAATGCGTCTCCCAAGTACGCGGAGGACATCAAGCAGATCATCAAACAGCTCGACCAGCGGAAGAACATGGTCGCCATTCAGGTGCTGATTGCCGAGGTCAAGCTCAGCGATGTGGAGCAGTTCGGGATTGAACTGGGCATCCAAGACTCACTCCTCTTCGACCGCGGCATTGGCACAGTTGGATTCCCCTTCAATCAAGCGACTGTCGGAAATTCCACGAGCGCTGCTTCGCTGGCAACGCGGAACGCTGCTGCGTCCCAGGGAATCTCCAACCTGGCATTGGGGCGAATTGACCCTACGTTGGGCTACGGCGGTTTGGTCCTCTCCGCCAGCAGTGATTCTGTCAACGTCCTGGTTCGAGCGCTGCAACATTCTCAGCGGTTGCAAGTCCTCAGCCGCCCGCAGATTCAGACTCTCGACAATCAACAGGCCAACGTCCAGGTGGGAGCGGAAGTCCGAATGATCTCCGGGTCGATCGTTACCAACGGCATCGCGCAAAACACCGTAGACGTCGTTAATACCGGCATTATTTTGCAGGTCACGCCACGGACCAATGCGGATGGAAACATCATCATGTTTGTGGATGTCACCAAGTCGGAACTAGGCCCCGAGGCGGAAGGAACAACGGTCCAGAGCGCCAATGCCGTAACGGGTGCCGGGGCGGTTCGCGTACCTCAGGTCAAGAAGACGGTTGCCAGCACCACCGTTAACACGCGGAGCGGCCAGACGGTCATTTTGGGAGGGCTAATCACCCGCAGCCAAATCGAGACGACCCGGCGAGTGCCTTACCTGTCCGATGTACCGGTCTTAGGCCGGCTGTTCCGGTTTGACGCCACGCAAACTGACCGGACCGAGCTCTTGATCATCATGACCCCCTACATCATCCAGACGGACGAGCAGGAAAACTGGCTCAACCAGCGCGAATCGGAGCGGATGAGTTGGTGCCTGGCGGATGTCGCCAATGTGCATGGAGAAGTCCCGTACATCACCAGCAATGGAGCGGGCCTGGGGCCCTCCTCGCCGCTGATTTTCCCCGATGAAAACCCCAGTGGACCGGAAGAAATGCCGTTGCCTCCAACTCCGGGCATCGCCCCGCCGCCGATGGGTCCGCTTCCTCCACCGATGAGCCGGAACCGCAATCGCGGCCCGCAACTGGCCCCAGTTAGCCTGACGCCGGCAGACGGGAACGCTGCGTATGAAAGAAACACGGGCGAGTCTCCGCCAAGAATTGCTCCGCCCGGTGGTGCAGGGAACATGGGCGGAGTACGGCCGCCAGCGGTCCCCAGCGAACAGCCGACACCGGCTGTCTCTCCCAATACAGCGGAGAGCGGACCTGCCAGAGCGAGGACCATTCCCCGTGGCAAGACAGGAACCTGGCCCTGGCAGAAACAGGTCGGGGAGACAACGCCGCCGCCAAGGATCCTTGCACCGGCTGAAACGGAAGTTGAACCGGCAGGATACAGCGGTCCGGATCAATCCAGCGAACAAGCCGCGGAGCCGGCGATTTATCGATAGGTCTCGACTGCAGTTGATTATTGAAAACTCGCACGGAAGCTGAGCCATGAGAAAATACCGCTGGTTGATGATACTGGTGATGGGCGTAAGTCTGGCGAGCGGCTGCGCGGGGAATACGAAGAACCTGCCTTGGGTGGACAAGTCCTCGCAGATTACGGAAAGCAAGTACCAGGCTCCCGCCAAAATGGTGGCGCTCTGGTCGCCGGCGATGTACAACACCCCAGGCAAACCGGCGACGCGGGGGTTTGGCGGCAGGCTGTATTTCTATAACGCGAAAAACGAACCGGTGCCGGTGCAGGGGCAACTGGTGGTGTACTGCTTCGACGACACCAGCAAAACCAACGATCACAAACAGGCTGATCGCCGAGTTGCCTTTACACCGGAGCAATTCAGCGGCCATTTCAGTCCCACGGAGCTTGGCGCTTCCTACAGCATCTGGGTCCCTTGGGATGCAGTCGGCAATTCTCAGGCGGAAATCAGCCTGGTCCCGATCTTCACCGCCGCCTCCGGGCAGGTTGTGGTGGGACAGCAGTCCTTAGCCCTGTTGCCAGGCCCGGATTCACCGGTCCAGGAAAAGCGGGTGGAGGAGCAAGTTCTTTCCGCCAAGATGACTCAGGATGGAGACGTAACGCGAGTGGGGTTTGACCAGGAGATTACCGCCACCGGAGTTCGCCAAAGCCGCATCAAGTCGATGTCCATAACACTGCCGCAGAACCTGGCGGAGCGCGTCGCGGCCAGTCGGAATCAAGAGCTGCGAATTGAGCCGCCGACGGAGAATTCGTTAGCGCCGAGACAGCTAAACGATGTGGCTGCGCAAAATGGCACCAATCCGGAGCAGACTTTAGACCCTCACTATGGCCCTCTCCCAAGGGGAGAGGGAGTAGATGCTACGGCGTCTTCTGCTCTTCCGCGTCAGCAGCGCCCGGTTGGACCTTTAGCTCATTCCGAACGGTCTCAACCTCGGGCTCCAGCAATGCAACCCCCTCGGCCATTTGCCGGTCCTGCTCCGATGCAACGACCCCTTTCAGAACGGCCGTCGAGCCTTCCATAGTCACGCGGATGGGTCCGATCGTGGAGAGGCCGTGGAGGTTGGCGATACGTCCTTCGAACTTGGCGGTGAATTGGGGAACCGAAATGGGCTTGGCGGCAAAGCCGAGGCGGAGTGGGATGCGAATGGTGGAACGAGTTGTGTTCCGGCCCCCCTGCTGATTGAAATTCCCGCCCTGGTTGATCGAGCGGCCAATCTGGGAGAACAAGTTGGCGAATTGATTGGTGTTGCCGGATGACTGGCCACCAATAATGTCAGGGTTGGAATTGATCAGATTCGCTCCTGTGGTGGTTCGTTCGATCGCAGCGCCGCGTGTGATCGGTGTTGCGGCTCCAATTTGTCCCGTTTCGATGGTGGTCTGGGCCGCACTGTTTCCGCCGCCGGAACCACTTCCGCTGGAAGTGCCGCTGCTAGTGGAACTGCTACCGGAATTGAACAACGAGCTGCTGCTACTGCTTCCACTGCTTCCGGAGTTGAACAGAGAGCTACTGCTACCGCTGGTACTGCCTCCGGTTGTCGAGCGCCCGCCGGTTGAGCCTGTCGACATTCCGCCCGTTCCTCCTCCTCCCGTCCCGCCACCGCCAAATCCCTGCCCGTTGGCAATGCCGACAAATGCACCCGCGACAAGTGACAATGCAGCCGTTTGACAGATTCGAATCAAGGCTTTCTTCACGGCTCACCTGCTAGCAGAATAATCGCTTTTGGTAGTTAGTCAGGACTCTTCACCGTCAATCGTCACCACTGGACTCTGTGGCACAAAGTCTTGCCGGAAGGCCGGTTGTGCCACTCAGCGAACTCTTTCATTGTGGGGGAAGTCTTCGGCCAGGGCAACAGCGACAGGGGAAATCACGTTGCACCCTCGCTTGCGATTCGTGTTAGTGATTGAACCTCCGCCAATCGAAAAGGTTTCTCAGATCCCCCTCAACCGAGGAAGCGGGTGATAAATAACCTTTCGCTCTAGGCGTTGTAAGTCATGTGGCATCAGTGTCTTGCGTCGATTTTCTATTGAGGTTATTCATCAACCTGCCTTCTGGATCGAAATGGCTTTTCTGAGCTCTTTGAAACAACTGGCCCGAAAAAGGGGTACTTTCGTGCAATCCGGCTGTTCGTTCACAGAGTGAGCGGACTCTATTGGTCAAATCAATTCTGGGGGATTCTCGTGAGTAAGCAATCCTGGCTCGCACGCTCGTTGAAGTTCGTTGTTCTTCCGCTCGTTCTCGTCGCCGGCCTGGCAACTTTGGCCCGCGCGGAACGGGCTGTTGCCCCCAAGCTGCTGCCGGAGGGGACGCTGGCGTATGTCCGGATTACGGACATGCAGGATATGGTGGCGAAGTTTCAAGAGACCGCTTCGGGGCGGATGTTTCAGGATGAGAATATCGCCCCGCTGGTGAAGCAGCTCTACGGCTCGGTGGAAGAGCAGTGGAAGCAGATTGAAGACCGGGTCGGACTGCCGTTGACAGAGCTGCTTAAGATTCCGCAGGGAGAGGTTTGCGTTGCGGTCGTTCCCGCGGGTGCAGGGCCGCCGGCGATTGTGATCATCGTGGATGTGAAGGACAAAATCCTCAGCGTCAACAAGTTGCTGGAAAAAGGGGAGGCCCTGATCACGGAAAACGGCGGCACCAAGACCAGCGAGGTCATCAATGACGTGAAGCTGAATATCTACACGGGCCCCGGTGGCCAAAGCGTGGCGCAGTTCGAAAAGGACGGCACCTTGGTCATCACCTCGAGCAAAGACCTGGTCAAGCCGCTGCTGACCGCCTGGTCGGGAAACGGAGAAGAGAAGTCGCTCGCCGACAACGTCAAATTCAATTCCATCATGAGCCGTTGCAGCGGTTCGAAAGACGAGCGGCCGCAGATCACGTGGTACGTGGACCCGGTCGAAATCGCCCGCAAGGTGCTGGCCAATGGTCCCGCCTCTCTGGCCCTCGCCTTCTTCCAGCCGCTCGGCGTGGACGGCGTGAAAGGGATGGGAGGTAGCATGATCATGGGGGTCGGTGAATTTGATGATGTCATCCACTTCCACATTCTGCTCGACAATCCGCGGAGCGGCGTGGTGGAGTTAATTGCCTTGGGCTCGGGCGATTCCACTCCGGAAGCCTGGGTTCCCAACGACGTGACCAACTACATGACTTTACACTGGCGGTTCGAGGACATGTTCAAGAATGGCAACAAGCTCTGGGACAGCCTGCAAGGCGAAGGGGATTTCAAAAACATCGTCAAGACGCGGCTGTCGGACAACATTGGCATCGATGTGGAGACCGAGATTGTGCCCGCATTGGATGGCCGCGTGACGCTGGCCCAGTGGGTGGAAAAGCCGGTCACCGTGAACAGCCAGGTGAACATTTTCGGGGTCAAGCTGAAGGACGCGAAGAGTTTTCAGACTTCGGTCGTGGAAAAGCTGGTGGCGAAGTTCCCGGAAGCAGTGGAAAAGAAATCGTTCGGCGGAGTGACCTACTGGGCCGTTAAGATGCCGCAGCGGGAAGGCGCGCCCGAGTTGCCCGCGGGATTCCGCCGGCCGACTCCCGCCGCGGCCATCATCGGCGACTACCTGGTTTTGACGGATAGCACCAATGCTCTGCACAATTGCATTACCACGACCAGCGACGCTTCCCGCGGCCTGGCGGGAGATTTGGAATACAAGTTGATCTCCGGCAAGATCAAACGGCAGGTGGGGGGAGATGCGCCGGCCCTGGTGAGCTTCTCGCGGCCGGAAGAAGCGTTGCGGTTTGTGTATGAGTTGGTGCGGGCCGAGAACACGCAGAAGGGGCTGGAGTCTGCTTCGGAAAATAACGATTTCCTGCGGAACGTGAACAAGGCCCTGAAGGACAATCCGCTGCCGGCTTTCTCGGTGCTGGCCAAGTATTTCGCCCCTGGCGGCGGCATGGTGGTGAATGACGAAACTGGCATTCACTACATGACGTTCACGCTGCGGAGAAAGTAACAAAGTAGTCCGCTCACTCCGTGAGCGGACAGGCCTGCACACTCCGTGTGCAGGCTACTAAGCGGACTACATGAGCATCCGTTCGATCTCCACCGGCAGGGGAGATTCAAAACGCATCTCGTGGCCGGTGATGGGATGCTCGAAGGCGAGCCGCCGGGCATGGAGCGCGAGCCGCTTGTAAGGCCAGCGGCGATGCGCGGCCAGTTTGGGCTCATAGCGTGGATCGCCGATGACCGGATGGCCGGCTTCGGCGAAGTGAACGCGGATTTGATTACGGCGGCCGGTTTCCAGCCGGACCTTGACCTGGGTAAAGCCCTTGAGCCGCTGCACGACCTCATAGTGGGTGATGGCCCGCTGGCCAATCTCTTCGTTGTCCGTGGAGAAGCGGGTCAGGTCTTTGTCCGTGGCGAGCAGCGTGTTGAAGGTTCCCTTGTCTTTCTTGACCGAGCCGGCGACGAGCGCCGTGTATTCCCGTTCCGGCTTATGCAGGGCGAATTGATCGCGGATTTGCTGGGAGATTTCCAGCGACTTCCCCATGACGAGCAAGCCGGAGACCCCTCGGTCAAGCCGGTGGGCGGTGAAGACCTGCTTGCCGCCGGAGACGTGGCGGACGTATTCGCTGACCTTGGCGACGAGCGTGTTCGTCTCGCCCCGGATGGTGGGAACGGTCAGCAATTCCGGCGGCTTGTTGACGACGATGAGGTGGCGATCCTCGAAGACGATTTCGAAGCCCAGGTTGTTGCGGGGTTGCTTGCGAGGGTGGTAGATCTGCTTCGCGTCGTAGCGCACCTCGACCTGATCGCCGACGCTCGCCTGCTGACCGGGGAAAGCGCAGGTTGCGCCGTTGAGGAGCACGCAGCCGTGATCGAAGAGGCCGAGGACCTGAGCCCGGGGGAGCATGTCCGTGAGAGATTGCACCACGCGGTCCATCCGCCGGCCCAGGTGGCGAGAATCTTGGTCGACGAGGACGGACTTTTTGGTCAGCGGCACTATTTCACTCCTGCCAGGTCGGCGATGACACGTTCCAATCCGGCGACAACCCGGGCGGTTCGCTTGAAGTCGAGTTTGTCCGGGGTGTCTTCCTTCTTGTGATAATGAGGATAGCGGAAAATGGCGGTATCCGTGACCATGAGAGCGGGATAGCCCTTTTCCAAAAACGACCAATGGTCCGACCAGCCGATCTCGGCAATGACACCGGGAAGGGCACAGCCGTAGGCGGGGAATTTGGTTGTCTCGCGGAATTTGCCGACCACCCTTTGGGCGAGCGGGCCGGACTTCACGTCGGCGACAAAGGCAATGAAGTCCCCCGTTTCGGGATAAATCCAGCGGAGCGGCAGCAGGTGGCCAAACTTCTGGCTTCCCTTTTCGTCGCTGTAATAGCCGATCGTTTCCAGGCTGAGCATGGCGACGATGTTCTCGTCTTTCTGTTTGCACTCGGTCGCATAAACGAGCGAGCCCATGTCTTTCGTTTGGAACCACGGCGGCTCTTCGTTGGCGAACAGAACGAAGCGAAGCGCGCGGGCCGGCTTCTTCTTGACGAACGCCCGGGCCAGTGCCAAAGTCGCCGCCACGCCGCTGCCGTTGTCATTCGCGCCGGGACAGTCGCGGACCGAATCGTAGTGGGCGCCGATGACGACGATTTCTTCCTTCCTATCGCCGCCGGGGACTTCGGCAATCAGGTTCGCGACCTTCGCCCCGGCAATGCTGCGAATCTCGTATTCCTGCCGCTCTACTTTATAGCCAGTTTCCTCCAGCGACTTTTGCAGGAACTTTTCGGCGGCAACGAGATCCTTGTCGTGGAAGCCGCCGCGAACAATGTTCCGCTCGCCGATTTCGACGGCGAGCTTTGTGACATCGGCTTCCAGTGCCTTAGCCAGCGCTCGTTCGGCGTCCGTCAGCGGCGGCAGCGGGCCCTTATGAACTTCCCCCGGCATGCTGATGAGGGGGATCGGCTCAGCGGGCTCGTCCGCAGCAAGCGACGGCCATGCGACCGCCACCATCAGGCCGCAGCAAATGCTGCGGCCCAAGGAGTACAGCAATAATTGTGTTGCCGTCATCAGAAGAAAGTCGCAATTCGCCCCCTACTCTCCCATCAACTTCTTCACGCTCTCCTCGGTCGATTCCGCCCAGGTGCGGTAGCTCTTCTCGTTGAGGTGGAGCAGATCGGGCATCACTTCCTTGCTGAGGTTGCCGCTGGCGTCGAGAAACTTGGGGCCGATGTCGAGGTAGAAGACGTTCTTGTCATCCGCCAGCTTGGCGACTATGGCGTTCGCGCCGGCGTTGACCTGACGGTTCTTGTTTTCGTTGTTGGGGCCACGGGGGAAAATGGCCAGCACCAGCACTTTCGTCTCGGGGAGTTTTGTGCGGAGCTTCTCGACAATTGCCTTGACACCTGCGGCAATCTGCTCGGAGGTGTTTGTTCCGGAATTGTTCGTGCCGATCATCAGCACGGCCAGCTTGGGCTTGATCCCTTCAATGTTGCCGTTATCAAGCCGCCAGAGGACGTGCTGGGTCCGGTCGCCGCCGATGCCCAGGTTGACGGCATTCCGCTTCTCATAGAATTCCTTCCAGACTTTCGCCCCAGAGCCTTCCCAGCCTTGAGTGATGGAGTCGCCAATCAGAAGCAGGTCGGCGTTACCTTTTCTTACCCGTTCATTGAAGCTCTCGTGCCGCTTCATCCAGCCGCCATCGCGGGGAACAGGAACGACGGCATCGTTGGGCTTGGCCTCTTGAGCCAAAGCCGGCGCTGTAAAAACTAGAGCTAGAATTCCGACGAACCAACTACGTTTCAGCAGGGACATGGCTGCCTCCAAGAGAAATGAGAGAGAGATTTCTGCCGTCAGTCTGGCACTGACGGGGCGAAAGTCAACACCCGGCGGTGCCTGCTGGGTCCGTGTCCATCCGTGTTACTTCCGCAGCTATTCCTGTTTTTTGCCTTCCTTGTCCTTGGCCCTCAGCAGGTCGGCATGGACATGAGCCACGTCCCACATGTAATGGCCAATCTTGTGCTTCTCCGCCTCCAAGATGTGCTTCCTCGCCAAATCTTTCTCGCCGGCCACTTCGTGCCAGAGGCCGATGTAAAGGTGGGCGTAGAAGAGATGAGAATTCAAAGCCTCCTTCGCCGGCGTGCCCGCCTCGGCGGCGGCGAGCACCTCGGCCGGCTTGAGCTTGCCGCGATAGAGGTCATAGATTTGCATCATCGGGACTCGGCGATCATCGCTGATCGGGAGCAGATTCTCGCGAGCCTTTTCGATGCCGTCTGTCCGGGCGACACACAGATATCGCCAGGTGGAATTCTCGACGTCCTGGTCGTGGAACGTCTGGTAGAGTTCGAACTGTTTGGCCCCTTTCTCGAACTGGCCGGCGTAATAGTACGAGATGCCTCGCTCCCACTGCCGAGCCTCGGCTTTCGAGTCTTTCCTATTGGCCAATTCCAACTCCACATGCTTGTCGAGGTCGCTGACCGATTCCTTGATTTTGCCAGCCCGAAAGTTCTCTCGCCCCCGCAGATAATACGCCAGCGACTGCTTGGGGTTTTTGGCAAGGACTTCGCTCAGCACTCCAATCGCCTGTCCGCTCTCACCACGCGCGGACGCCTGAGCGGCCTTCTGCAGCAGGTCTTCCTCAGAGTCATCAGCCGCGGACAGAGTGCCCGGAAGAGTTGCCAGCAATATCGCCAAGAAGCAGACCACTGGCAACAAAAGGGTTTCGAGTTTCATGAGATTGCGCCGTTGACGAGTTTTCAGAAGGAGAACGTATCCGCCGATTGCTAGCTCGCTGGATCAGAGCATCTTAATGGAATTTCACCGTGCGGCCAGCGACATTACTGCGCGTCTGGGCACAACCAATTCGACACAGCACGGAGCGGCCGAGCCCAATTCCCATCCCATCCCTGGTGAATGTCCCAATTCTGGATTTCATCCCTCAATGAGAGCCTTTTCCGGGCGAATAACCTTTTGGTCGCCGGTAATTACGACGGCTATTTTCGAGAAATCTCGCTCCTTCGGCGATTTTTCCTCATGAATTCACAATCGGAACACAACTTGCTGTACAAAATGCCCCACGCGAGTCTGCCGAAACGGCAAACTGTAAATCGCCGGGGGCGAACAGAAAGATTCTCGTGTGTCGGAAATGAAATCCAGCCCGCTAGCAGCGGGCACACCCCAAGGCAAGGAGGATAGATCCATGTTAGTTCTCAGTCGTAAAGTTGGTGAGCGTCTCGTCATCGCCGGCAACATCACGGTCGTCGTCAATCGGGTCGCCGGAAACCGCGTCACCTTGGGCATTGAAGCCCCCGATACGATCCGCATCGTCCGCGGCGAATTGGAAGCCGCCAAGGGAGATTTTGCCGCTCTTCCAGGCAGCAAAGAGCCCCACGCGGAAGTCAACGCCCGAAATTTCGATTCCAGCGTGGATACTGCGTCCGCTTCGCTTCGCCTGGCGAAGTAACGTGTCGGAGCTTGGTAATTGAACAGAGAAGTTGAACAGGCGCGCCAGCCGGCGAGTTCCAATGCGAGGCGTCAATTCTCGCCCTAAGTTGCTGGGACACCGAGGTTCTTTTTCAACTTCCGTGCCCCCGTTCCTCTGTGTGAGATTTTTTTTGCGCGGAGTGCTATCTTGGGGCATCCTTTTGGCTCCTTCTTCAGCACCGCCGAATCATGAAAATCGCCTACTTCGACTGCCCCAGCGGAATCAGCGGGGATATGAATCTGGGGGCCCTGGCCGACTGCGGTGTCGAACTGGCCGCCATGCAGGCAGGCATCGATTCGCTCGGCTATCCGGGCGTCAAGCTGGTGGCCGAAGAGGTGCATCGCAAGGGATTTCGCGGCCTGAAGGTGCATGTCCAGCATGAACCGGAGAAGGCCCATCGGCATTTGCACCATATTGTCGAGAAAATTGACGCCAGCTTCGTCCTGACCACGGCTCAGAAAGAACTGGCCAAACGGATCTTCACGCGGCTCGGAGAGGCCGAGGCGAAGGTCCACGGCACCACGATTCGCAAAGTGCATTTCCACGAAGTGGGGGCGGTCGATTCCATCGCCGACATCGTGGGAAGCGCCGTCGGCCTGACGCTACTCGGCGTGGACCGGATTGTCTGTTCACCGATTCCCACAGGGATGGGCTTTCTGGAAATCGAGCACGGCCGCGTGAGCATTCCGGCTCCTGCGACTGCCGAATTGCTTAAAGGAATTCCGCTCGCACCCTCGGTTTGCGCCTGTGAGCTGACCACACCCACTGGAGCCGCCATCGTGGCGACCGTCGCCGACGAGTTCGGCCCGCTGCCGGCAATGAAAATGCAGACCATCGGCCTGGGAGCCGGCGACCGGGACATGAAGGAGCAGGCGAATCTGCTCAGGTTGATTATCGGCGAGGCCGAACTGAACATCGTCAGCGACCAGGTCTGGGTGCTGGAAACCAACCTGGACGACATCAGTGGTGAAATCGTCGGCCACTGCACCGCCAAACTCTTCGAAGCCGGTGCACTCGACGTTTACACGACGTCCATCCAGATGAAAAAGAACCGCCCCGGCGTCTTGCTCAGCGTCCTCTGCGGGCCGGACCTCGTTCCCAAGATGGAGAAAATCATCTTCAAGGAAACTGGCACCCTCGGCATCCGCCGCTGGCCCGCCAGCCGCCACAAGCTGGAGCGACGTCCGCACAGTGTTGAAACCACTTGGGGCAAAATCGAAGGGAAGCTCGCCGTCCTCTCGGATGGCAGCCTCAGCTTCTCCCCCGAATTCGAATCCTGCCGCAAGATTGCCGCCGAGCAGAATCTGCCGCTGAAGGACGTGTATGAGTGCGCAATGCGGGCGTTTAGTCCGGTTTTGTAGCCGTCACACGGAATGTGACGACATGTCCGCTCACGGAGTGAGCGGACCACTTTTCCTCCTAAACTTCTGCAGCCGCTGGCCGTTGATTTCAGCGACGTAGAGGTTACCGCCGGAATCGAAGGCTAGCATGTGGGGCAGGTCGAACTGGCCGGGCTTGGGGCCCTTGCGGCCCCAGCTTTTCTTCACTTTACCGGCGGCGTCGAGCAGATTCACCTTGTTGGCCCGGCCGTCCGCTACAAAGAGGTTGCCGGCGGGATCGAATGCCAGGCCGTAAGGGGCGTAGTCCCGCCAGATGGCGAGCGGCTTCCCTTCGAGGTCGAAAACCTGAATGCGGTTGTTTTCCCGGTCGCCCACAAGAACCCGCTCCTTGGCGTCCACCACAATGCTGTGCGGCAGGTTGAACTCGCCGCCGCGGGTGCCGCGGGTTCCCCAGGTCTTGATGAACCCGCCGTTAGGCGAAAACTTCATCACGCGGCTGTTGCCGTAGCCGTCGGAAACGAAGAACTCGCCGCTCGGGCCAAAGGCGATATCGGTCGGCTTATCGAACTGGTCCGTTTCCGTCCCTGACTTGCCGGTGCCGAGGGCCAGCAACTCTTTTCCCTGCGGATCGAACTTAAAGACCTGGTGGTTGCCAATGTCGGTGACCCAGACGTTGTCTTCCTTATCGATCCTGAGCCCATGAGCGATGCCAATTTGGTCGTCTCCCCAGGAGCGAAGAAACTTGCCTTCCTTATCAAAACAGAGAATTGGATGTTTCCCCCGGTGGAACAGATAAACCTCATCCTGGCTATTCACTGCCACCGCTGAGCAGGCTCCGAGAGTGTAGCCGCCTGGCAACTGCAAAAAGTCCTGCGGCGTTTCAAAAGTGATGGTGTCCGCAGCGGCCGTTTGCGAAATTGATGGGAAGGAGGATGCCGACAGAACGCCGGCAAGCAAAAGACACGACAGTAGCAAGGTTCGACGATTCATGGATTACTGGGCCATAAGAGGCACTCGCGGGGACAGGCATTTTCGCTGTGAAACAAACCAGCCTTCACTGTCGCATTTGTTCCACGCGAACGCGCTTCCGCCACAAATCCTCGACAAGACTGGCACTCTCTGGGAATAGAAACTCCACCCGAGTTACAAAGCAAGCGTGCCGGTTTTTAGCAAGCCAACCATTACTTGGGCGGCTGGACAGGCAGCGGCAGCCCTCCGGGGAGACGCAAGGGAATTCGAATGCCCGGTGGTGGAGCGCCGTTTTGATTGCCTCCACCGGGGATCTGGTTGAGAGCCCGGAAGACATCCGCCGCCACGTCCACCATCGTCCCGCGCTGCTCGCCCAAGCTCCGGCTGGACATCATTCCGAGCTGAGCCGGCGGACGGGGGGGAGCGGGATTGTCCGTGAATTTCAGCGTCAGGGTTCGGCTGCTGTCTCCCGTGACGTGAATGGAAACCGTCCGGTTTTCGCGGTCGCACACCGTGTCGCAATTGCTCGCGACTCCCAGGAACGCATCTTCCTCAAACACGACACTGCCGTCTCGCCGGTCCAAGCAGAGCAGCGAGCTGACGTTGCTGGTCGCGCCGGTGCCGCGAGACGTGTTCTTTCTCCGCACAAAGACTAGCACTGGCGACTCCGTTGGCTGGTCCGGCGGCAGGGCGTGTTGCGAGACGAATGCCGGCGTTTGCCACTGTGCGGCACCCGTGGCGCGATCAAAAGCATACACCTTGCCGTGCACCGGGGCTCCCGCCGGTCCGCCATTTTGCAACGGAAATGCCGTGACGCCGCTGGCCTCTCCGGTTTGCGGCTGGCTCGTGGCCAGTAGGTACTGCCCGCGGGACGCAACGACGGCAATTGATTGCAACTCGGGTTCTAGATCCACTTTTGCGGACATGATTTTCTTGCCGGTCTGCAGAGAGATGACGGTGAATTCTCCGCTGGGCTCAAGCAGAGCCAGCTCTTCGCCGTCAACGATGAAGCCCTTGGTGGGCAGGTTGACATCTTTGGACCAAAGACCGACTCCCTGATTCGTGGCGTCGTACAGGCGGAGATGCACCACCTTGCCCTCTCCTGCTTCCCAGGCGAGAACGTTCCGCCCGCAAGTCGTCCAGCGGCGATCTTGCGGGTCGACCATTCGGCGATCCAGCAAAGTTCCGTCAATCGCGCTGTAGACAAAAGCGGATTTCTCACCCGGCGCTATGACGACGACTTTCTGCTCGTCGCCGAAAACGTCCGACCCGGCTTCGATACCCGAACGCTCCCACAGCACCCGCCCACTCAATGCCTCGACACAAACCAACTGCCGGCCCCGCAAATACGTGATGCCGAGAGAGCTTATCGCTCCAATAGTCCCCTGACCGCGATCGATTTGAATGTTACTGCGGAAATTGCTGGGCAGCAGCGGGTTCCCATTGGCAGCTCGCGTGGCATAGCCAATCCGGCTGCCGCGCAAATTGGGGTCGCCGTCCGTGGTGTCCTTCCGCCACAACATGCCGTCGATCGTAATGCCGGCACGAATTCGGAGCGCGTCCACGGCCAGAATCTCACCACCGGTCGAAACCAGCATCAAGTGCCCCACGGATTTCCCAGTCGACTGATTCGAGGCAATAACCTGTTGACCGTTACGTGTCAGTGAAGTGGTGGAGACCAATCTGCCAGTGCTATCGAAAGATCGGAATACCGCTTCGCTCGGAGAAATCTGCCCCCGCAGGCCGCGCGAGGCCGCCCCGCGAAATTCGCTGATGGGGACCAGGTAACGATAGGTGCTAAAACCGGCCCCCGTTCCTTGCAGATCGGCCACTTTCGCTTCCACGTTGCCAGTGGGCCAAATGCGTGAGGCCATCTGCCGCTGAATGTTTTGCCGCAGAGCGGCTTCGTCCGCCAGGTCTTTGCCAGTCTTGCCCTGGAAGCAAACCACTGCGGAATATTTGTCCCCTAACTTTTCGTAGCGTTCGCGGGCCAGCTCAAATCGGCCAGCGGCTTCATAGGTCGCCGCCAAAATGGCGTTGGCTCGAGCCGCGATGAGGGGTTCGGCGTGCGTGGCCAACTCGCCAATGGCCAGTTCCGCTTCCAGCACCTTTCCACCTTCCACATACCGCTGGGCCAATTCCAATTGCCCCTCGGCCGCCAAGGGATGGAAGCGGAAGAAATCCACAAAGTCGGCCAGCGCCGCGGGGCCGACAGCTTCCTTGGCCTTGGTGAATCGGGTTTGCACCTGTCCCTCGAACTGCTTCTTCAATTCCGGATTGGCTTTGGTAAAGAGCGCCGCCAGGCGGGCACTAATCCACCGCTCGCGGCGAACAGAATGCTCCCGCGACAGTTCTTCCATTTCCAGCGCATCCCCCGGCTGGTCGCGCAGGGCAATGTAGGCGGCAAACGCTTCCAACGGGCTTCCGGCCTTCTCCATGGCTTGGGCCCGCAAGCGATAGAATTCCCGTCGCAGCGCCGGCTGGTCCGCCAACAAGGGCTCAGCTTCCACGGCCAAGGCCTGATGAGACGCAAAGTCGGCGCGCAGGAGCGAGAGCATTGCGCGGGCCAGCATTCCCTTGGTCTCGGCGTCGTCAGGAGCAAGTTCTTGCGCTCTCCGCAGTGTACTGAGAGCCTCTGCTTGTTTGCCGTCTTGCAGGAGGATTTCTCCCTTGCGGGCGAGAGCCCAGGAATCGTTGGGATTCTTGGCCAGCAACTCCTGCGTCCGTTTCCGCAGTGGCTCGGCGAGATAAAACGAGGAAATGCCATCGGCGGTTTGCGAAATCAACTCTTCCTTGTAACAGACCAGATTTCCCAGCGGGTTGCCGGTTGTGACCCGCGCTGCGATGGTTTGCTTGTCCAAATCGATCTTGAAAAGTTGCGACGAGCTAGTCGGCAAATAGTAATAGTGATCACTGTAATAGCCCCGACCCGACGGGGCATCGCCGTTGAGCTCGACTGGCGACGTCCAGGCTTCCTTGCCATCCGCCAGGTTGATCGCCTTCACTTGCCGTTTCCCCACCAGAATCGCCTTGCCGTCATGAACGCAGCCGATGAACAGCATTTCGGCGCACGGTAGCGGCGGCCACTTAAGCTTTCCGGTGAGCAGGTCCAGACAATGCAGGTCCATCGATTCGACCGGCGTCAGCAGGACCGTGCCGCCGGAAATCGTCACGGTTCCGTCGATCCAGTGTTGTTCCTTATTCGTGCCGTCGCTGATTGGCAACTGAAACCCATTGTTGAACCGCCGAAAATTCCCGGCATCCAAGCGCGGGTATTGATATCCCCAGCGAAGAGTGCGGGTGGCTAGATCGACGGCCGCAATACCTTCACCAGAGGTCGGGCAAACCAAGACCCCTTCCGCGAACGAGGGCGCGGCACCCGCCAGTCGCCGCGTACTATCAAGCGTAATGGTGCGCCCTTCTGGCATCATGGCCAGAGACTGCTTCCACTCCAGCATTCCCGTCCGGGCGCTCAGACAGAGGAGACGGACCTCGCCGTTGAATTCCGCCAGCACGAAAAGCTGACCACCCAATGGAAGCGGCGGGCCCAGGAAAAATGCTCCGGCCAAATTCGGGTCGTCCTCGCCGCTTTCACCACCGATCTTCCAATTCAGGGCCCCCTGGCGATGCAAATCAATGGCCGCCAGCTTGTTGGTGGACTGTTGATTAAAGGGGTTGGCGAACATTCCGCCAGCCCTTCCCCCAATGATCACTCGCTGCATCTGATTATTCGCGGATACGGCGGGAAAACCAATGTCGTCGATGAGAAACACCTGGTTGCCATCGCTGCTCATTTGCCCGTAGGGATGATCTTTCCAGATGCGAACCTCGAGCTGCTGTTCACGGGTGGAGGTGAGCGGACTTTTGGGCTGGGTCGCCGTATTGCGGGCGGCCTTGTCATAGGCACTTTCATCCCAGGGGAAATACCAAATCCGCTTTCCCTGATCCAAGAGCGACGCTCCCATCACGCGATCGGCGGTGCGATAGATGACGAAGTCCTTTACCACCAGCGGCTGCAGCGAGGGAATGATGACCCTGTCAGGCGGACTCTTGGCCTGTTGCCGCACCTTAATGGCGTCCTGCGGATCATCGACCGAAGGAACGGTCCACCGTGGCGACAGCAGGGGGAGGCTGGCGCTGGTGGAAGCGGTGCGGGTTTCATTCCCGCGAAACATCACCCACTGCAGGGCATCGGAATTGCGGGCCTTGCCACCACCGCCGACAAGCCTGGTCAGCCAGTCCAAAGCATCGTCATCCCGCTCAAAGAGATTGACGGAGGTGTTTCCCGCGGAAATCTTGGCTCCCGGATTCCTCTGCCGCAGGGCGATCAGGGTTTCTTTTGCCCTGTCCTGTTGCCCCGCAAATTGCCAACTTGTCGCAAGCAGAAGGGATAATTCCGGATCATACTGGGCCGCAGCCGTCGGAACTTCGGCAACACGCTTGAACGCCAGTGCAGCCGCCAGCGGTCGCCCTTGGTCAATGTTGAGTCGCCCCAGCAAGATAGCCGCTTCATAGCCGGCCTTGGTATGGAAGTAGCGCCTGGCAACTTCGGTCAACTTAGGGACATTCCCTTCGGCCAAAGCCGCGTCGAGCATTGCCCGGGCATCCGAGCCGAAATTGACTTCGTACAATCGCCTTCCTTTTTCCGGCATCGCCCCGAGCATCTGCAGGGCCTGCGTCTTCAGGCTGGTTTGGGCTTCACCTTCATTCTCAATGGGGAGAAAAAAGTCATCGAAGAGCTCGCCCCGATTATTCTTCAACTCGGGGTCAACTGATTCACCATTGAGGATTCCGCCGAGCGACTCAACGGCATCCGCGTAGCGCTCCTCCGCAATTGCCGCTTGCGCCCGGCTGAGCTGCTGCCGAAGCGCTCGGGGTGCGGGCATGAAGATGGTGATAATATTTTCTGGATTGGCGGTCCCAACCTTGGGGGGAACCACTTGCCCCGACAAGGGCCTCCAGCTCGTCGCGAATAATCCAAAGACTAAGAGCATGGGCCAAGTGGCCCGGGGAAGCAGCGCTTTCATGAGCATCCCTTTGGGAGAAAGCATTGTCCTAACCTGTTATCACAAAGTATCTTACCAAAATGAACGGCTTTCGGACAACCAAAACTCGGACGGATTGACCCGTTTGTTACCATCCGTTCATTGTACCCAGGTTTTCTGGGGTTTCCCTATTGGAAATGCACTGTTGGGAAAGAGTCCTCCAGATCGGCTTACTTCCCAAACCCCTTCCGCCGCTGCTCGCTGTACCGCTGCAAGGCATCGGTGATGATGGGGAGGGCGAAGGCGGCTGGCTGAAAGTCGTCCACCTCGACGGCTTTCCCTTCGAGCATTTTGTAATCCTGGAAGAATCGCCGCAGCATGGTCAGCCGGTGCATGGGAAGTTCGCTGGCTTCGCGAAAATCGTTGAATTCCGGGTCGTCGGAGGCAACGGCCAGGATCTTATGGTCCTTCTTGCCGCTGTCGATCATCGTCATCACGCCGATAGCCCGGGCCCGCACCAGGGTCAGCGGATTGACCGGCTCCTGGCAAAGAACCAGCACGTCGAGCGGGTCGTCGTCTTCAGCCAGCGTCTGAGGAATGAATCCGTAGTTGGCGGGATAGTAAACGGCCGAGTACAAAATGCGGTCGAGCTTGAGCAGCCCCGTCGCCTTGTCCAGCTCGTACTTGACGCTGGAGCCAAGAGGGATTTCGATGACCGTGGTGAATTCAGCCGGCAGATTCTTGCCGGGAATAACGTCGTGCCAGGCGTGGGTCATGGACTGCTTTCGGTTGGAGCCATTGCTACGTGAATTACGTAGGATAGGCTTCCGAAGGCACCATTCGATAGGGGCACTGTGCGTGAGGGCGCTTCCCGAAGACTACTCGCCGTCAGCGCAATCCGATTCACACGATCCTCGTCCAAACCGCCAAGTCAGGCCAAAACCGATCCAGTAACTGGCGATTGATGTTTGCGTGGCATCTCCCAGTTGCTGCTCGTCGCGGAACATGCCGCCGGCCATCACGTCCATGTCCACGCCGGGAAGCACGTCGGTCATGCCGATGCCGGCTGAAATCCGGTGCTGGCTGGTGATGGCGAGCAGGCCCTGGGAATAGCGCACCGCCCTGAGGCCGCCGGGCTGAATGACGCCGCCGAGGTTGGGTCCAGGAGTGGAATCCAGGGGATTCTCCGCCCAGGCGTAGCCGGCCCGCAGCTTGTAATTTCCCATCGTGTACTGGGTGCCGAACTGCACCACCCATTGGTTGTCGTAGATCGCCTTGAAGAGGTCCGCGTCGTCCCAGGTCTTGTACAGCACGTCCACCGCCACCAGCAGTTGACCGTCCATCAGGGCCGTATTGCCGATCCCCAAGCCGAAGTTCTGCGGCAATTCCATGTTGACATCGATGGCGGTTTGTCCGATGCCCGGATTGAGCACAAAGGCGTTGTCGAATCGGAACGACTGTTCAGACTGGTAGTAAGCGCCAACGGTCGTGCATTCGGTAAGGTCGTAATTGGCTCCCAGTGTGTCGCGAAGAGAGTAGTCCGGCGTCATTCCGCCGACACCGACGAAGGGACCATCGAAAAAAGCGATTCCCATCGCGAGGCTGGCTCCCACCGAGAGCTTCTCGGAAACCTGGACGCCCAGCGTCGCGGGCATCGAAAAGACCACCATCCCCGAATTGGTTCCGTGGCTTTCCGGAATATGTCGAAAGTCGACCATCCCTCCGCTGGTGGATATGAAGCCCATCCCCAGCGTCACCGGCAGCCCATAGGCACTCATTTCCTGAGTCACGCCGATGTTGCCCATCGGAGCACCGGGGGCCGTGGACTTGGCCGAAAACGGATCGATCAGGGGCGGGCCAACGATGGGAATCGGAGCCGTCTGGTTGAGATTGAATGTCGGCTCAGCCCAGGCACCGCCAAAGAGGAATTGCGTTCCTCGGAACTGCGTGATCGATGCCGGATTGCCATTAATGGCCGACGTCAAATCCTGAGGCCGGGCAACGCTAGCACCGGCCATGCCGCCGGAGGCAGGCATGAGAGTGTTGTGCGTTTCCACTCCAAAAGTCTGGGCCTGCGCCGCTCGGCCCGTCATGACGGCGAGCGCTGCGAGCAATACGACCGCGAATTGGCGATAGCGGGCCATAGACTTCTCTTCCTTGAGAAATGTCGAGACTTCCGTGTATTCTGGCTGATTCGGTAGATTGCTCCTGGAATTCGCACATTAATCCCGAGCCCCGCACAGCTTATCGGCGGACGGCTCCCTGGGATTAGCAACAGCGTAGCTTCTTCAGAAGTCTTCCTTGACTATTTCTCCTTCGGCTCCTCCAAACGGACGAGCAGCCATTGCTGGGTCTGGCCGTCGGCGAAATGAACGAGCGCCGGGGCCGTGTCCTGCGTAAGATTGGAGATCCCCGTTTCCATGATCGGACGCTGCTGGCCGGTAACTGTCCAAGCGACGCGCTGGCTCTTCTTGTCGGCCATGCCTTCCAGCGTTTGGGTTTGCCCGGTCGCTGTGTTCTTCAGAGTACCGGAAATAATCCCTTCCTTGCTGATAGCAAGCTGCATGAACATGGTGGGATCAGCACCTGACGCTTGTCCGTCCTGGGTCAAGGCAAACACGCCTAACGGCATCCATTCTCCGTTCTCGGGCTTAACCTCGGGCGCGCTGGTGGCGATGGTCTCGGCCTGCTGGGCATATTCCTCTGCCGTGGCAACTTGCTGGTCGCCGTAGTAGACCTGATCCTCGCTGTAGTAGACGTTTTCGCCATAGCTGTACGGCGTCGCATCACTCCAGCCGTAGCCAACCCAGCCGGTGATGGCGGCCCAGGTCGCCCAGCGATAGGGGCGGTTGATGCGCCACGCCGCCCAGTTGGGATGGTCGCTCCAGAAATCCAAGCGAGGATGGTTCTCGGCAACCTGATTGCGGACTTCATCGCGCCGCTGCTGGCGATTCCCTTGCCATTCCTGTCGGTTCTCAATGCGACCGGCCCGGCTGCCCGATATGTTCTGCCGAGCCGTGCCGGCGGCGGGCACGTTTCCCGGCCTCACCGCGCCCCCTGGAAGTTGAGCCGGCCGCGCCGCTCCTCCCTGCAGAAAATCAGAAGCCGCGCGGCCAGCCCCCGGCCTTACCGCTCCCGTTCCCGCACTGGGAATGTCAAGGAAGTTGTTGAGTTGACCTGCCGAGGGCCTGTTCCCCGCTCCGACTCCCCCTGCGCCGGCACCCGGTCTCGGTGTTCCGCCAGCGCCGGTCCCAGGCCGCGGTGTGCCACCGGCACCAGGCCCTGGTCGTGGTGCAGCACCTCCGCCGGGCCGAGCACCCATCGGTGCACCTCCTAGCGAAGGAGAACGCCCCGCTGCGGGAGAGGGTCGTGCCATTCCACCGCCACCACCACCACTAAAACCACCTCCACCCCCTCCGAGTCCACCGCCGCCACCACGTCCGCCGCCTCCCCCTCCGCGGCCAAATACTTCATAACCTGCGAAAAGGAGAATTGCCGCAATGGAGAGCATGAGAATGGATGTACGTTTCATTGGAAGCCTCGAGGTTATTGTGTTTGGTTTTGCGACGTGTTGGAGCGGAGAAGGCAATGCCTGACTGAAACTACTCTCGGACGATCTTCACTTCCCCAATATTGGGAAGCAGTTCGCCTCCAGCCGTCCGTTCGATCGTTTCCCAGGTAAACGAATTTTTATCGACGGGCTTGATGACATTGACCATCGAGGCTTTCCGTCCGTCCGGTAAGACCCCCTTGTTGTTGATAAACCAGCGCCCTCCCTTGGAGGTCCAAGTGGCTTCGGCAAAGGTGCCGTCGGAGTCGAAGGTCCAGGAACGAATCGATTTTGCTGCGGGGTCCCAGCCGATAATCTGCATCCCCGACATATCGAGTTGGCCCGCGGCCACTACCGAGAATGAGCGAACCAGATAGTTCTGATTCTTGGCCCATTTGCACTCTGTTTCAATCTGAACGTTGTCGTCCTTGTCCACCCAATGCCCGATCATCCACTCCAGCACTTTCAGTTGCTCGTAGTGCGTGGGAATGACTTCTGGGGCCTTGTCGGTCACGCGGTCAAGCAGCCATTTGCCCTCTCGCTTGGTATACACCGCCGTGTACTCGATCACTTCAGGCTCTTCCTTCGCGGCTAATAGCTTGGCGGTGCCATGTTCGACCGCGACATTGGGCGAAAGGAACTGGATTGACTCCGTGGTCACATCGATCTTGAGGTTCGGCCGCCCCTTGAAAATCGCGGTGAATTGTTCGGCAATCGCCATTTGCCCGACGACTTCTTCGCCCGTCATGCGGTTGATATAGACAGCCTCCGGCGACCACTGCTCCGCCAGCGCCTTGGCGTCGTGCTTGTTAAATGCTTCGACATAAGCCGCCACCGCTTTCTTGATCGCCGCGTCGGCGGACGGCGGCTCGCTGGGCTGCTGGGCCCACGCCATCAGGGGATGGGCAACTAACAATAACGCAAGCACGCAGAACAGTATCTGTTTCATGGTCAACTCCTCTTTGAAGGTCAGGTGTGTGCGACCCGACGATTTGTAGCTTGGTTGAATATTCGGTCACTTCAGCTCGATCGTTACCTTTTGAATCTTTCCCGTGAACTTGTTGTCCCCTTGCGGATAGTCCGGTGACACGTTTGTTTCGCCATCCTCACCCACATCCGCTCCTTCATCCGCGGAAAATGCGAACGGCTGGGTCTTGGGGATCTTCCCTTCGGCAGCTTTTTTGCCGTCAATGAAGATGGCGGACTTGCCGCCCGTACCGGGTTTGGCTTCATCGGGTGTGAACTCGTACACGATGGTATGCTTCCCGGGCGCGAGGGCCTTTGGGGCGGCGATGTTGGTGCGCTCAAGGGCAAACCAGTTGTACTCGTGATGCACCTTGCCCTCCTTCATGTACAGCGTCCAGCCGCCGAAGTAGCCGGCCTGGGCGAGAATCACGCCGCCGGCGGTGGCATCTTTCACCTCGATCTCGGCGGTGATGGTGTGATGGACCCCCTTCACGTTGATAAACGCATTCTCCGCCATGCCCGTCATGCCGTCGTAAACCGTGAGCGATTTCCTCCCGCCCATCAGGTCCGGCCTGCCGGCGATGACAGGGTTGAAGCGCTCGGAGCGGCGGTCGTCGATCGGCAGCACCTGGTTCTTGATCGCTTCCTCCAGGAAGACCGCCTGCAACTCTTTCAACTTCTCGGGCTGCTGGGTCGCGAGGTTGTCCGCCTGGCTGAAATCCTTGTCTACGTTGTACAGTTCCCAGACATCCTCGCTCACCGGCGGCAGTGGCACGATCACCCACGGGATCGAATGCCGCGTGCAGGCGACCCAGCCGTTGTGATAAATGCCGCGGTTGCCGAACATCTCGAAGTACTGCGTGGTGTGGCGGTCCTTGGCATTGGCGTCGTCCACTGAATAGAGAATGGAAACGCCGTCCATCGGCCGCTGCTGAATGCCGTTAACCAGCTTGGGCTCGGGCAGTTTCGCTGCCTCCAGCACGGTGGGCGCTACGTCGATCACATGGTGGAATTGCGAGCGGACTTCCCCCTTGGCCTTGATACCCCTGGGCCAGTGAAGGACCATTCCGTTGCGCGTGCCGCCGAAGTGGCTGGCGACTTGCTTGGTCCACTGAAAGGGAGTGTTGCCCGCCCAAGCCCACCCGATGGCGAAGTGCGGGAATGTAGTGGGGCCGCCCCAATCCTCGATGTGGCCCAGCATCTGGTCTGCCTTGCCGATGATTCCATTGAGTGCCATCATTTCGTTGTAAGTTCCTTCGGGTCCCCCTTCGGCACTGGAGCCGTTGTCCCCTACGATGTACTAGAAGAGGGTGTTGTCGAGTTCGCCGATCGATTCCAGTTGTTCCACCAGCCGTCCCACTTCATGGTCGGTGTGCTCGGCAAAGCCGGCGAAGGTCTCCATCTGGCGCTCGAAGAGCCGTTTCTGGTCGGCGCTCATCCCATCCCAGGCGGGGATTTCTTTGGGTCGCGGGGTCAGCTTAGCGTCCGCGGGAATCACACCGAGCCTTTTTTGACGCGCGAAGGTTGCCTCGCGCAGCTTGTCCCAGCCTCCCGCGAACTCTCCCTTGTACTTCCCAATCCACTCCTTGGGTGCATGGTGCGGCGCGTGCGTCGCCCCGGTGGCGAAGTACATATAGAAGGGCTTATCGGGCGTGAGCGCCTGCTGGGCGCTTACCCACTTGAGCGCCTGATCCGTCATGTCGGTCGTGAAGTGGTAGTCCTTCGTGCGTGGAGTCTCGATCCGCACTGAGCCATCAAAGATGCCCGGCGCCCACTGGTTGGTTTCCCCCCCGATAAAGCCATAGAACTTGTCGAAGCCCGAGCGTGTCGGCCCACGATCGTAGGGGCCGGACACGGAGACTTCCCACGGCGCTGTCTCGTGGTACTTGCCGAAGGCCGCGGTGCTGTACCCGTTCTGGCGCAGGATTTCAGCGAGCGGCGTCACGCTCAGCGGGCGCACGCCAGTATTGCCCGGGAAGGCCGTGGCCAATTCCATGATCGCCCCGGCATTGTTCACATGGTGGTTGCGGCCAGTCAGCAGGGCCACGCGCGTGGGACTGCACAGCGCGGTCGTGTGGAAGCGGTTGTACTTCAATCCGGAGGCAGCGAGTTTTTCCAGCGTGGGCATGCGGATCGGTCCACCAAACGCGCTGCTGTGACCGAAGCCGATGTCGTCGATGAGCACGATCACGACGTTGGGCGCGCCCGTCGGTGCTTTCACCTGGAACCGCGGCGGCGCCTTGGCATTACGGGCATCGAGAATCGTGCTCGGTACAACTTTGGGTTCCGCGATTGGCAGGATGGTGCGGTCCAGCGTTTCGGGAGCGGCTTTGGTGGTGGATTTCGTGGTCTTTTCTTGGGCGACCGATTGTGACTTGCGTGGGCTATCAGCGGAGAACCAACCCAAAAGCGAGGCACTGGCAATGAGGGATGTGGCGGCAAGCAGGGAGTTTCGTGACATGAGGCTTGACCTTTTGAGGATCTTGAATGGGTGCCCGAGTAGTTTCGCCCAGAGAAGTGCGAAAACGCGCACGCCCTTTGTAGTGTCGAGGAGGATCGCCCCGCAACTCTTGTGCAAATCGACTAGGGAACAACCGAGAGTTGGCTAACGCAATTCTCGAGCCAGTAAACCAGAGTTAGTTACTGGGGAAAGACGATTCTCTCATCTGCCGACACGATTGAGAAGTAGTCGGCCCACCAGTTGGACTAACCCGCGGCAATCGTGCGCTCGAGGCTGGCGGAAGTCGCCACGCCCGGATTGGCGGCAGTTGGTGTCGCGTTTGCTGAGGAATTCGCCGAGCCGCTCCCCGCGGAGCCACTGCTAACAGGCAAGGCCGTTGCCGCCGCTTGCGCCCGTTCGTGCCGGCCCCACCAGGCTTCCGCGTCGTCGGTCAGCCAACTCCCTGCGGTCGGCGCGCGATCGAGCAACACCGACAAATCACGGGCGGTCTGCGGACGCCGGGCCAGGCTCTTTTCCAAGCAAGCCAGGAGTGCCCCTTCCAATTCCTGGGAAATCGACTTTCCCAATCTCTTCGAAGGAGATTCGGGAATGGTCGTCACATGTTGCTGGCACAGTTCCACCAGCGAATTCGCGTTAAATACCGGCTGCCCGGTAAGCAGAAAGTAGCCGACAGCCCCGACCGCGTACAAATCGCTACGGGCGTCGACCAGATCGGGAGTCTGGATCGCTTCGGGGGACATATAGAGCGGCGTCCCTGCGAGTCCGCCGCCGGATTGCTGGGCCTGCTTCTGGTCGTCAATCGCTTTGACCAGGCCAAAGTCCAGTACCTTGACCACATCCGGTTCGCCCCCGCGGCGGTTGAGCATGATGTTGGCGGGTTTGATGTCGCGGTGCACCAGGCCCATCGAGTGAGCTTCGTACAGTGAGCCGCAGATCTGTTTCAGAATCCGAATCACGCGCCCTTCGGGCTGCGGTCCGTAGCGGTCCACGAGCGCCTGCAGATCGATCCCGTCCAGAAACTCCATCGCGTAATAAAAGACCCCTTCCGGTGTGCGGCCGTAGTCGTATATCGCCACGGTGTTCGGGTTGTTGAGCTTGCAGGTGATCTGCACCTCACGCTCGAATCGCTGGATCGAGGTTTCATTGACCTTGTCGACGTTGAGCATCTTGATCGCCGTCGGGCGGCGGAGCATTGCATGATGTCCCCGATAGACGACACCCATCGCCCCCGCGCCGAGGCGAGTCTCCAGGCGATACTGGCCAAGCTGCTTGGCCTCGATCGCCGCCTTCTGGGCTTCCCGCTGCAGCCGGGCGACGACCAGAGTGAATACGAAAATGGCCACGGCACTGATTGCCAAGAGTCCGAACAGAGAGAAGAAAGCCCATTGCAGAATGGTCAACGGGCGAAAGGCCTCCGCGTGATCAATTTCCGTGACCAGCCCCATGTCGTATTTAGGAAGCCACTCCCAAGCTCCTACCACGGGGACGCCGCGATAATCTCGATACCCCTCCAAATCGATACCGGCCGTTCCGCTAGTTGCCGAGGCGACACTCTTGGTCAGTGAAAGCTCCGCCCGGCGAACTGTCGGCCGAAACCCTTCGAACATGTTGCCGCCAGGATCACGCAGATTGAGGTTGATGATGGAGTGCGAGTCCTCCATGTCGGGCAGCAGACCCAGGAGAATCAGGTCGTCGTCAAACCGGCAGTTAGAGACCATCAGACCGCTCTTGTCGAAAGCGTAGGTCTCGCCACTCTCGCCGATCTGGCCGAGTTGGAGAATGCGGGTAAACTCTTTTTCTGGACGAATCCGTAAGGCAAGCGCCGCCACGACTTGAAAATTGGCGTCCCGAATCGGAGCGCAGACGAACATTGTGGGGACGCCCGTTCGAATCTTTCCGGTTTCGTCCTTCATGGCGACGACACTGCCAAAGGGAGCGCAAACCGTGGTTTGTCCTTCGAGCGCCCGGTTCAAGAAACTGTCGTACTGCGGAACCGTCTGACCGACCTGGTCGGGGTTTGTCGAGGAAAGAATCTGCCTGTTCTTGTCCGCCAGGAAATAGCTCACGAATTGGTGCGACGTCATCCCTGGACCCAGCTCCTGGGCCAGTCGGACGTGCAGCGCCCCCAGTCCTGGACGCGCGGCGGAAACCGGTGGTGTTGCTCCGGCAATGGTTGTTGTCTCCGAAATTGCCGGCTGGGAGGCGGCGAGCAGTTCGGAGGCCGCGGCGCGAATCTGCTGATCGTGGGCGAGCGACTCCGCATTGGCCTCCTGCACCTTGAGCCAGGTTTCCAGCATCGACCGCTCGACACTGAGGAGCGTCTGCAGCTCGGACTTGAGGCTGGCTTTCATCGTGCGTTCAATCGACAGCCGCAGCACAAAACCAATGACCGCAAGCAACACGACGGCGATGATCGGCCAGATCCAGAGTTGTCTTTTAAAGAATAAGCCAGCCCGGGATATCGACCGACCGGCCGCCGATTGTCCGAATGTAATATGGGCTTGCGCCTGCTCGGTAGCTTGCCGACCGGGACGCAGCCAATGCCATATCCAGGTAAACATTTCGGGATTCAAAGCCAAGGAGGGAAATCGACGTGGAAGCCGTAAGTCCCAGAGTAATTACGCGGATCGGCTGCCGATAGGCTTGGCATCGTTATCGCTCGAATATCGCGATTTGTCATTCTCGCACTTGCTTGACCAGCTTGCGCACCGACGCGGCAATCCGGTCCTCCACGTCGCCTGCCCAGCGAAAAGCAGGGCGGCCATATTCGTAGAGGTTGGAGCCTCCTTCATAACCTCCTTCTTCCCAGACGCGTCGCGACGGAATGTACGCGATCATGTCGTCCGCATAGCCGCAGACCCAGGTTCCTGGTCCAAACTCTTTCTTGAACCGCAAGGCATAGTCCACCACGGTCTCCGCCCCCTGGCCAATGAACAGCATCTCCTTCCCGAGTTGCCAGGCATGGACCGGATAGGGATAAGACGCCGGAAATTTCTCGCCGCCATCGAGCTTTTGCAGCATCCGCGCGGCCCAACGGGCGCGGATTGCGTTGGCATCCTGAAGGAGTGGACTCAGATCGTCGCGGGCGACGGCTTTCAGATACTGCAGATCAATCAGCTCAAATGCGGTACGAATGCCGGTCGAAACGGGCTTCAGCGGCTGCTGCAGGGCTTCTTCGACACCAACCGCCAGCATGTGGCCATATTGCTGGCATAGCTCGACGCTCCGCCGGGGGAGGGGATTCTGATCGCCGCCGCAGGTGTTGACGAACATCGCTGTCGCGCTCGGATGGGCCTTTTCCAACTCCAGTTGGGCAAAGCCAGGATAGTCGCCGCACCAGGTGAGGAAACTGAGCGTCGTCGGATGGCAGGCATAGCCGAAGAGAATCGCCGCGAGCTCGCCGCCGGGCCGCGTGACGGTCATCACGGGAACGGCATGATCGACGGGTCCGACCAGCGGCGTTCCCTTGGCGATCATTGCCGGCACTTCCGCCTCTTTGTTGTTGCGGCGGTTGACCGCGAAGGTGGCTTTCCCTTTGCCGATTTGCAGACTGGCGGGGGCGAGATTGGAAAGCGATTCGCCGACCATCGCCACGCACTTCGTCACCATCAGCGCCGTGTATTCCTTGACCAGTTCCACCTGCTCTGCTTCGACAGGATAGTAATCGACAAGGTCATCCCCCAGCCGCGGGCCGCAGTGGTTATGCGAAAACGTTAGCATCACCTGCTGGCGATCGAGCTTGAATTGCTTTTGCAGTTGCTCGAAGACCTGATCGCTCATTCCTTTGGGAACGCCTTGAAAATCGCTGGTGATGAGTACCACCCGTTTGCCTGCCCCGTCCTCCAGCGCGAGAGCCTTCATCCACAGGTCGTGCAGCTTGCCGTCCGGCGCACGCTTCGAGCCATATCCGGCGAGCCAGACGGACTTTTCCGGCGTGATGACCGCCTTGGCGATGCCGGCCATCCAAGGTGCTTCCGTCTCCGCAGCGCTCAAAGTGATACTTTGGCCCAACGCCGCGGTTCCCAGGAGAACCCCCGTTTCCGCGGATTGTTTCAGGAACTGCCGCCGAGTATTGCTCTGATTCATTTTCCCCTCACGGACCGTGACACTTTCTAACTCTGCTGCACCCTAATCCAAAAGTGGGGTAATGAAAAACCCCCCTGGTTAAGTTCGCATCGGCCCGCCAAGCTGCTAGTGTAGTGCCTCTTAAATAGCGTTACCTAATCTGGTTTGCGGGGTTTCATTCTATCGAGGAGGGTGAAACCCATGCGAAGAGCGCCGGTGATTGAATTGCTGGATGAGGAGCGGAAGACGTTGGAAGCCTGGTCGCGC
>SXOA01000151.1 GCA_005778405.1 Planctomycetaceae bacterium
CCCTTCTCGTGGCCGAATAGCTCGCTTTCGAGCAGGGTTTCGGTGATGGCCGCACAGTTGACCGCCACGAACGGCTCCTGCCGGCGGCTGCTGTGATAGTGAATCATCTGGGCGACGACTTCCTTGCCGGTGCCATTCTCACCGAGGATGAGCACCGCGAGGTCCGTATCGGCCACTCGTTTGACTGTTCCTCGGAGCGCCTCGATCGCCGGCGACGTGCCGATGAGCTGCACTCCCTGAGCTGCTTCGTCGGCTACTTGTTTTCTCGCCGAGACGAGCTGCTCCATCTGCTGCGTGTTCTCGAGCGCGACGGCGGCGTGCATGGCGAGCTCGGTCAGGGCCTCTTCATCATCCGCGGTGAAGTTGCCGCCCACTTTGTTGAGGACTTCAAATGCGCCGAATATTTCCGTAGCAACACGCGGCCCGCGTGTTCGCTTGCCTACCAGCGGCACGCAGACAATCGACCGCGTCTGAAACTTCGTCTGCTTGTCGACACGTCGGTCCACTTCCCGCTGCTCCGCTTCGATATCGGCATCGACGCGGCGAGCGAGACCGGTCTGCACCACCTGGCCGACAACGCCGGTGGTATCCGCAATCCGCAATTCGTTCCCCACGACACCAAGAGCCGGACGGCCGACGAGGAGCTTGTTCGCCTTATCCCACAGGAAGATACTGGCCCGCTCCGCCCCGAGCAAACGCGTGGACGTTTCCGCCATTTCCGTGAGCAGCGGCTCCATCTCCTGCGTCTGCTGCCAACGAGCGGCGATCTCGAGAATGGCCTGCAAGCGGTCGTTCCGCTTCTGCTGCCGCTCGCGGGCGCGGACCTGCGTCAGTGCCTCCGCCAGCCAGTTTGTCACCGTTACCAGGGCGCTGCCGCGGCCAGCTTCCTTGCCGTCGACGCGATACGCACAGAGCATCTCGCCGCTGCCGCTGCGAGGAATGAAGGGAGCCACGTACCAGTCGCCACGATGGACCGGCGCATCCGCATCGAGCGACTCGGCCAGCAAGTCGGTCGGCAGAGCGCGCTGCGGTCCCGAGCCTCCCAAGGTGCGCCACATTCCTTTTTCACCCTGCGCGAGGGCCAAATACTCGCTGCCAAGTGATTGCGACAACAGGGGCAGGGATCGACTCAAAAAGATGGCAGTCTGCCGTTCCGAAGTCGCCCAGTAGAAGAGTTGAGCGGCGATTTCCGCCAATTCTGGATGGACTTTGAACGAGCGATCTGCCTGAAATTCCGATGTTTTCATGCGGCGAAACCTGTTTGACAGCAGCATCCTCTGGATGTCGTCAAATATACCACAGGCTAGCTATTTCGGCGGCGCGTTTTCCAGCAGCCAGTCCTCCAGAATGACGTGGTTTACAAACGGGGCACGCATCAGCGACGCCCGCTCCGGCAGCACGCCTTGCAGCCACTTTCTGCGAGCAGCGGCGCTCAAGGCACGCATCGAAAGGCTCTTTTCCGTTTGAGCAGCAATGTTCTCGCTAAGCCGCTTGAAGGTGGCGGGAATGAGATTGGGCTCTGGGCCGATGTGAATGACGGTCTTCACGTCGCGGGAAAGAACTTCGCACACCGCCTCCCACAATCGCTGCGGGTGGTCCACCCATTGATGAATGAGCGAGCGAGCGCTCAATTCCGTATAGATCAAGTGTCCAGTGACGAGCGACAGAACCGTCGGCACGGGTTCTACCAAGCGAATCTGCAGCGTGTGCATCAGTTGGGCCGCCCGATTGGGAATGTTTCTCTCCCAGACAATCGGCGTGTGCAGCGGCGGCCAAATGTCGCTGTTCTTGCGTAGCGAAACCTTGACCTTGAGTTGCTCGGCCGCCAGTTGCTTGAAGCGATCCAGCGTATCTCGTTGTCCCATGAGGAGCAGCGAATTGGGGGACAAGTAGGAAGAAATGCCGATGACACCCTTCCCTTCGCTATTAATCCGCAGACAAAGCCGCCGGATGTCATCCTGGGGCAATTCGCCATTGCGGGTGAAGAGAATTCCTAGAGTTACGTCGCGGGCGAGGGCCACACAGTCATCGCACAGCGAAAGGGGGACTTGGATGGCTTCCGAGGCCGCCATGATTCGGCCCGCCACGAGCGCCGCGATTTCCCCCAGGCTGTATCCAAACGACAAACGGGCCGCCGTGTAGTCGATCTGGAAGTGCAGCTTGAGCAGCTCCAGCTGAGCCATTTCCATGGCCAGAATCAGCGAGATTGCTTCGCCATAGGTATCCAGCGAGCGCTCCTTTCCTTCCCGCACGAAGTGGACCAGGTCCACGTGCCGCTGCAACATCTGGGCGGTAACCGGCGAGAGTTCGTGCAGATGCCGCTCCACGGTAGGCCCGTAGAGAGGGTGTTCCAAGAGCTCGCGGCTGCGGCCGAGGTTGGTGACGTTGTAGCCGCGAAACGCCAGGGCGGCGTGCGGCAGTTGTTCGGCGAGTTGATCCCGGTTCATGGGCAGTCCTTGTCCCCCCACTATTATCGAACTACAACAGGATTTGGAGATGACTAAGCCGTCACCCTGGCGTTCCCATGCCCGCTTCGCCCCAGCCTCCGTTCGCAAACCTGGATAACATGGTAGCCGTTGTCACCGGTGCCAGTGGGGGCATTGGCCGGGCGATTGCCCTGGAATTCGCGGCTGCGGGGGCGAATATCGTCGTTCACGGCCGCCGTAAAGAGGCCGCGGCAAGTGTCGCGGCGGAAGTGGAAAAGTGCGGCCGGAAAGCCAAAGTGATTCTGCTCGACCTGGCGGAGCCGAACTCGCACGAGACTCTCGTCAGCGAGGCCTGGAACTGGCAGGAGGGAGTGCATATCTGGGCCAACATCGCCGGGGCCGACGTGCTGACCGGCGTATCCGCGCGCTGGTCCTTCGAGCGCAAGCTGGAAGAGCTTTGGAAAGTGGATGTCCTGGCGACGGTGAATCTTTCTCGCTTGGTGGGGGAACGCATGCGGCAGCATTCCCTGAATGGCAACACACCTCCGGGAGTGATTCTGAATATCGGCTGGGATCAGGCATCCCAAGGCATGGCGGGGGAAAGCGGCCAGATGTTCGGCTGTATCAAGGGAGCGGTGATGAGCTTCACTCAGAGCCTGGCCCAAACGCTGGGACGACTCGTGCGAGTCAACTGCCTGGCTCCCGGCTGGATCAAGACAAGCTGGGGAGAGAAGGCCAGCGACTACTGGCAGGAGCGGGCTCAGCGCGAGTCGCTCGTCGGCCGTTGGGGAACTCCGGAGGACGTGGCTCGCGCCGCTCGCTTTCTGGCATCACCGGCAGCGGAGTTCATCACGGGCCAGATCTTCAATGTGAATGGCGGCTACCGGTACGGGAAATGAGTTTCACGCCCACGCAAAGCCGTGGGGCGTGCCACCCAGCGTTTTCATGACTCGTGAACACCTCCATTTCGTCACTGGCCGCCTGGCCGAACACGCTTTGCGAAAGGAAGTGGCGGCGCTCTCCGGCAAGATTGGCTTTGCAGCCTCCATCGATGTGCTGCCGATTACGGTCGCCGCGCTGATGACGCCCGCCTGGATTGCCCGCCACATTCAGGTTCCTCAGCCGGCGACAAAAGTCATCATTCCCGGTTACTGTGAGGGAGATGTCGCGCCTATCGCTGAAGTCGCGAAAGTTCCCGTGCAACGCGGTCCTCGCGATTTGCGCCAACTTGGCGAGCTCTTCGGCCAGCAGGATGAACGGAAAGCCGGCTATGGAGGTTACGACATTGAAATCCTGGCGGAGATCAATCACGCGCCGCGGCTATCGCTGGAACAGATTCGCGCCGAGGCGAACAAATTGCGCGCCGACGGCGCGGACCTGATTGATGTGGGCTGCGAACCGGGGGGAGCGTGGAGCGGCGTGGCCGACTGCGTGAAGATGCTGCGGGACGACGGCCACCGCGTCTCCATCGACAGCCTCGATCCCAATGAAATCGCCACAGCCGTGAAAGCCGGCGCGGAGCTGGTACTCTCCGTTAACGGGACCAATCGAGACTCTGCTTTGGACTGGGGCTGTGAAGTCGTGGCCATCCCTGATGATTTTGCCACGCTAGGAGGGCTGGAAGAAACGGTCGAGAAGCTGGCGCTCGCCAAGGTGCCGCTTCGGATTGACCCCGTTCTGGAGCCCATCGGTTTCGGCTTTGCCGCCAGCCTGGCGCGGTACATGGAAGTCCGGCGGCGGTTCCCCGATGTCGAGATGCTGATGGGAATCGGGAATATCTCCGAGCTGACGGACGTGGATTCTGCCGGCGTGAATGTGCTGCTCCTCGCCATTTGCCAGGAATTGCAGATCCGCAGCGTCCTCACGACCCAGGTCATCAACTGGTCCCGCACCAGCGTGAAGGAATGTGATCTCGCCCGCCGTTTGGTTTTTCACGCCATCCGCCAGCGCGTTCCGCCCAAGCACTTGGAGCCGAGCCTGATAACGCTCCGCGACCCCAAGGTGCTCGAGTTCGGCCAGGAGGAGCTCGATCTGCTGGCAGGGCAAATCAAGGACAACAGCTACCGGGTCTTTGCGGAAAATGGGCAGATCCATCTCGTCGGCCGGCAGTTGCATGTGAGTGATGTTGACCCGTTCGTCGTGATCGAGCCGCTACTTCAAAAACTCGACGCCGCGCACGCTTTCTACCTCGGCTACGAAATGGCCAAGGCCGCGACGGCGCTCACCCTCGGCAAGCAATACCAGCAGGACGAGGCGCTGGACTGGGGATATCTGACTCGCGAGGAAGTCAGCCATCGATTGCAAAAGGGGGGGGGTTAAACGTGCCTCCCTTCGAGCCACTTGTGCATGAGCTCCGTCCCGCGCCTGACCCAGAAGCGGCGCTCGTTCGGCTGGCCACAAAGCCGTATTGTTTGTTTCTCGACAGCGCCCTCCGCGAGCCAACGCTGGGCCGATATTCATTCCTGGCGGCGGATCCGTTTGAAGTGCTGACGCTGCCGGTCGGCGCACCAGAGCCGTTTGCTCGCCTGAGGACGAAGCTCCAGGAATGTGTGTCGCCAACTCTGCCAGAACTGCCGCCCTTTCAAGGGGGAGCGGCGGGCTTGTTCAGTTACGACCTGTCCCGCATTCTCGAAAAAGTTCCGCCTCCGCGGTTTGATGAGTTTCAGACGCCAGCACTGGTCGTGGGACTTTACGACATCGTGCTGGCCTTCGATCATTTGCAGCGGCGGGCCTGGGTGATTTCGCAGGGATTTCCCGAAACGGATTCCGCTCGCCGCCAGCGCCGGGCAAAGGAGCGACTGGAGCAGTTTCTGTCGTGGCTGCAGGATAGTAGTCCGCACACTCCGTGTGTGGAAGTGTCCGCTCGCGAAGTGAGCGGACTACACTCGGTCCCAGGTCCCCCTGGCCTCGCAAGCAACTTTTCGGAACAAACCTACTGCCAGGCCGTTCAGCGAGCCATCGACTACATCCATGCCGGTGACATCTTTCAGGTCAACTTTGCCCAGAGGCTGCTCTATCCCGCGAGCGGAAGTTCGTTGGATTTGTATTTGCGGCTGCGGAATCGGAACCCGGCGACGTTCGGCGCTTATTTTGACCTGGGGGAGCAGCAGATCATCAGCGCCTCGCCGGAGCGGCTGCTCAGCATTCGGGACCGCCAGGTCGAGACACGCCCGATCAAAGGAACTCGCCGTCGCACGTCGCTGGCGGAAGCGGATCTCTTCGCGGGGGACGAGCTGCTGCAAAGCGAAAAGGACCGGGCCGAGAACATCATGATTGTCGACCTGCTTCGCAATGACCTCTCCCGCGTTTGCCGACCGGAAAGCGTGCGGGTGAGCAAGCTGTGCGGCCTGGAAAGTTATCAGTTCGTGCAGCACCTGGTATCCGTTGTCAACGGCGTTCTGGAACCGGGAAAAAGTCCCCTCGATGCCATTGAAGCAGCCTTTCCCGGCGGCTCCATCACC
>SXOA01000152.1 GCA_005778405.1 Planctomycetaceae bacterium
GCCGATGCCGAAGGCCAGGGCTCCGAACGCACCGTGCGTGGCCGTGTGGCTGTCGCCGCAGACGATCGTCATCCCCGGCTGCGTCAGGCCGAGCTCGGGTCCAATGACGTGGACAATCCCCTGCTGGATGCTGTCCATGTCGTAGAGCTTGATGCCGAACTCTTTGCAGTTGTTGCGGAGCGTCTGCACCTGTTGCAACGAGATCGGGTCGGTAATCGGCAGGCTCCGGTCGGTCGTCGGGATATTGTGGTCCGGCGTCGCCACCGTCAATTCCGGCCGCCGCACCTTCCGCCCCGCCAGCCGCAGCCCCTCGAAGGCCTGGGCGCTGGTCACTTCGTGGACCAACTGCAAGTCGATATAGAGCACCGTCGGCTTACCGGCGGGAGCGTCAACAACATGGGCGTCCCAGATTTTCTGGAACATCGTGCGGGGAGAAGCAGGCATGAGAATTGCGTCGGACAGTGGCGGAAAGCGGCATCCATTGCCGAATCAACTCGGCTGCCGCGAAAAGTCCATTTTATTCGGCGAGGGGCGAAATGGGGAGAGCGCTGCGACCGATGTAGAGGAGACTTTCGTCCACCCTACTTTTTCTCCACCTGCCGATACGCAATCGCCCTCCGCGCCGCGGGCGGCAGCGGCGCGTCCTTCCCCTTGATGGAGCGCCAGAGGATTTCGTTCAGCTCGAAGTCGTCGATGCGGTCGTACTCGGTGAAATCCATCTTCAAGGAACGCTCCGCGCCGTACGCCGTCCTTTCGTTGATCGAATTCAGGTTGATGCGGGCTGGCTCGTGCTTGTACGCGGCGAGATTGGGCTTCACCTCGAACGATTCGAACATCGGCGTGGCGGCGGCGTCGAACTGGCTGAGCGGCGGCAGGCCGAGGATCAACTCCATCGTGCGGATCATGCTGCACGTGCTGTACTGCGTGCTGTCCAGGTGGTTGCGGCGACAGTAGGGGCTGATGACCAGGCCGACAGTCCGGTGCGCGTCCACATGGTCGGGGCCGTTCTGGGCGTCGTCTTCAATCACAAAGATGGCGATCTCGGGCCAGTATTTACTTTTGCTCACTTCTTCCACGAGCCGGCCGAGCGCCAGGTCGTTGCTGGCGACGCAGGCTTGCGGGGTCGGTGCTCCAGGGCTGGTCCCCTGCGTGTGATCCTCCCCCAGGCTCATCACGATGAAGCCGGGGAGGTCGCCGTTTTTCTCGTACTCGCGGAACTCTTCCAAAAACACGTCCACCAGGTCGGTGTCGCGGACTTTCTGTCCCGGCTTTTGCGGGATGCCATACTTGGGGGACATGTGGCCGACCAGCCCGGGAACGCGCCCTTCCATCCGGAACGTGCCGTCCTTCTGGCTGACGCGGCCGCCATATTCGCCATAGCTGCGATAAGTGACGCCGTGCCGTTTGCACGAATCCCAAATGTAGCCGCTGGGGGCCTTGGTCAGCTCCCCTTCGTCATCGTCGTCGATCCCCTGGCGGCCGGAGTAAGTCAGAGCCCAGTTGCGGGCGATGTAGTCGGTGTTGTACGCCATCGTGGACCAGGGGTGGCCGTCCGCCGAGACGTGCCCGTTGCAATACAGGTTGTCGAGCAGCACGAACTCAGTCGCCAGTTTGCGATGGTTCGGCGTCACTTCGGCCCCGAACATGAGCAGCGACGGATCCCCATTGCCACGGGGCATGTCGCCAAAAACCTGATCGTAGGTCCGGTTCTCCTTGATGATGTAAATGACGTGTTTTATCGGAGATTTGTCCCCGACCGTTGAGGGAATGGCCGTCTTTCGCGGCGATGGAGCGACGGTCAAGAGCTTGTCCGAGTAGGGGCAATTGCGATAGACCTGGTCGGTGTAAGCCGCAAGCTGCTTCTCGTCCGGCACATCGACAATCGAAAGCGCCCCGGACAGCGTGGTGCCGATATAGGGAAACGGGAAATAGTGATTGCCACCTTCCGCCGGTGCCTTGGCGAGTTCGACATCGAGCTTCTCCTTGGTGGGCTTGTTCGGGGCGGTCTGATTTCCTTTACCGACGCCGACCAGAAGCTGCTTGCCGTTGGGCGTGACCGCGACGGCTGTTGGATACCAACCGGTGGGGATGAAGCCTTTCACGGCGCTTTTGCGGGGATGCTCGATATCGACGACGGCGATGCAGTTGTTGTCGGCATTGGCGACGAACAGCGTTTTGCCAGCGGGGGCGATGCAGAGGGCATCGGGCGTGCTCCCTTCCGGCGATTGCGGGAAGAGCGGCGTATAGATTGTCTCTTGCACCGTCCCAGCTCTTGTGTCGATGACATAAACGGCGTTGCTAGAGGCGCAGGCGACGAACAGCCGATTGTCCTGGGGATGCAAGGCAAGCTGGTTGGGATGCTCGCCGACGGAAATGCGGCCGATAGTTTTCAGGGTTTGCGGCTCGACGACGAGAACCCGGCGGTCGGCCCAGTCGCTGACGTAGAGCAAGCCATTTCTCGCCAGGACAACGTCGTAGGGGCGCTTGCCGCATTTCTGGGAGACAGTTTTGTTGCCGTCGCGAGTTTGTAAGAGAGTAATGGCTCCGCCCAGCCCCTTATCCGTCGTAGCGTCTCCCCAGGCGAACGACTTGCCGTCTCCCTTGGGAAGAATCGTCAGCGAATAGAGTACGCCCGACTCCTGGTCCAGGCACATGCCCGTGCGAAAGCCAGTCGGCGGGGCATCCGGCGGAGCGGCTTCGCCCGGCTTGAGAGCGGGGGGAAAGTCGCTGCCGGCCTCAAGCTTGCCGTCCTTCCAGGTGTATTGATGCAGCACCGAGCTGCCGCCGCCGGACCACCAGAGCCGCCCGCTGCTGTTTTCCTTCGCTAGGCCGAACCAGGTATGCCGCGTGCTCTGCGAGGCGGTCTTCTTCTGCGTTGCCAGCTCAATCGCCGTCAGCTCGTGGGCGTTATAGCCGCCGGTGGCCACGAGGGCGTGCTTCCCCTCGGCGTCCACCAGAATATTGAGCGGCAAATCCGTCAGCGGCACCTGCTTTCCCGCCGGCGTCAGTCGCCAGCCGTTGGGAAGTAGGAAGCCCTGGTCCGTGGGACCAGCAAACGCGGGCTTCGCTTCAGCCTTGGTTTCTTGGGAGAAAGCCGTCACATGCCAGGCAGCGCCAAGCAAGACGGTGAGGGCGAACGGTAACGAGCGGAGTCGCATGGTAGTGCAGTTTGGGGGGGGTGGTTGAGTCTCATCCCGCAGCCCCATTGTGGCGGCTGAATGCGCGACACTCAATCAGGAGTTGCCACCGGACCCTCTGAAGCTTCAAAGTTGTTTCAGAACGACTCGAACAGCGTTGAGTCTCTACGAATCAACTGGCTTCTCGCGCCGAAAAACCGCTACGACATCCTCGACGGGAACCACATACAATGCGTTGTCCGCTTCGAAATCGACGGGGATGGCGTTTTTGGGGTGAAAGAGGATCTTGTCGTATTGCTTGAGGGGGACGTCCTCGTCGTTTTCGATCTGGGCCGAGATGGCAACGATGCGGCCGGTGATCGTGGGGATTTCGGACGAGTCGGGGAGGGCAATGCCCCCTTTCGTCTGCCTTTTCGGCTCATCCTTGCGGACCAGAACGCGGGCCCCAATCGGTTCGACGTATTCAAAGGTCTTGCTGGCGGTCTTGGCCATGATGCGGAGGTCAGGCTGTCTTGTGACGGAAAGTGGGTGCTACCATCAGGTTACAAGCGACGGTTAGCGGGGGCAAGTGCTTTGACCCCGCACCCAAGCGGGGATTGAACCGTCAAAAATGGTTGCGTTCGCACATGCCTTCGTCCCGCATCCACCGCAGGGACACAGTGGCTAAGCACCCTTGTCAGCGGGCACGATTTTGGCAAAATGAGGAGTTTCCAATTTGGCCAACAGAACTACTAGTTTCACGCCCACGCCAAGCCGTGGACGTGCCACCCCGAATACCTCGAAAAATTTGTCATGGCTGAAACACTCAATGTCAAAGTTCGCGGCGAAACCGGTTCGGCCCGGATGCGCCGGCTCCGCAATACGGGAGCGGTTCCCGCCATTCTCTACGGCCACGGCGAAGCGAACGTCAACCTGGCGGTCATTCATAAGGAATTGATGGCGGCCGTGCGGCATGGCGGCAAGCTCGTTTCCCTCAAGGGGGACGTCAGCGACAGTGCCCTGATCCGCTCCGTGCAGTGGGACACTTACAGCAAGGAAATCATCCATCTCGACCTGATGCGGGTGGACCTGACCGAGCTGGTGAACACCACGGTTCGGCTGGAACTTAAAGGAACCGCGGCGGGTGCCGCGGACGGGGGCGTGCTGCAGTTCATCACGCACGAGATTGAAATTGAATGCCCGGCCGCATCCATCCCCGACAAGATTGTCGTCAGCGTGCTGGAACTGAAGCTCAATGCGGCGATTCACGTTTCGGATGTCAAGCTGCCGGATGGAGCCAAGTTGATTTCGCACGGCGAAGGTGTGGTAGTGCAGTGCGTCACGCCGCGCAAGGAAGAGGAAGCTCCCGTCCCTGGTGCCGAGGGTGCCACGGGCGTTGAGCCCGAATTGATCAAGAAGGAAAAGACCGACGAGGAGGAGGAAGAAGAGAAGAAGGAGAAGAAATAGTAAAAGTTGTCCGCTCACTCCGTGAGCGGACATGCCGGCACACGGAGTGTGCCGGCTACTAAGGAATGGTATGAAGTTAGTCGTGGGACTGGGAAATCCTGGCACGCAATACGCCGGCACGCGGCACAACGTGGGATTTGAAGTATTGCGGTCCCTGGCCGCGAAATACGGAAAGTCGACGCCGCGGGCTAGGTTCCAGGGTGAGACGGTGGAAGGACAGATTGGCGATGAGAAGGTTTTGCTGCTGATGCCGCTGACCTTCATGAACCTCAGCGGCGGCAGCGTGCTGGCCGCCCGGGACTTTTACAAGATCGAAAACGAAAACCTGCTGATCATCTGCGACGACTTTGCCCTACCGCTGGCCAAATTGCGGTTTCGGGCCAAAGGGTCGAGCGGGGGTCAAAAGGGATTGGAAGACGTGATTCGCCGCCTGGGGACCGATGAGTTCCCCCGGCTGCGGATTGGAATTGGGGCCCCGCAACCGGGGCGGGACGTGACGGGCTACGTGCTCGGCAAGTTTACGAAAGAAGAACAACCGGAAATTGAAGCTGCTCTAGCCCGCGCGGCCGAAGCCGCCGCCCTGTGGACGAAAGCGGGGACACAGCAGTGCATGAATCAGTACAACGCTACCTAGCGAAGCATTCGAAGGAGTTTGCCTTGGCTCACAACGTCTATGAAAACCTGGTGATTCTGGACTCCAACAAGTACGCCCAGAATCCGTCCGAGATGGGGGCCCAAATCCCGAATCTCGTCAGCAAGTTCGGCGGCGAGGTTCTCGTCAGCCGGCTTTGGAACGAGCAGAAGCTGGCCTATCCCATTGATGGCCACAAGAAGGGGACGTACTGGCTCACCTACTTCAGGATGGATAGCCAGAAGCTGGTGGAGTTTGGCCGGGAAATCCGGATCAACGAAACCATCGTGCGGGACATGACCCTGAAGGTCGATCCTCGCCTGGTGGACGCCCTGGTGGAACACGCCAAGGGTGGCGGCAAGAGCCGGGCGGCCGAAGTGGTCATCCCTGATGTCAACGAGCCGGAAGTGCCGGATGTATTGGAAGAGCCCTTGGAACTTGGGAATTAGCTTGCCTGTAGGATGGCCTTCCTACTTTTTTTCACCCGGAATCTTGCTATCAGAAATTTGATTTGATAAGCTGTACAGGTGTGGTCTCTTTTGTTCACTGACAACCCTGTTTTTCGCCGAGGAGAGATTTATGGCCAGCTTTAACCGAGTCATCCTGATGGGAAATTTGACCCGCGATGTGGAGCTTAAATACACCGGTACTCAGCTTGCGGTGACGGATGTCACCGTGGCGGTGAACGACAAGCGGAAGAACCAGCAGGGAGAGTGGATTGAAGAAGTGACTTTCGTCGATGTGACCCTTTGGGGCCGCACGGCAGAAGTCGCTGCCGAATATCTCAGCAAAGGTTCCCCCGTTCTGATTGAAGGACGGCTCAAGCTCGATCGCTGGGAAAAGGATGGCCAGAAACACAGCAAACTCCGAGTCGTCGGCGAGGCCATGCGAATGGTCGGCGGTCGAGGAGGAGGCGGCGGGGGAGGTCGGTCGTCGGGGAGCGGAAGTCACGACGAAGGTGAATTCTCTGGCGGTGGAGACTACGAACCTGCCGGTCCTCCCGCGCGAAGCAGTAGTGCCCCTTCCCGAGCACCTCAAGCCACACAGCCCCCACCCGACGAAATACCCTTTTAACACTGTGGCGTAGGCTTCCAGCCTGCCCAAAACACAATCACTAACCCGACGCGCAAGCGAGGGCGAGGAATTTAGCATGGCCACGAAAACCAAACACACCCACTTCAAAGCTCTCCCCAAAGGTTCCACCGGGGGAGTTCAACTCTTGCTCATTCAGTCCGTCGACCACCTCGGCAAGCAGGGGGACGTCGTGCAGGTGAAGCGGGGCTTTGCCCTGAACTACTTGCTGCCGCAGGGACTGGCCACTGTGGCCACCGACCATCACAAGCGGATGGTCGAGAAGCACCGGAGCAAATTGCAGGAAATCGAAAAGGCCCGACTCAAGACCCTCCGCGACCTCTCCGAAGCGATCGCCAAGCAGAGCATCACGATTGAGGCCAACGCCAACGACGAAGGGCACCTCTACGGCAGCGTGGGGGCCGCCGAAATCATCTCCGCCCTCAAGGCCGCGCATTTCAACATCACCAGCGACCAGGTGCGGCTGGAAGGCCCGCTCAAGGAACTCGGCCTGTACACAGTCAAGATCCACCTCCACGCCGATATCAACGCCGAGCTGAAGGTCTGGGTCGTCCCGACTGTCGTCACCGATCCCCCTGCCGAGAAGAAGGAAGCGGAAGCCAAGCCGGCTAGCAAAGCTGCGGCGGAGAAGAAGGCTGTAGCGGAGAAGAAGTAACTGTCGCTGCCGACAGGTTTTCAACGTTGGATCAACCAGCCCGCGAGACATTCGCGGGCTTTTTTGCGCCTGCGCTTTGAGAAAAGCTGGCAGAAAAATGGAGTCCGGAATATGGGAGAGTGCACTATTCGCCGAATTCTCGATTGCCAGCCTGATTTTTCTGCCTCCATGTTCCTGCCAGCAAGAAAGCCCCAGTTGGATTTCGTATAATCGCCTCTAGCTGGTATTTTGACTGCTCATTCACGGAAGGAACCTCCATGTCCACCACGACCACCCGCCGCACGGATTCCAAGCGGCCGCTGTTGCCCCCGACGGCTCTTCTCGACCGCCAGCCGCCGTTTGATTTGCAGGCGGAGATTGGCGTGCTCGGGAGCATCGTGCTGCTGCCGGATGTGCTCGACGACGTGGTGATGATTCTCCGGCCGGAGGATTTTTACGACGACGCGCACATCAAGCTCTACCGGCACATGTGCGAGCTGCACGAGTCGAGCAAGAAGATTGACCCCACGCTGCTCATTGACCGGCTGAAGGCGGCCGGAGAGTTCGAATCGATCGGCGGCAGCGCGTACCTGAGCAAAATCATCAATTCGGTCCCCAACGCCGCCCACGCCACGTACTATGCCGACATCGTCCGCGAGAAATCGACGCTTCGCTCTCTGATCACCGCCAGCACGGAAATCCTCCGCGATTCCTACGACGAGACCCAGGAAGCCAAGCACCTGTTGGGGCAGGCCGAGCAGAAGATTTTTTCCATCCTCGACAGTCGCTCCGATAGCGCGGTGCAGACGATCAAGGACGTGCTGCACACCGCCATCGACCGCCTGGAAGCCCGACTGGAAGGTCGGCACACCACTGGCGGAGTGGATAGCGGCTTTGCCGACCTCGATAACCAGACCTCCGGTCTGCACAACAGCGAGCTGATCATCCTGGCCGCCCGCCCCAGCATGGGCAAAACGGCGTTCGCCATGAACATCGCCGAGAATGTCTCGCTCCAGCAGCGCAAGCCGGTGCTCTTCGTCAGCCTGGAAATGTCCGCGATTGAACTAGCGGATCGTTTGCTTTGTTCCGTTGCCAAAGTGAACGGCCACCGGATGCGAAACGGCAGCATTTCGCAAGACGACCGCTTGAAGTTGGTGGAGAAAGCATCGGTCCTCTCCGAGACTCCCCTGTTTGTGGACGACTCGCCGGCTCGCACCGTAACCGAAATCGCCGCTGCCGCCCGCCGCATCAAGCGCCGCCAGGGGGATCTGGGTCTCATCGTCATCGACTATCTACAGCTCGTCGAGCCGGACAATCCCAAAGACCCCCGGCAGGAGCAAGTGGCCAAAATCGCTCGCCGCCTGAAAATCCTGGCCCGCGAATTGAAAGTGCCGGTCCTGTGTCTGGCCCAGCTCAACCGGCAGACGGAAATGGGGAAAGAGAACATCCCGCGGCTGTCGCATTTGCGGGAGTCGGGGGCCATCGAACAGGATGCCGACGTCGTGATGTTCGTCCACCGCGAAGAATACTACCGCCACGGCGACGATAAAAAGGAACACGAAGGCAAGGCCCAGATCATCGTCGCCAAGCAGCGGAATGGTCCGGTTGGCGACATCAACCTGCTGTGGTTCAAGGAATTCACCCGATTTGAAACCGCCGCGCCGGAGCGGTACAGCCAGTTTGACCAATACAGCGGAGGCGGGCAGCAGTTCCAGTAACGGTGATCCGGCCTGCCATGAACGAAGTCATCGCTTTCAACAGCCCTCATGCTTGCTCGTACTTGCCGGAGCGGATAGCCTTGCTGCCGCTGCGGTTCCAGAGGGCGCAGGTGACGGCGGAAGAATTCGATGCCTGCCTGGCAGCCGGCGATCGCCGGACGGGCCGTTTTCTCTATCGCACTGCCTGCCCCGCCTGCCAGGCCTGCGAGCCGATTCGTCTGGATCTGGCAACCTTCCAGCCGAATCAATCGCAGCGGCGCGAATGGCGGAAAGGCAACGAGCTGCTCACCGTCAAAGTCGGCCCGCCGGTCGTGAATGACGAGCGCGTGGCGCTGTTCAATCTGCATCAACGAGACCGCCGCCTCAAGGAAAGCGAAGAGGATCGAGTCGACGAGGAGTCGTATCGCGAGTTCCTTACCTCCAGTTGCTGCCACACACTGGAATTCGCCTACTACCACAAAGGCGAGCTAGTCGCCGTCGCCATCGCCGATGCCGGACGAATTTCGCTTTCCGCCGTCTACTGCTTCTTCGATCCGCAATTTCGCGGCATCAGTCTCGGCACCTACTCCGTCCTGTGGCAAACCGATTATTGCCGGCAGACGGGCCGTGGCTTTCTTTATCTGGGTTTCTACATCGCCGAGTCGCCGCACATGGCGTACAAGGCCAGATTTCACCCCCACCAGCGGCTCATTGGCGGCGAGTGGCGGAGTTTTGATTGAGATCGCCAAGAAACGGACACGCCCACGTAAAGCCGTGGGCGTGCCACTCAACTTGTTCTTCCTAGGCGAGACTAATCCCACCACCACTGGCTCTTGGCCAGATCCTTTAGCTTGACCTGCTGATGGGCGGCTTGCACGGTCCCCTTTTCGTCCTTAAGGAGCGAACCCTTCTCCAGGGCCTTGAGCGTTTCGATCTTCACGCCGCCGCCGACGGGAGTCATAAAGGTGTTGGGGCCCTTCCAGACAACCGTGCAGGCAGTTTCGACGGTCTTGGGGGTCTCGCAGGTTTGCACCTTGCAGACACTCTCGTCGCCGAAAACTTCCATTTTCCAGTCGGCCTTGCCGTACATATCTTGCTGCTGGATGTAAGCAGCGGCAATGCTCAGATCGATCAGGTTCCGCATCTGGCCATAGACGGCAACCCGGCTGGCAATCTGGGGATACTTTTCCGTGAAGCCCTGGCAGAACAGCTCGCTGGCTTTGTTTCCCTTGGCACCTTCAATGCGCGTTCCATCCGCCCGCACCACTTCGTTTTCGCCGATCAGCTTGACTCCCTCGCCGACCAATTCCATCGCCAACTCATCATCGCTGACCCGCACACAGTCGTAATTCGGCACAAAGTACCAGCGCTGCATGGCGTTGGCGGAAACCTGGCTGGCGCTGGCCTTATCCACATAGCTGGCCATTTTCACCGGAGGTTTCTCGAGGCCGATACCGATCAGCTTCATCCGGTAGTCGGCTTCGACCAGGACCTGGGCAAAGTGAGTTTGGGGCGAAATGCCGAGGATGGTCACGTTTTGCAGTCCCAGATTCTCTTTAAGCCCAGTGGCAATCCGGTCACCGTCATCGCGGCCGACGTTGCCGCGGAGGCTGACCAGGAACTGCTGCATCTTCTTCAGGCCGTCCTGCGTCGGGTCGATGGAAACGGCAATTTCCTGGGTCGCGTTGCCGCCCGGTCCATAAGCCCGCAGCGCCACAATCAGGTCTTGCAGTTCCAGCACCGCCCGGCCGGAATCGACTCCAATCGCTCGGCCCGAGGCATCCCAGCCATAGGCTTCGGCGGGGCCGGCGATGACAATGTCCTTGGTTTCGGGATAGTAGAAGACGTATTGCAACCGGGTGAGGCCGGCCAGGCAATTCATCTCCTCGGCGATCGGCTTGCCCGCCGCCAGCTTCTCGGTCACAGCCGCTTCCAGGCGGTTGAGGGAGACTTTGCGAAGCGGGCTCCCTTTGGCGAGATCGCCGGCCAGACGGGCCTTGGCTTTAGCCTGCCAACTTTTGACGAGTACGTTGGCGTCGCCAAATACCTTTTTCCGCAGCACACCATTCGCGTCAATGTAGACGCCGGCTGCCTGAATGCCACCACCGCCGCCGTTATTGTTGTTGTTGTTGCCGCCATTATTATTCTGGGCTGCCACGGGCGAGCCAACGAGCCAAGCTCCTGCCAGGGCCAGAACAATCAAAATGCCGCGTACTGCATGATTCTTCATCTGTATCGCTCCAGGTCGCAATTGCCTCTGTACGTCAATCAGCCCGGGATGTGAATCCAGCGGACTGAGTAATGATCCGGGACGCCCCCGTGCCCTTCCATGTTCTTTGTGGCACGGGAACGTTCTGTTGAATCGACAGGCCGCGCAGCCGGCTGTCAAAAACACAGCGCGGGGAATACCCGCAGGCGCAGCCAAAGAACCACCCTGATTCTAATTGTGCAAATTGGGCAAATCAACAAATTTGGGAAAGATTTGCCCCTTGGCGAGCGTTTGTCGCCAAATTCCCGCTGTTTTTACGCTGCCCTGGGGAGTGACGTGCTGGTGGTCGACGAGGAGATTCCCCCCGTTTTCGCCTGAAAAATGACCCCGTCACAGGCCGCACAGACCTCTTTGGCGGAAACCGCCCGCATTGCGTTGTTCCCGGCACTTCGCCGCTGGCGGGCGGAGCCAGACTGATAAAACGCCTGTACTGTCCGGTGGCCAGGGCCATAGGGACCACATTCTTCCGGCCGGGTTGGCCCGTAGATGCCAATGCACGGTACACCGACGGCTGCCGCCATATGGATCGGTCCCGTATCCGATCCGATGAACAGCCTCGAGCTGCGGAGGAGCTCGCCCAATTCGAGAAGCGTGGTTTTGGGGGCGAGAATGGCATGACCGCCAGCTCCGGCCGCGATCTCTTTCCCCCAGGTTTGCTCCCGGTCCCCTGCCCAGACAATCACCGTGGGCAATCGATGAGCGATCGCCAGATGCCGTGCCACATCCGCATACCGCTCCGCGGGCCAGAGCTTGCTGTCCCAGCCCGCCCCAGGATTCACCACCGCAAAGCCATTCTGAAGACGCTGCTGGTCGAGAAAGGGCGCGAGCTTGTAACGGGAGGCAGCATCCGTGGGGAAACGGAATTCCACCTGGCCGGCCTTAACTCTCAGCGGTCCCAGCAACTCCAGATAGCGGTCGACCACGTGCGGCTGGCAACTTCGCACGAGGTCCGTCTGCAACCAGGGACTGATTTCTCGTCCAACCGGTCGCGCAAAGCCAATCCGCCGGCGCGCACCGGACAGCCAGCTCACCAGGGCACTCTTCGTCAGCCCCTGAGGATCAAGAGCCAGATCAAACTTTTGCGCCCTCAGCCGCTTACGCAGTTGCCACGGCCCGAGCGGAGAGCGAAGTTCCGGCTTGGAGATTCTGATGGCGAGATCGACGGCGGGATGCTCCTCCACCAGCGGCGCACTGGCCCCCTGCACCGCCCAGGCAATGAAAGCGCCGGGAAACTGCCGCCGCAAGGCACAGGCAAGCGGCATCGTCAGAATGCAATCGCCAATCGCGCTCAACCGGCAAATCAGTATTCGCGGTGCGCCGGAGCTTTTGCCGAGGAGTGTGCTAGCAGCTTCGTGCATGATTGGCCGCCTCATTACTCGAGGAAGTTTTCAACGGCGGCATCATACCTGAGAACGGCAAAATCCCCCAAGAGAGCCTGACTCCTGGGCAGGCCGATTCGGTATTTCAAACTGCACTGGGGAATCGGGCTGATAAAAAGCTTAGCCTCCGCGCCCACGCGGCGAATCCCCGCGTAGGCGCGGAGGCTAAGGCTTTGCAAGCGTTAGCGCAGCTTGAACCTCTGAGTTGCCCTGGCCCTATCGGCGGGGTCTGGCTGTGCAGGTCCTTAGAAGGAGTACAATCAGCACTTCCTTCGGAGTGTTCCCAATGCGATTCGCCCTTTGCCTGGCCGCTGCTGTGGCTGTTTCCCTGGCCCTTTCCACCGCCGTCCAGGCCGACGGCCTCGTCCGCAAACCGCGGAATTATCTTGGCTCCCTCGAGGAACGCGGGCAGGAAGCCATCATTGTCTTTCAGGAAGGGAAGGAAGGGAGCAAGTCCACCGAAGACCTGATTCTCAAAATTCGGGTCGAGGGTGAGGCTAAGAATTTCGCCTGGATTATTCCCTTTCCCAGCGAGCCGAAAATTGCCAAGGAGGACCCCAAGTTGTTCCAGGAATTGTTCGCCTATGTGCAGGCGAAGCAAACGCCGAAACTGGCCAAGACCGGAGCCAAAAGCGCAGCTCCTGCGGCCGGCGCTGCCACGGAGGCAAAGAACGTGGAAGTTATTTCGCGGCAAGTCGTCGGCGATTTTGACATTGCCGTGGTCCGCGAGAATCAAGCCGGTGGGCTCAATCCCTGGTTGGAGAAGGAAGGATTTCAAACGCTGGAAAATGCCGAAGACGTGCTCGACTTCTATCGGAAGAAGAAGTACGTCTATGCCTGCATCAAGGTCGCCAGCGCCCCCCTGGCCAAGCAGAAGGATATCGAGTCGAGCCCGCTCCGCTTCACGTTCTCCACCGGCGGACGGGACGGCATCTACTTTCCGATGAAGCTGACGGGACTGCAATCCAAGCCTTTCGATGTCAACCTCTATGTGCTCTACCGCTTCTGGCTCAACGACAAGCTCAGCAAGTACGGCTATCGGCATCGGGGATTTGAATTGAGCTACCGGGACTGGGATTCGCCGCAGTGCGAACCCAATGGCGGAAAGGCCTATTCGCTGCCGGAGGAAGACCCGTTTCTGAAGGGATATGGCCGCCTGTTCCCGAACGTCACGAAGCTCTGCCAGAAGCTGCACCCGGGAGAGAAATACTACCTGACGAATATTCAGGCCTTCGGGCTCAAGCCGGAGGATGTGCGAGCCTGGCCGGATGATTTGTGGCTCTTTCCGTATTACACAAGTCGCGACTTTGTCCCCTATGACGCCCGCGAAGGAGGACCGGCTGTGGGGGCATGGGCCGAGGTAAAGAAGTAATTCTCGCTTTATTCGCTGGTCGCCGTCATCATCAACAGCAGGTAATAACCCGGAAAGAAATTAGCGGCATTGCACTGCTCGGTCATGACGGCTTTGCTGTTTCCCTTGACGAAGAGATAAAACACTCCTTGGTCCAAATTGCAGCCGCCGTAGGCGTCGTAGGGAAGAAAGTGCGGCTCCTTGCGGCCAATGCCGAGCAGGCCGGCGGGGCGGTACTGGATTCCTTCCCGCTGAAAGACCAGGTTCGCCGTCCATTGCACCGGCTGGCCGGTAGAAAGCTGCTCGGCCATCCGGTCGGCCAGTTGGCGGCTGATAAAATCCCGCAGCTCCTCCAGGTCGTCGTCCGCCACTTGGACGCTCGCACCATAGGAAATCGCCTTCGCGCCAGAGCCGGCGAGCGGCTCGAATTTCATCGAGAGCTGCGTCCCGACATACGCGCCATTGTGGTAATGCTTGGTCGCGCTGTAAGTGAAGGACGCCACGTTGGCATACGGCAGCAGTTTTTCGCCAAAAATGCTCCCTCGAAATACGCCCCGCTCGTGACAGCGGAAAACCATGTACCGCTGGGTGACGGCACCCAGGGCAAACAGGAGGCTCACCACCCATGCCAGCCCCAGGGAAAGGATCCCTTCCACCTGGGGCCAGTTCACCCCGAGCAGAATGAAGCCGGCGACGAACGCCACGATGCTAAACATCACGCACAGCCCAATGCCAACCGCCTGCGGCTTCCGCTCGAACAGAATTCGCCCCAGGCCGATCGTCGAAGGCGCTTCTCGCCGCTCGTCCGCGCGGGGTATTCGCGGCACCAGAAGCAGCGGCAGCAGATGGGCATTGCGCGAACCGAGTGGCGCTTTAAAAATGGCTGCGTCCTGGCCTTGCCGCCAGACACACATCTTCTGTTCGTAAACTTCGACAGCCACAAGCTCCGCCAGTGGAACAGCCTGTTCTTGCGAAGTTCCCAGCAGCAAGTGACTCTTGTCCAGACGCCAGCCGTCGCCCCCCGTGTTCCCGCCACGATTAATGTCATCGCTCATTCGCTCCGCCAGCGTCCCCACTAGCCGGTCGATCAAATTCGCCAGCGGATCGGGATAGCCCGTGCGGATGGAGTTCGTCATTACGACCGGCGTCGGCGTGCCATCGAGCCAGACTTTGAAGACTCGCGTGATTCCTTTGATGTCCCCTTGGCTATGCTGTTTTTTGGTCTCCAAGGCCAGGCCAACGACCTGCTCGTCGGAATGTTGCCGCGATCCCTGGCGATCTCGCACCACCAGGCCGCTTCCCAAATCCTCGACCCACATCCGCCGCTGCCACAGCGCCAGCGCCGTGCTGCCGACGGAGAGCGCGAGCACCACTCCGGCCGCCACTACAAACCATCCAGCCGGCAATTGCAGCACCAGCAAGACTGTGCCGACAATGACTGCCAGCACTCCCGCCGCCACGCCGACCGCGTACCAGACGCTCAGCTCTCCCTTCACCAAAACGCCGCTGTGATTTGTGGTCATGTCCGCGGCCTGACTTTTCCTTCGTGCTGGAGATTTGCCTTGCTACCGCTGCTGCGCGTTATAATCTAAGGACTCGCTCGGGGGCTGACAGCAGGGGAAGGCCCGTTTTGGTGGAGACACTCTATGGTACGCACGTTCTGTTGGGCTATTGCAGTCACCCTTACAGGAATTTTCGTCGGGAGCGCTGCCTTCTTGCCCGAGGCCGTCGCCCAAACCAAAGTTCAGTTTGAGCAAGCCCGCAAAAAGATGGTCGAAGAAGTGGTCGTCGGCTCGGGGGTCAAGGACGAGCGGGTCATCAAGGCGATGCTCGCCACTCCCCGCCACGAATTCGTGGAAATCCGGTACCGCCGCGACGCCTACCTCGATAAAGCCATCCCTATCGGCGACAAGCAGACAATCTCCTCCCCCTTCATCGTCTCCTACATGACGCAGTCGCTCGACCCCAAGCCCACCGACATCGTCCTGGAAATCGGCACCGGCAGCGGCTATCAGGCGGCCGTCCTCAGCCCGCTCGTCAAGGAAGTTTACAGCATCGAAATCGTGGAGACGCTGGGCAAAAACGCCGCCAAAGTTCTCAAGCGGCTCGGTTACGACAACGTCACAACCAAGGTCGGCGACGGCTACCTCGGCTGGAAAGAGCACGCCCCGTTCGACAAGATCATCGTCACCTGCTCGCCGGAAAAAGTTCCCGAGCCGCTCGTCGAGCAGCTCAAGGAAGGGGGGCTGATGGTCGTTCCCGTCGGCCAGCGATATGAGCAAACACTGGTACTCCTCCGCAAGAAGGACGGCAAGCTCGAGTCCGAAAAGTTGCTCCCCACGCTCTTTGTTCCCATGACCGGCAAGGCGGAGGAGATTCGCAAGGTCAAGCCCGATCCAGAAAATCCCACGCTGGCCAACGGCAGCTTCGAGGAAGAGGCCTTTCCCAGCGGGGCCCAGCCCGGCTGGTATTACGAAAAGCACGTCAAGTGGGAAACCGACGGCAAGTCGCCCGACGGCGAGCACTACGTCAGCTTCACCAACTCGGAGCCCGGCGTCTCGGCCCACCTGCTGCAAGGTTTTGGCATCGACGGCCGCAAGGTGAAACAGCTCAAGGTTTCCGCCCAGGTGATGACCCAGAATTCCGCCCGGGGTCAAGAAGAGAACGAGATGTGCTACATCATGTTCACGCTCTACGACGACCAGCGGCGAGACCTGGGGATGCAAGTGATGGGCCCCTTCCTAGGGACCAGCGACTGGCACGAAGAAGCCAAAACGTTCGACATCCCCCTCTCCGCCCGCGAAGGCATCTTCCGCATCGGCCTCTTCGGCGGCACCGGCACCGCCTCATTCGACAAGATCAGCATGAAGAAGGTGGAGGGGAAGAAGTAGGGGGCAGGGTCAGTGCGAGCAGTGAGAACGGGGTTAGGCATCATAAAACTGGGCAAGAAAGTCTGACCTCGATTTCCCTATTCGATTGGCATATCGCCTTCGGCGCTCATTTCTGCAGCCGCTGACGGCATGTCGAGACCACACGCATCAGACGATATGAGTGGGAGCTTTGAGCACTCCGCGGTTTCATCGGCCGGAAAAAGCGCAACGAACTCGGTTGCTTGAATGGTCCTTGGCAACGCTTCCATTGAACTTAGCGTCTCAATCTCATCTCCGCCGGCCGCGCCGAGATCGCGAAACCGACGCGCGGACACAAGTACTCGAGATTCAAGAGTCGCTGTAGTTCGGTTGTATGCTTCTACTGTTTGACGGATATTTTTCCCCAGGCCCACGAAGTGCTCGCTCAACTTGACAATTCGCTCGTAGAGTTCCCTGCCGAGCTTGCTCACTTCCTCCGCATTCGCCGCCAAACGCTGATGTCGCCATCCTATGGCGACCGCCCGCAGCAAGGAGATCAAGGTCATCGGCGTAGCCACGATTACCTTCTGCTCTACCCCGCGCTCGATCAGGTCCGGTTGGTATTCGAGAGCGGCTGTGTAGAAGTGCTCGCCTGGAAGGAAAAGGACGACGAATTCTGGCGAAGGTAGGAACTGCTCCCAATACGCCTTTCTTCCTAGTTCCGAAATGCGGTCAGCGACATGTCGAGCATGATCCTTAAGTTTCGAAGTGCGTGCCTCGTCATCAACGGCCTCCATGGCTTCAATGAATGCGACAAGCGGAACTTTGGAGTCAACAACAATATTGGCGTTTCCTGGGAGCTGCACACGTAAATCGGGACGAACGCGACCCTCGTCCGTATTCACACTTTCCTGTTCGTAAAAATCGCAATGGTCGATCATTCCAGCCATCTCTACCACTCGGCGCAATTGCAGTTCGCCCCACCGTCCGCGAACATGTGGCGCGCGAAGGGCCTTGACCAGGTTCGACGTTTCACTGCGCAGTTTCTCTTCCGTGGAAATGAGGGATAAGACCTGTTGAGTCAGGGAGCCGTAAGCCTCGGCTCGCGATTTTTCGAGCTCAGCGATTTTGGCATCGACGTTCTTTAAGGACTCATGCAGCGGCTTGACCAGTTGATCAATCGCCACCTGTCGCTTGTCAAGATCTCCTTTTGCCTCTGTTTGATGTGTTTCAAGCGCGGCCTTTGCCAATCCGAGGAAGGACTGGTTGTTGGTCTGAAGTGCTTCCGACGCGAGCGCCTTAAAGGCGTCAGCCAAGTTCTGCTTGGCATGCTCAATCAGCGCCAGCCCTTTCGCAGTCTCGGTGCGCTCGGCGTCGAGCGTCGTTGTGAGACGCGTAACGCTTGTTTGACTATCGCCAAACTGCGCACGCATTTCCACGAGGTCTGCTTTTAGGTCTCCGAGTTCTTCTTCCGCGCGTGAATTATCGGCCAGTCTCTCTTGGACAGCCACGGTAAGCGCCGCGTTTTGACTCGCCAATTGCTGATTCTCATTCGAGCAACTTTCTAGCTTTTCGGTTAAGGACTTCAGGCTTACTCGTGCATCGCTGAGGTTTTGCGACTGCGCGTTCAGTCGTTCTGTGAGTACAGCCCCTTCCGTTTCTATCTCCGTGCGTACGCGGTTTGCAGCTTCCAGAGCTCGATGTCGGCAGAACCACCAAACGACCGCACCCCCTGTAAGGAGTCCAGTGACTAATGCGATTATGGGAATGAGTTGAGACATACCACCGCCGGCCGATATTTTTCAAGATTCCGTGGAGTATGAATCGCGTAGGGACGTGTATCAAGAGGAAGGCAGGAGAACAGGAACCCAGGATTGCGAGGCTTTGCGAGCGTACCCTTGGTAACACGCATTCGCTGGCATTTAATACCCCCAAGTTCCCCGACTCCGGCTCTTTAAGAATCTTAGAAAATATTTGTGTGCCTGTCTTGACTGTTACAATAGAAGTTGCGTACGAATGGAATATCCGGTGCCCAGGGTCTGCGCGAGAAGGGATTGCTGGGAATTGGGGGAGCATGACCCTCGCCCTGGCCCTCTCCCAAGGGGAGAGGGGAAGGCCCGGGAGCTGTTTGACAATTGGGTTGTAGAGTTTTTGCTCGCGGAGGAATCGTGCGCGGGGATGATTCACCGCGCGGTGGATTCACGCCTTAAAGCGTTTCTAATCCGGGACTTAGGACGCATGCCTGAATCACAAAAGCCCGTTTTGGAGCCTGATTCAGAGACTTGCGACGAATGAATCATTCGTAAGTCCATTTTCTCACTTAAGTTACGGAAATATAAGTCGACGTAACTTTTTTAAGAACAAGTAACGAAAACCATGAATCACGGCCTCCGTCGTGGCTCACGATTGCGCATCGAAGTCATTAGCAGGTCACGAGTTGCGGCAATTGGGCCACCTACTTTCCGCGCACGGCCTTGAGCATTCTGCCCGGTGCGTTGGTGATGATGCCGTCGATGCCTGCCGCGGCCAGATCTTTGCCGCGGGCGGAGTCGTCGAGGGTGTAGCACCAGGCTTTGAGGCCACGGGCGTGGATGGCGTCGATCTGGTCCTTGGTGAGTTTGTTGTGGTCCCAGGCGACGATGGAAGCGCCGGTTTCCGCGGCGGCAGCGAGGCGGGCTTCGCTGAGGGGGTCTTTGCCGCTGCCGAGCGCGGCCAGGACGAGCGTCGGTTCCAGGTCGTGGCAGTCGCGGACGTATTTCCAATCGAAGGACTGGACCACGACGCGGCCCGTGAGCTTCAGCTCGCGGAGGAGCTTGATGCAGGTTGCCGCATCCCCTTTTTTCCGTTCGATGAGCGTGACGGAGCCGGCCTGGATGCAGGTGAGGGACTCGGCGAGCGTGGGGAGCCTGGTCCCTTTGAACTTCGGGTCAAACCAGGAGCCGGCGTCGAGCTTTTGCAGGTCGGCCAGTGGAGATTCTTCCACCAGCATCTTGGCTTTGCCAAAAATCGCCTCGGCATCGGTGGTCCGGTCCAGAAAGTTGTCGTGAATGACGACGGGGACACCTTCCTTGCAGTGGTAGTAGTCGAGCTCCACCAGGTCCGCCTTGAGCTTCACGGCCGACGCAAACGCCGGCAGCGTGTTTTCCGGCGCGTGCACGCTGTCCCCCCGGTGGGCAATCACCAGCGGCCCCGGCTGGGAAACGAGCTTCTGGGCTGGCGTTGGTTCCATGGCGAGAGAGGGGATGGTGGGAACAAGCAGAAAGAGAGTTGCCAGGAGGCGGAACATATTGGTCATAGGGCTGAGGGAGATAGGCTCGGTTCCATTGTAGGGGATTGGCGAACGCCCTTGGCTGCTCCCCTCACGCGTCGATATGCTGAGTATCTTCTGGAAACTCGCCCCTTGTGGAGTCATGCCGTGACGATCAGCCGACGATCTTTGCTGGCCGGCGCTGCCGGATGTTTCGCGGGACTGGGCACCTGGCGATTGCCGGCCGCGGAGGGAATTGAGGAATTCTCGTTCGAGATCGTCAGCGATACGCATCTGGGGCGAAACGACAACATCTCGGCCGAGCGGCAGTGGGGCGGAGCGATCACGGAATTAAACGAGGCCAAGGGGAAGTTCGTTTTGCATCTGGGTGACGTAGTGGATGGTGGCCGCGAGCCGCAGTATCCGATCTATGCAGCGGCGCGCAAGCGACTGAAGAAGCCGATTTACGAGATTCCGGGGAACCACGATCCGCACGAGTTGTTCGAGAAGCATGTCCGCACTCCCATCGATTCGGCGTTCGACCACGGGGGCGTGCGATTTCTGCTCTTGGGGAACGCCCATCGCGATTCGCACGACGGCTTCATCACCCCAGAGCAGATTGCCTGGCTCGACAAACAGTGCGGCGAAGCAGCCGCCAAGGATTTGCGAATCATCGTTTGTTGCCACGTTCCGGTCCACGCCAACGCTCATCCCGACCGGGGCTGGTTCGTCCAGCCGGCCGATGGACAGACGGCGTTTTACGAACTGGCGAAACGGCACGCCGGTCATCTGCTGGCCTGTTTACATGGCCACTTCCACAATGGGATTCGAGGCTGGCGCGACCACGGGAATCTGCTGGAAATCCTTTGCCCATCCGTTTGTTACAACCAGGATCGAAAACTCCAGGAGCACATCAAGTCGGGCTCGGCCAAAGGATTCTTTGTCGAGGAGCTCCGCGCCGGATATTTGCTGGCCACGCTGGGCAAAGGGCGATTGACGCTTCGCTACAAGCCCTTGGGAGCGGAGCTGCACGGCGAGTACTCGGCAGAGTGGTCGTAGCCAGGTTGGTCAGTTGAACCAGGCCATGTAGCCCATCGCCGAGGGGTTATCAAACATCTGAAACGCTCGAAAGAGTACGAAGATGTCGATAAACTCTCCTTTTTCCAAGTACTTTTCGTCGGGACCGCGCTCAATGATCTTGTTCAGGTCAAAATCCGCCGGTGGATCCTCGAGCAACTTTTTTATGTTGATTCCCACTCCCATTTCGACCTTGCCGAAGGTTCCCACGGTGAACATCAGCTTCTTGCCGTCCAGCAGGGCTTCCAGTTCCCCCACCGCGGCCAGCCAGGCATCGATCATCTCGTCGCGGACGGGCATCCGCAGCACGCTTTTTTGCTTGGGATTGGGGAGCCATTCGTAATCGTTGTCCGTTTCCGTGCGGATGTGCCGCCAGGTCTCGCGGTTGAGCTCCGCAACCTTGATCAGATGCGTGCGAAACCGCGACAGGCGGACGGGCTCGATGATGCGAGGAATGCGGTTGGCCTCCAGCGATTTTTTCATCCGCTCCTCTTCGGTGCCGACGAACACAACCTTCGGCTTGGCGAAGCCGGTGTCTCCCCAGAGCTCGAATTCGGCTTTGGTATCGAAGGCGAGGAAAATGTCGAGCATGCCCGAGAGCAGGTGGCAATAGGCCCGCAGCCAGGCGACGTCCCCGCGGTCGAAGCGGACGAGGAATGACGGGTTGTCCTTGAGGAAGTCGAAGTTCTGCCGCATCATTTTGGTCAGGATGTCCAGAAAACGGTCGCTCGCCTTGCCATCGCCATCCAGGTCCAGATGCACTTCCGCCAGATGGAGCGGCAGGGAGACCCGGTCGTCGGTCACGCCAGCCAGGACCTCTTCGGCATCCATCAGGTCGCGGCGAAAGTCATCCAGAATCCGCCGCACATCTTCGTACCGGACGACGGCTGGCTCGGGATTGTGCGGAACGGGCAGCCGCAGGAAGGGTGCATTCTGGTGTTCCGATTTCAGGCCATATTCGTGGAACGACTGCGCCAGGCGTTCGACGCCGCGGACGAATTGCAGAACCCCCAGGCCGAACCGAATCTGGTCGTCCTTCGGCGCTACGGCCAGCGCCCGTTCCAGCTCCTGCTGACCCTTCACGAGCTCGCCGGTAAGCAGATATTTTTCGGCCAGCGGCCGAGCCTCAGGCGCAGCGTATGCTTGCCCCACAACGAATAGCACGAGAGCAATGGTCAGATAGCGCATGAGACATTCCTCCAGTGAAACGGCAGAAACAGCCCAGGGGTCATACCCCGCTTCAGCCGGCCTGGTTTTCACGGGCCCTGGGTTTACAGCCTTTTCAGGGGCGTCCGCAGGAAGAAAACGCCGGAACCGCCGGTCTGCTTTTCATCGACATCGTAGAAGACAGTGCCGAGAGTCTCCTGGTCGAGTTGCACCGTCTTGGGGCAGGCTCGGCCTCCGATAGGACGGCCGGGGTTGTAGAAGTCCTTGGCCGTTTCGAAGTCCCAGGTTTTGCCGTCGTCCCGCGAGACGACAAACCGCCACTTGTCGCCGCCGACCCCTGGACCAATCACCTCGCCGGCGACCAGACAGCCGTTATCCGCGGCCATCAAGTCATACCGCCAGCCGTCAGTGTTGATTTTGGGAAAAGGGGAGACGGTGTCCCAAGTTTTGCCGCTATCCGTGGAACGGAGTCCCAGTCCGCTGATGAGGGTTCCCTTCGCGGTTTTCACGATGGGGACCAGGCCGTGATTGCGGCCGTCGCCGAAGGGCTTTTCTTCGCCCGTTTTGGCATCGTAGACAATCGTGCGGTCCATGAGCGGAAAAAGCCACTGGTCGCGGGCCAGTTCGACAATCGGGTGCCGATTCACACTGTGGGGCTCGGGCGCTTTGGGTTTGGCCAGGCTCTTGGGCTCTCCCCACGTCACGCCGTCGTCCTCGCTCAGGGAGAACTGGGCAAAGCGAGTCTTGCCCCCCTTAGCTTCCTTGTCCGCATACCAGACGTTCCAGACATGCAAGATGCGGCCATCCGCGAGAGTCGTCAAGGAGCCGGGGTAAATGTTGACTTTCTGAGTCGGGCCGTATTTCGCCGGCTCGCTCCATGATTTGCCGACGTCGGTGGAGCGGGTGATGCGGAGGTCGATGTACTCCTGTTGGCCGAAGATGACGAGCACCGTCCCTTTTTTCGTTACGCAAGCCGCCGGATGCACGTGGCCGCTGACGCCGGAGGCGAGACGAACGAAAGGGGACGGTCCGTCAGCGGCGGACACTCTTGCGCTGAATATCGCAACTAGCATCAGGGCCAAACAGCAGGTGGCTGACTTCATTAGCGTATCCACGTAAGGGGGTCGGGAGTCTTTGGCGTCGATGATTGTACCAGATGGAAAATCGAGGACGCCAAAGACTCCCGACCCCGGCTCTATTTCGCGTCCACATAGTCAATCCTGAACGGCTTGTTGGTGATGAACACCACGACCACATCGCCGTCGGCACTCGCCCCGTGCTCCATCGTCTCTCCCTCAGGAAACCAGACGAACGAACCGGGCGGAAACGAGCCGGCGTGGGTGACGAGAGTTCCTTCCAGAACGTACATGCCGTGGCCGCAGGGGTGCGTATGAGCCGGATTGATGATGCCGGCTGGATAGCGGACCAGGCGGATTTCCATGCCGGTTTCCTGGTCGGTGTAGAGATTCTTGCGAAAAAGGGCCTTGCCAATTCGCTCGTTGAACCGCTCTTCCCAGGGCATTTCGGCGGCGTTGACAGTGAGGAGGTTGCTGTTGTTCATAATTGATTCCCAAAAGTGAATGCCGCCTACATGGTTCAGATCAGATTGAACAGAAGGGAACAAAGGAATCGAAGAAGAAAAGCGATGGCCCCTGCATTTCTTCGTTTCCTTTGTTACCTTCTGTTCCAAACCTCTGGTTCATTCAAACTACAGACTCTTCACATCCTTCGTCCTCGGATGCGGCAGCAGTTCGCCGCTGTGGAGCTGCTGATTCATGGCCCGCTCGCGCCAGAGGCCGGGGGCGTCGAAGTACTCCTTGTCAGAATTCATGTCGGTGATCAGGACGCCGGGGCGGTGGAGCTTGAGGCGGCCAGTGATGCGGCCGTCGGGGGCGACGGCGAAGCTGGGCCATTTGCTGGGGCGAGTGGTACTGTTGTTGGCGCTAACCCAGAAATGGTTTTCAGCCGCCCGGCATTGCATGGTGGCCGGCACGATGGTCCGCCAGATGTTGTATTTGGGGTCAGCCACCACGCTGGTCCGGGCGTTGTGGAACGACTGAAACAGGGCCTGCACCCCTAGCCGCTTCAGGCCGCGGAACAGCTCGGGGAAGCGATAGTCGTAACAGATGCCGAGGCCGCAAGTGATGCCCTTGATCTGGAACGTGACGTGGCGGTCTCCCGGCGTGTAATGGCAAAGATCGAGCGTCGGGCTCTTGCCCCCTTTGCCGGTGCAGAACCGCTTGTCGTAGCGCTCCACTATTTCACCGCGGGTGTTGACGACATAGACACTGTTATGCGGCTTGGTCTTCGTATCGAGAAAGTGGGTCGAGCCGAGCAGCACCCAAAGTTTCCGCTTCTTTGCCGCCGCCAGGATTTCCTCCGTCGCGTCCCGAAGCTCGTCAAAGTCGAGCGCGGCGATGTTCGGGATGTCCACCCCCGCATAGCCGGAGAGGGCACACTCGGAAAAGTGGGCTACGTCCGCGCCGGCAGCAGCGGCCTCGTCAATCTGTGACAACACCCATTTGAGATTGTGCGCAATGCTCGGCTCGACCGAGAACTGGCAGGTGGCAACGCGTAAGCATTTCATGGATTTTCTGAGGAGGCCCCGTTCACATTATTGCGGTAGGAACGGCTTGGGAGCAGGAAAGGGGGGGTTGTTCGGAGGGGGCATGTTGCCGAATTGCTGGGCATACGGATTGGCGTCTCCCAGAGGCGCTCCCCGGTCGCAAAAGACGGCACAGACCAAGCCAGCGGTTACTACTAGATAAGCAAGCCTGAACAGCAGGCTGACTATCGGAAACCATTTGACTCTATCTTCCATGCGGCCAACGAATCCGAATACGAATGGCTGCGAGAGGGAAAGCAATCCAAAACCTATTAACGAAATGACGACAATGACTGCCGCTGTTGGGGCTTTCCTCATCCATACCAAAGCAAGGATGATTCCCACGGAGTAAGCGAGGATGGACGGAATGGTCGGCAGCAGGTTTCGAAGGATGTCGCCGAAGATGTCGGGCTGCATAGCGAATCTCCTGAGAGGTGACTGACGGCCTTTATCGTGGCGAATTGCCGGGGGGGAAATCAACCCCTCGTCCTGGTCCGTTCTCGCTCTTTTCTATTCGCCAACCAGGCCAAAGCTGCTACATTTCCGGCGTGTCCCTCCCCGCCCACTTCCGCGACATCCTTTCCGGCAGCCGCCGCGGCCTGGTGGCGCCGTGCGCCCGGCTGGTGCTGGCGGCCGCGGAGCCAGTCTATGGCTGGGCGGTACGGCGGAAGAACTTGCGGTTTGACAATGGCCATGCGGCTGCCGTGCGAGTCGACGCGCCGGTCATCAGCGTGGGGAATCTGACAGTCGGCGGCACGGGCAAAACACCCCTCGTCTGCTGGCTGGCGCGATGGCTGAGAGAACAAGATCAGCAGGTCACACTCATCAGCCGCGGGTATGGGAGTCGCGGCGGCCCGAATGACGAGGCTCTGGAGCTGGCGGCCCAGTTGCCGGATGTTCCCCATTTGCAGAATGCCGACCGCGTGGCTTCCGCGCGAGAAGCCTTTGGGAAAAATCCTCGCCAGGTGCTGCTGCTGGACGACGCCTTTCAGCACCGGCGGATTGCCCGGGATCTCGACATCGTGCTGCTCGACGCCCTGGAACCCTTCGGCTACGGGCACCTTCTGCCGCGAGGCCTGCTGCGCGAGCCGATGGAGAACTTGAAACGGGCCCAGGTGATCGGCCTCTCGCGGTCCGATGCGGTGAGCCAGTCTCGCCGGGACGAAATTCGCCAGCAAGTGGAGCAACTCGCGCCGGCCGCGCTTTGGATCGAGCTCGCCCATCAGCCGCGAGGACTCATTGACTCTGCGGGAGCAAAGACGGATCGGAGCGCGATTCGCGGGCAAAGGGTCGCCGCGTTCTGCGGCATCGGCAACCCGGCAGGCTTTCGCCACACACTGGCCCAGTGCGACGTCCACCTTGCCGCGATGCGGGAATTTCCGGATCACTGCGATTATGCTCCCAAGCGGTTGCAGGAGCTGGAAGCCTGGCTGGCCACCGCCAATAAGCAAGGAGAAATCACTGTCGTCCTCTGCACTCGCAAAGACCTGGTGAAAATCTCACGTCAGCAGTTGGCCGGCGTGCCACTCCTGGCCGTGGATGTGGCGGTCGAGATTACGCGAGGGAAAAAGGAGCTGGAAGGAAAAGTGACTGAGTCCATTTCGCAATACGGATGGACGCCCCTAGAATGAGCGTTGGTTGGTCGACAAAGTCCCTCGTCCTCGGAGTCTGCATGCCCGGCTTTGCCACCTCGGTTGCCCACAAGCTCGGAACTACTGCCGCCACGGAGCGGCTGAAGACGTTTCTGGAAGATGTCCGCCGGGACTACGGGGACAAACTCTCCGATGCCCGCGGCGAGTGGCAAGGTAATACACTGCACTTTGGCTTCACCGTCCTTGGAATGGCAATTCATGGAACGATGGAGGTGGGGGATACCGGCGTGGTCGTCAACGGCAAGCTTCCCCTGGCGGCAGCATTCTTTCGCGGTCAGATCGAACGGTCGATTCACGACGAGCTGGTGAAAGAGCTTTCCAAGCCGGCGTGAACGGAGCCCAGGGTTCACGTCCACGCAAAGCGGTGGGCATGCCACCCAGCTAATTTCGCTTGTCGAGCACCCGCAGCGCTTCCTTTGCCGCATTCTTCAGCTTGCTGCGGTCGGTCTTGATGGCGGCGAGGTCGGAATCAACGATGGTTTGCAAAGCTGCCTTGAGAGCCGACAAATCGGCAGTCGGGTTTTTCTGAGCCAAAACCACCGTGGTCTGAATGCCATTGCGCAGGACGATGACCCGCTTGTTTTCCTGGTCGCGCTTCCCCCGCTCATCCTTTGCGGCTGCGTCGTTATCCGGCTGCAACATTTCCTTGAGAATGGGAACACAGCGGACATCGCCTGCGCGAGCTAGGCCGGTGGCGGCGTTGTAGCGGGCGTTGGGATAAGTCTCGACCTTCAGCATCGTCGCCAGCCGCTCCCTTTCTTCTTTACCGGCCAGAACGCCGAGGGCATAGGCGGCAACGGCCCGGACTTCTCCTCCCGGGCGAAAAAAAGTCTCGCCGTCTGTTGCGACCGAGATCGATGTCTCCTCATCCGATTGTCGCGAGGCAGCCATGACCGTCGGAAGCAAATCGGGTTCTTCGCGGAGCTTCTCGGGCCCCACATTTTTGGCAAGTGTGGCAATTCCCTCGAGGGCGCTCAATTGCACGTCCGCCCCATTCGGACCGGGCTCCTGGATGCACCGGAGCAGGACCGGCACGCCCTCGGGCGTGTGGAACGAGCCGATGGCCCGGCAGAGAAACATGCGCCGCTTGAGCTGGGTTTCCTCGAGTCGTTTCTTTCTTTTCGGATCGTCTTCGTCGACCCTGAAATTCAGGTCTCTCTCCAGCAGCTTGACCAGCTCACCACAAACCTTGGGGTCGCGGCGGAGTTCGTCGTACTTGGGATCCGGGCTGCGGAGCAGTTCGGCCAGTTCGTACGCCCGCTGCCAACTGCTTTCGTCGAACCTGCTGAGCTGCTGGACAATCGCTTGCGGGTTGTCCCGTCCCATCTGGGCCAGCCAGGAAAACATCAGCCACAGCAGCACCACCATCGTCACAATGACGAGCGGGATCAAAAAGAGCTGCAAGATGAAACTGCCGGTGGGAGCTTCCACCGGCGGCAGCGAGCGGCTGGGTAAGTCGTCCGTAGATTTGGAATCGAGTGGTTCGGCAACGGACATGAGAGGCGTTCCAGGGGTCAAAAACTCAGTTTAAGCGAGCTTAGCCGCCGCGTCCACGCGGTGGTTTGAGGTGGTCCGCGCGTTATCCCCGCGTGGACGCGGGCGCTTAGTTTTTGAGAAGCTGTTTCCGCAGCGTTTCGTATCGCGGATGCTTGGGCCGGAGCTTCAGCAGCCGTTCCACTAGCGGCAGTGCTTCGTCGGGCCGGCCCGTATCGCTGTAGTAAATGGCCAGATACTCCAGCATCCCCGGATTTCGCGGTTCGAGCAGCGTGGCTCGGAGCAAGGCCGATTCTGCTTCTTTGTGCCAGCCGTGCAAATGCCGGAGCAGCCCGACGCGGCGCTGCAGCTCGGCGATTTCTGGCAGCCGGCGGACATCGCGCTCCAGCAAATCCAGCTCTTCCCGCCGCAGCCGAGCCGCTTCTTCGGGTTGCTTCAACTCATCGAGAAGGACCGCGAGATTGCTGCGCGCCCCGCTGATGGTCGGCTCCAGTTCAATGGCCAGTTCATACTCCTCGCCGGCTCGGTCGAGCCGTCCTTGCCGCTCGGCCAGGGAACCTCTCATCAGGTGCAGCCCCGCCCGGTCGTCGCTGATGGTTTCCGCTTCGATTTCCAGCAGAATCGTTCGCAGCTCGTGAAAGTCCTTCGACTGGAGCTGGTTACTGGGAAAGAGCGAGAGCGCCTGGGCGGCTCGATACCGCACGACACGCACAGGATCCCCCAGCAGCGGAATGAGCAGCCGCTGCACTTCGTCCTCGGGCGCATTCTGCAGACTGTCGATTGCCGCGGCTCGCACTTCGGGATTCTTGTCCTGAAGGGCTTCCTGAAGCGCGCGAATCGTGGTGACAGAATAGCCCGGCTGCGGGTCAACGTAGGCCGCCAGCTCCATGGCCGCCGTCGCGCGGGCGATGGCCGGCTCTTGGCGATTGGCAAGGAGTTTGACAAGCCTCTTCTCCGCGTCGGGGCGCATGGTTCGCGCGGCCAGCAGCGTCTGGGCAAAGTGGGGCTCTTTCTTGCGCTTCGCGCCGTACCACTTTTCGGCGGCGGCATCGGCCCAGCGGTTGAGGCGATCGAGCTCGGCTGCGACGACGGTCTTGTTTTCCTTGGCTTCCCGCAACCAATCGGCGTATTCCGCGGGCCGATTGGGGGACGGTGATTTCGGCTTCTGCTCGGTGGGCAGTTTGCTGTCGGCGATGTGGCAAGCCACGCAGGCGTTGGGGGTGCCCAGCTGGATGCTGAGGTCGGGGCGCGGAATCCGCAGGCTGTGGTCCCGCCGCGGGTCGACGTCCATGTAGGTTGTCGCCGGCATGTGGCATTCCACGCACAGTGCCCCCTTCGAGCCAACCTTGTGGTTGTGATGCGAAGGGCTGTCGTACTTCCCCGCAGGATGGGCGAGGTGGCAACTCGTGCAAAGCTGGTTCCCTTCGTGTTTGAGCTGGAGCGAGTGTGGGTTGTGGCAGTCGCTGCACCGTACGTTCTTGTGAAACATCTTGCTCTGCGTGAACGAGCCGTACTCGTAATCCTCTCCCAGAATCTGGCCGTCCGGATGGTAAACCTGATCCCGCAGCAGCTCCGTGGCATAAAAGTCATGCAGCCGCTCCCCAGCAACATGGCCGCCGTGAATTGGGCTGCGGACGCTGTGGCAGGGAGCGCAGGCTTCGATCTCCGCCAGATTGCTCTCCCCCTTGAGCTTCGCCAGAGCATAGCCCCGCTGGCGGTCCCAATACAGCGACGGGCTCTTCGCCAGTTGCACATGCAGACTGCCGGGGCCGTGACAGGCTTCGCAACTGACGTCGATTTCTGAAAACGTGGTGTGGTACTGACGGTTGGCGACTTCGAAGTTGTTTTGCAAGTTCGTGCTATGGCAGACCGCGCACGAAGCGTTCCACCGCTGCGTCACGCCGGTCCAATGCAACTCGTCATCAGGCTCCAACTTTTCCTGCACGTCGGGCGGGTTCTGATAGTACCACTTCTTCCGCTTCGTATCCCATGTTTCCCGCAGCACTTGCACGCGGCTGATTTCGCTCTCGGGCATGTCGGCCGGGCGATCGAATTCGACCATGTACTGCTGTAAGGGTGTGACGCCGAAGACGTATTTCACCTCGAAATCAGCCAACTTGCCGTCCGGGCCGTCGGTGCGGACGAAGTACTTGCCATCCTTTTGAAACATGCGGCTGCTGACGCCATGATGCGGCAATTCTTGATTGTCGAAGCTTGCCAGCACCGTCTCGCTCGTCGCCAGGTCCATCGCCAGGTCGTGGTGCGAGCCGGTCCAAGACTTGGCCTGCGCCTGATGGCACTCGATGCACGACTGCCGACCAACGTAAGTCGCGGTCGCCTCCTCTGGCAGCCCGAACCAATAATCAGCGGCGATTCCGGCGGCAAGAGCCAGCAAAACGACTCCGCCGAGAGCGAACAACCCCACGCGGCTCAGCAGCGCCTGTCCCAGCGCGCTGATAACGGCTGTCTCGCGGCGATTTGAGTGGAGTCGATGGCGCTTGTTCATGCGTGGCGGATGGCTCGAATGGAAAACACCACCGTACCCCGCAAATCGGCTTGCCGCTATACTGTGGGTGGGAGCGAGGGACCGCTCGGTTACCTCGATTTCAATTCTCTTTCGCCAGGATTCGCCATGACTGCTTCTTCGGTGGCCGTGGAACATGTGCTTGTCGTTCCCACCAGCCTGTTTCACAAACTGGGGCATTTTCAGGGCTTCTCCAGCGACACCAAAAAATACCTCACCGAGTTGCTCAAGCCAGAGCATGCAAGCTATTTGCCGCGGGGGAGAATGGAGATTGATCCCAGCTACAAGCAGCTCATTCCCTACGTTCTGTTCCGGTACCGCGATTCCGCCGGCCGCGTCTGCGTCTTCCAATACACGCGCGGCAAGGGGCAGGGAGAAAGCCGGTTGCACGCCATGCGCAGCATCGGTATCGGCGGACACATTTCGTCGGAAGACCGGGCCTGCAAGAGCCCGTATGAGGAAGGAATGCGGCGGGAACTGGCGGAAGAAGTGCAGATTGATACTCCGTATCGCAGCGGCCTGGTCGGGCTCATCAACGACGATCAGACCGCGGTCGGCAAAGTCCACCTCGGCATCGTCCACATTTTCGACGTCGAAAAACCGCTCGTGAAGCCCCGCGAGCCCGATATCATCGAAGCCGGCTTTCAACCCGTGGAGAAGCTCAATCTCGACCTGGCGCAGTTTGAGACCTGGTCGCAGATTTGCCTGAAGGCGTTGTTTCTATAGTAGCCAGCACACGCCGTGTACTGGAATGTCCGCTCACGGAGTGAGCGGACTACTTTCTTCGCAGGATCAGCACCACATCCTGCGTGGCAGCATCCATGATCGCCGGCTCGTCGAGCGAATAGCGGAAGTCGAAGACTTCGATCAGCTCCAGTTCGGGAACTTCGGCCAATAGCCGGCGGAGTTGCGGGAGAGTGTAGGTGCGAAAGCGAAGCTCGTCCACGATTTGGAATTGGTCGGTCGGGGAATAGACGTCCATCGTCATCCGGCAGCGTTCCATCCGCCCCGGCCGGTCAGCTTCAAACGTTTGCAGGTGAGTGTTAATACAGAGATGGCCGCGGCGGGCCGACCACGATTCTTCCGTGAGCGGCTCCCCTTCCGTCGGCGTGAGATGGAGGCCGAGCACGTAGATTCCTCCTTTTCGCAAAGCTGCCGCCATGCAACGCAGGTGGGCGCGTGCGGTCGCTTCCGTAGGCAGATGCCGAAAGCTGTTGATGGTATTGAAGGCGCCGTCCACCGGTTTAGTAAGCGTGAACTTCGCCATATCGCCGATGAATGCCGTCTGCGGTAAGTCATGTTTGGCCAGCCGCCGGTTGCAGTAGTCGACAGCGCGAGGATTGAGGTCGAGCCCCGAGACGCTGTATCCGGCCTTGGCCAGGCGATACACGAGCCGCCCGGTGCCGCAGGCAGGCTCGAAGAGCCGCTTGGTCTTGCCCGGGACAAACTCTTGAAACGCCGCGCGGAAGAAGTCGAACTCCGCCTTCCAGTCCGAGCCGAAAACGAGGTCGTAATAGCGGGGATAGTCGTAGAGGTTAGCGACAGTTACTGGCATTGGCTCTTTCGTAGCCTGCACACTCCGTGTGCAGGCAGCTTGAAGAATGTCCGCTCACGGAGTGAGCGGACTACTATCGCATCACATCCGCGAATGCCGCCTGGAGTTGTTTCATTCCTTTTTCCCCTTGCAAGCCGTCGACGACGACGTTGACGCGGACCTCGCTGGTGTTGATGAGGTCGAGGTTGATGCCGGCTTCGGCTAGGGCCCTGAACATGCGGATGGCTACTCCCGTGTGGGTCCGAAGGCCGACGCCGCTGACCGAGAGCTTGGCGATGATGGGACTGCTGGTTACGGCTTTGCAATGCAACGCTTTGGCAATTTTCTGGGCCGCCGCCACACTCTGCGTGAGCTGCTTTTGCGGTACGGTGAAACTGAGGACCGCGCTGCCACCCGTGCTGGGGTGGCTCTGCACGATCATATCGACAAAGATGCCGGCAGCGGCGATTTCCTCGAACACCTTGGCGGCGATGCCGGGAGTATTGGGGACTCCGCTGATGCTGACGCGGGCCTGCGTCGGATCGAGCGAAATGTCGTCGATGGTCAGCCCTTCCATCGAAATATTCTGCAGCCGTTCGGCGACGGCAGCCGCATCGGTGGCACTGGTGTGTCGCTCCAAAGGCTTGATGGGCGTCGTGGGCACTTTTTCCAGCGCAAAAGCCTGATGGACGATGCGGAGGGCTTGCTGCGATTGGTCGCGGTCGACCAGCACGCTGATTTTGATCTCGCTAGTGGTGATCATCTGGATGTTAATGCCGGCGTCGGCGAGCGCCCGGAACATCTTCTCGGCCACGCCCGTCTGCCGGGCCATCCCCAGGCCGACGACGGAAACCTTGGCCACGTTGCTATCCGACGAAACGTCGGTAGCTCCCACCAGCTTCGCCGCCTCTTGCACGGCTTCCAGAGCGGCGTCAAAGTCGAGTTGCGGGACGGTGAAGGAGATATCTGCCTTGCCCGACTCGCCAACGTTCTGCACGATCATGTCCACCGAGATATTCTTGGCCGCGATGCGACTGAAGATTTCCAGGCTGGTGCCGGGGACATCGGGGACACCTTGCACGCTAATGCGGGCCTCGTCCTTGGTGATCGCTGCTCCACTGACCGGCTGATCGGGGCGCTCCGGCTCGGCGACGATCATCGTGCCGGGCTGATCGGTAAAGCTGCTCCGAACGTGGATCGGCACGTCGAACTTCTTGCCGAACTCAATACTGCGGCTATGCATCACGCCGGCCCCCAGGCTCGCCAGCTCCAGCATCTCGTCATAGCTGATGCGGCTGACGCGGCGGGCCTCCGGCACGACGCGAGGGTCGGTGGTGTAAACACCGTCCACGTCGGTATAGATCTCGCAGGCATCCGCCCGCAGCACCGCCGCCAGGGCCACTGCGGTGGTATCGCTGCCGCCGCGGCCGAGCGTGGTGAGGTTGAAGTCCTCGTCAATTCCCTGAAAGCCCGCGGCGAGGATGATGTTGCCGGCGTCGAGAACCTTTTTCATGCGGGCGGTTTCGATACTCTTGATGCGGGCCTTGCCGTGAGTGGTGTCGGTCTTGATGCCGATCTGGGCCCCGGTCATGCTCACCGCCTTGTGGCCCAGCGAATGGATGGCCATCGCCACTAGGGCCACGCTCACCTGCTCGCCGGTGGAGAGCAGCATATCCATCTCGCGGGCCGGCGGCTTGTCGGTGATCTGCCGGGCCAGGTCGATCAGCTCGTCGGTGCTGTGCCCCATCGCGGAGACCACCATCACCACCTGGTTTCCCTCCTGCTGCGCGCGAATCGCCCGCCGGGCCGCCTTGAGGATTTTTTCCGGATTGGCGACGGAGGTGCCGCCGAATTTTTGCACGATGAGAGGCATGGAATTGCAGATTTGAGATTGCAGATTTCAGATTGCGAACCATTCAGAGTGGCCGAAACTAGCCATTTAGGAAATGGGGCATCAGCTCCCAACCCCGGTCAAAACATAGCTCCGATTTGGCAGCCGTCACTTCATCATACGTTGCCGCTCCCGCCGCTTTCACCCCGCTGCCGCAGAGGGCGAAGGGGACGTGGCCGTGGGAGTGGGTTTTGCTGCGGCAGGTGGTGGGATGGTCGGGGGTGACGAGGATGCGGTAATCGCCGTGGGACTTGAGGGCGGCGTGGAGCGGGGTGACGATGTGCAGATCGATTTGCTCGAGGGCCTCGATCTTTTTGCGAAAATCTCCTTCGTGGGAAGCTTCGTCCGTGGCTTCCACGTGGACGCAGATGATGTCGGTCGTCTTCAGGGCGGCGATGGCGTAGCGCCCCTTGGCGGCGTAGTCGGTGTCGGTGTAGCCGGTCGCGCCGGGGACTTCAATCCGGTCCCAGCCGATGAGGGCGGCCAAGCCGCGGAGCAGATCGACCGCGGTGATCATCTTGCCGCGCTTGCCATGCAACTCCAAAAAGGATGTGAGGAAAGGCGTTTTCCCTTGGCCCCACAGCCAGACCTGCGTGGCGGGCAACTTGCCCGCGTCCTGACGGGCGAAATTGACCGGATGCGACGCCAAAAGCGGCCGGCTGAACCCCATGAGTGTGTTGAGCAACTCGCTGCCAGGGCCGGTGGGCAAATAGGGGGCGACCGGCTGGTCGGTGATGTCGTGCGGCGGCGTGGTCTTCGTCTCGCTGCTGAAAGGGGCCGGGACTTTGCCCCCGCGGCAGATGAGCAGATTGCGATAGCTGACTCCGGGGACGAATTCCAGGTTCTCCGCCCCCAAACGCCATTGCACCGCCTTCACGAGCTCGGCAGCTTCCGATGAAGTGATATGATCCGCCGTGAAGCTTCGCATCACACCGCCGATCACGCTCACCAGATTACAGCGGACAGCCCAGTCGTCCGGCGCGAGCTTAATTCCCTGCGCCGCCGCCTCCAGCGGAGCACGTCCGGTGAAGTACACATGGGGGTCGTAGCCGAACAAACTCAGATTCGCCACATCCGACCCCGCCGGCAAATGGGCCGGAGTGTTGTTCGACCGGCCGACAACTCCCAGCCGGGCAATCTCATCCATGGCCGGAACATCGGCTGCCTGCAGCGGAGTTCTGCCGCCAAGCGCCTCGATGGGTTCGTCGGCACAGCCGTCGGGGATGATGATGGCGTATTTCATGGCCGACTAGTTACGACACAATTCATGATGCGACGGAGAGACCACGCGTGTGGGCAGTTCGACTGGCAATTGCCTTTGTACGTGAGGCCAACGAATTGCGAAATGCCCGTCAGCACTGACCACAAAAGGGCATCATTCAATGTTTGGTACGAATGTATAGATTCCTGATTTTATTTTTGCCCGCCTTCGGCGGTAGGAGGCAAAGGCATAAGAGGGACAGGTGGTAGGTTCCTCGCCAAACGGAAACCACAGTTGCCGCGGTCAAACGCTTCGAGGGAGAAGCGGGTGGCCGACCTCGCGAACAGTGCGTTGTAGCTGAACGACCCGCCACGCAACACACGGCTCATTACTGACCCGAGGTCCCCGTCGTCGTACCTATCTTGATTCCATTCCCACACGTTGCCGTGCATGTCGAACAGTCCCCAGCCGTTCGGCTGCCGACTTGCCACGGGCTGCGTCTTGTCCGTATCATAAACTGCATAGTGTCTGAGGAGCGCCTCCTCGTCGCCGAAGCAGAAGTTGGTCGCCGATTTGGCCCGGCAAGTGTATTCCCATTCCGCCTCGGTCGGAAGCCTGTAGCCTTGTGACTCGGGAACGCTCCGCCTGCTGTCCCACTCGACCATTTGGAAGCGAAAGTCCTTGACTTTCTCTTTCCCTCCCGTTTTTTCGTAGTAGGGGGAGAGCCCTTCCCGGCGACTGAGCCAGTTGCAGAACAGAACGGCGTCGAACCAGTTGACACCATTCGCCGGATGATCGGCGGTGGGACTGAACTTCTCTGTGATTTGCCAACTTGGCGACTTTTCCGCCGGGGGGCAATCGGGGTCAGCAATAAATGTTTCAAATTGCGTCCTGGTCACTTCACAGTCCTGCAGCCAGAAAGCCCGCGACAAAGTTACCAACGTTTTTTTGCCGCTTTCATCCGTCGCCGCCCGCTCAAAGCTACCCGCGGGAACTTTCAGAAACGTCATCCCCAGCAGATTGACGTACCAATCCTTCGCCGGCTTCACCTGGTCAACAGCGGCAGTTTTCGGTAGGACCAGCTTCCACTGCCGCAGGGCCCAACTGGCCGCCGAATGTGTGGAGGCGTGGGGAGAATTGGAAACCAGGTCTTTCAAAACCGGCTCCAGGGCTTGCCGCTCATCGGCAGTCAGTTCGGTCACGGGAATTTGCCCTAGCGCCTGGCAAAGTCCGGACTGAAAGTCGGGGTCATCGGTTTCCTGAAGCGAGTGAGCATAATCCGCCACACTCCCCCGCCACTCGTGCAGGTGATGGATAAAAAAGGTCCGCTGGCTGGGGTCAGAGGCCAGGGCTAGCATTTTTTGCGACGGCTCTACCTCGCCAAGTTGCAAGAGCACGACCGCAAGGCGGAGCCGGTCGCTCGGCTCTTTCGCCGCCGCAAATCGCGCGTTCAATTCAGCGACGGCCGCCGATTTATCCTGGCGCAGGGCCGCGACGATGTTGGCGCATTCTCCGCCCGGGGCCTCGTAGATGCTGGAGACGAGGAACGGCGCGTCCACTTCGCCGAAATGAGCGAGCGCCACCGCGACGTGTAAGCACTGAGATGGATCGCGGGATTCCTCCGCGAGTCGCTGCCGCAAGATAGGTACGGCGTGCCACTGCACCTGCGTGAGGTTTTCGACGACGTAGGGCATGGCCTGCGGCGGCGCGACCAATAATGCTTCGACCATCGCAGCGGCGCGGGTTGCCTTCTGCCGCTCCCAGGCCAGGAGAGAGCCGGCCAAAATGAGCACCGCCAACAACAGCGACATGGACACCAGCGTTGGCCGCCGCTGGCACCACAGCCAGGCCCGTTCGGCTGGGCCTACCGGGCGAGCGACAATAGGTTTGCTCTCCAGCCACCGCCCTAAGTCGGTGGCTAGTTCCGCCGCGGTTGCATATCGTTTGGCCGTCTCCTTCCGCAAGCACTTGAGGCAAATCGTTTCCAGATCGCGGGGAATGGCCGGGTTGAGTTTCCGCAAGGCAACCGGCTCGGTATTGAGCACCTGGTGGATGGTCTCCGCCGGCGAAGCAGTTTGGAACGGTGGGCGACCCGTCAAAAGGAAATACAGCGTCGCCCCCAAGGAATACACGTCGGCGGCTGGGCCAATTTCATGGAGCTTGCCTCCCGCCTGCTCGGGAGGCATATAGCTGGGTGTCCCCATGATCTGGCCAGCGTTGGTCAGGTCGCTTTGGCCCTTCACCTGCTTCGCCAGGCCGAAATCGGTGAGTCGCGGCTGACTCACCTCATCGAGCAGGATGTTCTGAGGCTTGATGTCGCGATGGATAATTCCCCTGCCGTGTGCATACGCGACGGCCTCCGCCACCGTTTTCAGCAAACGAGCCGCCCGCAACGGAGGGAGAGGGCCATCGGTCTTCACCTGTTCGTTCAGGCTGGTGCCTGCAACAAGTGCCATCGAAAAGAAGTGCTGGCCGTTGGCCTGGCCGACTTCATAAACGGGAACTATGCCCGGGTGGTCGAGCTTCGCCGCCGCCTCTGCCTCGGCGTAGAACCGTTTGACTTGCTCCTCGTCGGCCAATTCGCCCGAACGAATCATTTTCAGAGCGACGAGCCGGTTGAGTTTTGCCTGCCTAGCTTTGTAGACCACGCCCATGCCACCACGGGCAATTTCCTCCAGAAGCTCGTAGTCGCCGAACAGTTTTTGTGGACGGCGTGCGTCGGTAGCCGCGGGTACAAACGAGATCGTGTCCGCCAGGGGTGCCGTTGTTTGCGGTTCAGCGGGAGGCAAGGAAACAGTGACTTCGGGCAAATCTGACCGACTCGATGGAGAGGATTCCTTCATGGCCAGACGCGACGGGTAAGCGATGCGGCAGCGGACTGCCTTGCAAAGTAACATCCCGCCGAGGGGTTTGCCAGCAGTTCTCGTGGACGAACAGCCCACTCGCCGCCGCGGCTGCCGCTAATCCATCAATCGCCAGAAACCCCTGTTCGAGCTGTAGCATCTTGAGCGAGCGCAGTCAGCGCGAATCATTGTTTCAAGCGGCATAAGAACGTGCCAAGCTTAGCCGCCGCGTCCACGCGGCGAATCCCCGCGTGGGCGTGGGCGCTAAGCTCGCTTCTAGACCGTGCAGAGTGAAACACGGAATCGCCCTGGTGGAGCATCGCGGAGCAGCGACAACGGCGTCGCAGGGAGGACAGGGAGGCACTCGCAGGACTGCGGCCAGTCCACCGGACATTCTGCCCAACCGGTTCAATCCCACGTTCCCACGCCAGGATTATGTCCAAGAACGATCCAAACATTTGTAAGTGGGTATTTGTGAGCTATAATTGCGAACTCCGTCAACCCGCGCGCTTCGATCCCCTGCGGGAAGCGATCATTCGGTGTTTCGTGTTTCACCATGTTCCAAAACATTCTCAACTTTTTTGGAATGACTGGCCCTGACGGTTATCGTCGGGCGCAACCCTTGATTCTCGTCAATGGATTGGCGGAACAGGGTGAGAGCTGGTATCCGAACCGCAACGCGTGGCAGAAGCATTATGACGTGCATACGCCGGGCGTTATGGTGTTTGGCGGCCCGGTCATGCAGGAGCGGCTGGCCGAACGGAAGCCCATTAACATCGAATTCCTGACGAATCGCCTGGCCGAGTACCTGGATCGGTTCGTGCAGTCTCCTCCGTATCACCTGGTCGCCAGCAGTTTGGGCGGACAGATTTCCATTGAGTATGCGGCCCGCCATCCCGAAAATGTTGGCAAGCTCGTCTTGCTGTGCCCTTCCGGTTTCGGCACGGAAGAACGCTTGCCGATCACCGAGGGCGCGCGGCACAAGAACTATCAAGGGCTGGTCGAGAGCACGTTCTTCGATCGACGTTACGCCAGTCCGCGAATTGTCGATTATTATGCTGAGAAGTTTGCCCATAAGCCTTGGCGGAAGGCCTTTTTTGAAACGGTGCGCAGCACCAAGAGCCATTCGGTGCTGGACAAGCTGACGCGGATCGATCGGCCTACGCTGGTGATTTGTGGGCGTGAGGACCGCATTGTCAATCCTCAGGCGGTGCAAGCAGCGGTCGAGAACATTCCGAATTACCGATTTGTGATGATTCCCAATTGCGGCCACGCGCCTCAGCTGGAGTGTCCGAAGTTGATCAATCGCCTGGTCGTCGAGTTCTTGAGTCTCGCCGACCCAACGGCTCCCAGTCCCTCCCTGGCGGATGCGCGGTGATTGGGGCTGCAGAGTGGCTCGGCGATCAAGGCGTGGCGGCCACTAGCGATGAGGATTTCTTGGGCAGACCCCTGCAAACGACTGCCTCTGGGAAGTCACCCCCCCGCTGGGCGATTGGGGTGCTGTGCGCGTTGGCATTTCTCTTGCCGCTAACGATTTTCGGCGACCGCGCCGCCGTCCGCAGCAACGTCAACGACGTCCGAGACTGGCTCCCCGCCCACTTTGCCGAAACGGGGCAGTACGAATGGTTCAAAGGGCGGTTTGGCAGCGAGGAATTCGTGGTCGTGAGCTGGCCCGGCTGCAATCTGGATGATCCCCGACTGGACCAACTGTCCGCCACTCTCAATAAGCGATCGCAGGCCAGCCAGTCGCAGGGATATCCTCCCCTCTTCTCCCGCGTGACCACGGGCCGCGAACTCATTGACTCCCTGGCCACCGACCGCACTGGTCTGACCTACAGCCAGGCAGTTTCTCGGCTGCAGGGAACGATGATCGGGCCTGATGGAAACCACACCTGCGCAGTAGTCACGCTGAACAGCGGGGCTCGACTGAAGCTGCGCGACTTGCTCCACGAAATCCGTGGCGCCGCTGCGGACCTCGGAATCCCTGCCGCCGACGTTCATTTGGGGGGACCGGCGGTGGTGAACGACGCGATCGACCAGTCCAGCACCCAGTCGCTCGTCCGTCTGGCGGGACTTGCAGCGCTGGTGGGCCTGGTGATCGCCTGGCTCTGTTTCCGGGTCATCAAGCTCACGCTGATTGTCTTTGTGATCGCCGGATTTAGTGCCGCCCTGAGTCTGGCGGTCGTGCCGCTGTGCGGAGTTTCGCTGAATGCGATTCTGGTCACGATGGTTCCCTTGGTCTATGTGGCAGCCATGTCGGGGGCAATCCATCTCTCGAATTACTACTTGGAGAGTCTGCGACGCGTGGGCCCCAGTGCCGCCGTGGGCGATGCCGTCCGCCACGCGGTCCTCCCGCTGGGACTCGCCACCGCGACAACCGCGGTCGGATTGGTCTCTCTGTGGTACAGCGATTTGGCACCGATTCGCTTGTTCGGCTTGTTCTCGGCCATCGGCGTCCTCATCGGACTGGCCATGCAATTGGTCGTACTGCCGGCCCTGCTGTGTGTGTGGCCTCAGACACTGGCGGCACCTTCAGCGGATGCCCGGCCGAGCGAGGACACCGCTCTGGATGTCGAACCATTGACACCGGGCTGGCATCGTCTGGCTACTTTCGTGACGGATCACTGCGGCTGGTTTTCCCTACTCTTCCTGGGCTGTCTGGCGGCGAGCATCGCTGGACTCACGCGCACCCAAACATCCATCCAAATCATGCGGCTGTTTGCGCCCAAAACTCCGATTATTGCGAGTTATGATTGGCTGGAACGGAATCTGGGGGCGATGGTGCCGATGGAGGTCGTCGTCCGATTCGATGCCACGAACAAGCAAGATGCGTTGCAGCGATTGGAACTCGTCCGCGAAACGCACGACAGCATTGCCCGCACTCCGGGAGTCAGTGGTTGTCTGTCGGCCGCGACTTTCACTCCCAAGATGCGGGCCAGTGGCCGTTCGGTTCGTAGTACGTTGACCAAGGTGCGATTGCAGCGGACTCAGATCCGCCTCATCGAGGCCGGCTACCTCTATTCCAGCGAACAAGAAGAGGTCTGGCGGATTAGCGTCCGGGTCACCGCGGGTGAGGATCTCGACTACGGCCTGTTCCAACAACAGCTCCGAGCGCAGGTCGAGCCAATCCTGGAGCGCGAGCAAGCGCGGGGAGCCCAAGGAGTGTCAGCGATTTACACGGGCGCGGTCCCGATCATCTACAAGGCCCGCCGGGGACTGCTGGATGGCTTGATCATGGGGTTTGGGACCGACGTCCTGCTGGTGGTCGTGTCAATCCTCGTGCTGATGCGAAACTTGAGCAGCGGACTCCTGATTTTCATGACCAGCATCTTTCCGATCACCATTGTGTTTGGCTTGATGGGCTGGCTGGGTTGGGTGGTCGATATCGGTTCGGTGATGGCCCCGTGCGTGGCGCTGGGAGTATCGATCGACGACGCCATCCACTTTCTGCTGTGGTTCCGGAGGGGAATCGCCCGCGGGCTGGATCAGCCGCAAGCCGTTGCTTTGGCCTATGCCGGGTGCGGGCGGGCGATGCTCCAGAGTTGGGGAGTCATTGGCATTGGGCTCTCGGTCTTCGCACTGAGCGCGTTTATCCCCACCTTCCGTTTCGGGGCCCTGACCATTGCGCTGCTGACGGCCTCGCTCACCTGCAATCTCGTTTTTTTGCCGGCCTTGCTGACGGGACCGCTGGGAAGTTTTTTAGCAGCCCGAACTCGCAAGCAGAGCGAGCAGCCCCAGGCTCCAGCGGATCCGATATGAACGGCGATTGCGCGTGGCTTCTGACTAGGCCGCTCGCAGTCCGCCGCGGATCGCCTCCAGACAGCGGTAGCAGGCGTCCCGAACCGCCTTTTCGCGAACGTCATCGAAGAGTCGAAATCCCATCTTGTTGGTAACGTAAGCGAAACCCAGTTGCTCCTCAGGATCGGCCATCCCCAACGAACCACCCGCGCCGGGACTGCCAAACGCCGCTGGTCCAGAGCCAAACTGCATGGCTTTGCTGGGCCGTGAAAACCCAAAACTGTATTGGGTTTCAATCTTCAAGAGCGCGTCGTACGATCCCCGTGAAGGCGGCGTTGGCGGGGCGATCAACTCTTGCCAGGTTCGCGGCGTGATCCCCAATTCCCTTCCCCCGGTCGCCAAGCTTCCATAGATGCGGGCAATGGCCCGCGCCTCGCCGATTCCATTGGCCGAAGGAATTTCCAAGCCGCGAAAGACTAGATTGCCGATGTCCGCCGGATTCTGGAGGCGGAGCAGATTCACGGAGCGAGCGACCAAGGAGTACGGCCAGATCCCCGAGAGGATCATCCCCAGCGGCAGTTCGTTGAGGTGCCACAACAGCGCCGAGCGGTGGAATCCGTCGGTTCGCGCCAGCCGTTGCTCGTCGATTTGGCTGGGGAGACCGATATAGAATTCGGCTTGCAGTGGAGCAGCGACTTCGTCGCGAAAAAATGCCCCCAGACTGCGGCCCTGGAGATCAACCCGCCGGATCAGCTCGCTCTGATACCAACCAAGGGTGAGTGCGTGATAACCATGTTTCATCCCCGGCACCCACGCCGGCTGCTGCCGGGCGAGAATCTCCGCCAGGGCCTGATGATCGGCGAGCTCTGTCACCCCGAGCGCTTGATCGACCGCGACCAGCCCGCTCTGATGCGCGAGCAATTGGCGAACGGTGACGTCGCCTTTGCCCTGCTGACGAAACTCAGGCCAATAGCGCGCCACCGGCTGGTCTAACTCAAACAGGCCGCGGCTATGAGCGACCGCCATTGCCGTTGCCGCCATTCCCTTGGAAACAGAAAACACCAGGGACAACGTGCGCTCCGTCCAGGGAAGGGAATTCACCCGGCAACGTTCCCCGCCCCAGAGATCGACGACCTTCTGGCCGCGATGGTAGATGGCACAGGCAGCCCCCTGCTCACCGCGATGGACGAAGTTGCGCTCGAATTCCCGACGCACCTCATCAAACTCGGGCGCCACAGTCCCCTCAATGGGGGCCGGCATGCTCGCTTTTGGCTTCATCGAGGAGACCTCCCGCTCAGCGGAATCTCGATCAGCTATCCCAAAATCGGGTGAGCTGATGGAATTCTACCAAGGGGTTGCCTCGCGGCCAATCGCGAAAAAGGAACGTGCGCGCGACATGGAATCGCGGGAAATTTGGCAGGAAATCGCGTCAGGCTTCCAGGACATGGTCGCGGAATGCCCCTGTTTGGAAGTCGTCGCAATCTACCGCTGATAGATCGGCAGGAACCCCTTGTCGAGTTGCAGCATGATGAGGTTATAGATCTTGTCGCGGAAGGGTTCCCAGTCCTTGGCTCCCTGGTGGTACATCTCATGCGAGTGGTAGAGATAGGTGTAGTGCCTTGTCGAGTCGCGATCGAAAGGCCGGCTGCTACTTAGGACGCCAGTTCGCTTCCTGTTCACGTTTGGTGCCCCCGGCGAGCAGGATGGGCTTGCTCCCGGCTTCCAAGGAAATGGCGAAGACGTCGATATTGCTCTGGTCCCCTTCCCCCACCTGCGCGGTGTAAACGAGCCAGCGGCCATCCGGAGACCAGCGGGGATACCAGTTTTGGCCGTCCGCCAGGATGGTTCGCCGGCCGGATCCGTCGGCATTCATGACTTCGAGCGCCGAGGCGGTTTGGCTGGCCGAGTAAAATGCAATGGATTTTCCGTCCGGAGAAAATGTCGGGGAACCGTTGTAAAGATCTTTGTCCTTGTCGCTCGTGATCCGCAGTTCGTTCTTTCCGTCGCTATTCGCCACGAAGATGTCCGCGCCTTTCTCTCCTGCCTTGCGCGAGTAAACGATTCGCTTGCCATCGGGAGCCCAGGTTGCACCCGCGGAAGTATCGAGCGTCTCCGCTATCAGCCGTCGTTGGCTCGAGCCGTCAGCATTCATGATATAGATGTGCGGCGCACGGGTCTCTTCTCCTTTCTCGATGCGCCAGGAAGTGAACAGAATCGACTTTCCATCCGGCGACCAATCCGGAAGATAGTCCGGCTGCGAGTCCTTCGTGAGCTGCACCTGGTCCGAGCCGCCTGCGGACATGGTCCAGATATCCAGGTTGCCGCTGCGATTGCTTTGAAAGACGATCCGCTTTCCATCCGGCGACCAGCCAGGCCAGTTATCGCCCGATTTGTGATTGGTTAGATTCTTCCACTCCCGCTGGCCGGCGGGGAGCAAATAGATCTCGGAGTTGCCGTCACGCCCGGACATGAACAGCAAATCGGCGGCCTCGGGTTTCCAGACTGGCGGCTCCCCGCCCCTGGCCAGCGAAAGCGTGGTGCCAAGTACGAAAGGCAGAATGAGAATTCGCATGAAAAGAACCTGAATTGCTGGTAGTTCTATCGGCTGCCGCGTAACGTGTTCACGCTGCTTCATAAGCCTTCTTCAACCACGCCAGCAGTTCCGCATCCACATCCGCAGCTGTTTCCAACCGCACGCGGTGGCTGACCATGGCATTGAAGCTGCCAGATTCTTCCAGGCGCTTGTCAGCGGGCGTGCCTTTGAGATTGATCCCCACGTCAATGCGGGTGGACGTGGATGGTTGGATAAGGGCGAATTGCTTCGAGCGGCGCATGCTGACGTAGGTCTTCTTCGGCGAGACTTCGACGTCCTTTCCCAGTTTCTTGAGCTGGCTGATGAGCGCTTCATAGATCGGACGCAGCGCGGCTTTGGGGCCGGCATATTGGGCGTCGATGAGGGCGTCCCCATCGGCGGGAGAGTCGCCGGACAGTGCTTTGTGGGCAATGGTGTTCGCGTAGCCGTGGCCGATGCCGAATTTGTCCTTAAGATGCTTTACAATTTCGCCGTGCTTGGCGAGTTTGCTTGACTTGACGACTTTGAGCCATTCTTCGAGCGTCTTGCCGGTCTTCTCCTTGAGGTTTCGGATGACGGTCTCTGCCATTTCTTCCGGGGTAGCCATGGTTGCACCTTCTAATGTTGCATTGTGTTGGAGACTTCACGCGACCTGTCTTGTCGCGTGGATGATTCTAGCTCCGGCCAGTAGGACCGTATTGTAAAAAACGGACATTAAGCCGCGTCCTGGGCGAAAGAGTCGCCCATGTACAGATAATTTAAATATGGACCGCGCTGGGCCATGTATTCGGTGGGCGTGAGGTTTGTGAACGACTTGAACTCCTTGATGAAATGGGCCTGATCAAAGAACCCGCACTCCTGCGCCACCCGCGACCAGTTCGGCGACTCCAGTTGCTCAATCCGCTGGACCACCTTCTGCAGCCGACAGACGCGATGGAGGGCCTTGGGGGAGAGCCCCACCATCGAGTGGAACAGCCGCCGGAGGTGTTTGGCGCTGACGCCGGAGCGCTGCCCGAGTTGCTCCATCCTGTCCTCGCCACCGGCGGTGGAAAGGGTCTCTACCGCGCGAGTCAGCAGCCTTTCGTGCCGGTCCGGCTTTCGCAGTCGGCCCAAGAGGAACGACTCGAAGAGAGCGAACTTCCTCGCGGGACCGGGCGCTAGACTGATGCGGTCCCGCAAGCGATGGATCTCGGGTCCGCAGATGCCATCCGCATCGACCACGCGGTCGGCAATTTCGTGAAGCGGCACATGCAAAAACGGGTACGCCCCAAACATCTTGAAGCGAACACCGATCAGATTGGACCGCGGCGGGGAACCGATCAAGATGGCCTGGCTCCGCAACCCCGAAATCCAGCTTTCGCGAAACGTCCGGTAGCGGCTGGAATCCTGAAGTTCGTGCAGAAACTGAGGCTCCCCCAGGTTGAGAATCAACTCAAGCCCGCCGTCTGGAAGGAGCTTTTCAATCTGTCCCGCCGGATGGTCCTCGAGCAGAAAAAAATGATCCACGTAAGCCGCCAGCGGCGGCGATGGATGAAAGGTGTAAAACTGCGGCGGCATGGCGATAAAATTCTACCGCTGATAGATCGGCAGGAACCCCTTGTCGAGCTGCAGCATGATGAGGTTGCAGCTGCCGACGTAGATGGGGCCGTAGTTGCCGGTCCAGGTGCCGTCGGCTTGTTGCTCGCTGACGATGCGGTTGTAGAGTTTGTCGCGGAAGGGTTCCCAGTCCTTGGCTCCCTGGCGGTACATCACCTGCGAGTAATAGAGATAGGTGTAGTGCCAGTGGCCGAAAGCGTTGGGGCCTTCGCCGAGGTCCTTGAGGTTCTTTTTGCAGTACTCGAGCATTTCGGGGACGTGCTTGCTGTCGTAGTCGCCGGCGTTGTACAGGCTGGCGAGAGCGGCTGCCGTGATCGCGGGGCGGCTGCTGCCGCGGTTGCGGCTGCTGTAGGAGATGCCGCCGTCGGCGTTTTTGCAGCCGTAGATGTATTCCTTGGCTTTGTCGATCGCTTCGCCGGGGACCACGATGCCGGCATTGCGGCAGCCGCGAAGCCCCTGGACCTGGGTGATGGTGGTGGAGCCTTCGTCGAAGTTCGGCTGGTCCTTGGCACTGACATATCCCCAGCCGCCGGTAGCCGCCTGGGCCTTGCAACTGAAGTCGGTGGCCTTGGTGAGAACTTCGACCAGCTCGTCACGGCGATCTTTGTCTTCCTCTTCCCCCAGCACTTGCGACAGAAACAACATGGCAAAACCGTGACCATAGGTGTAGCGGTTGTCGGCATTCATGGGGTCGCCGATAAGGCCGGTTTTCTTATTGAACTTGGCCGTGGTGAGATAGTCGACCACCTTGCGGACATTTTTGGCGTACGGCCCCTGCGTAGTCGTCGAGCCGGAGGAAATAAGGGCGGTGCCGGCCAGGGCGCTCATCGCGGTCGGATAGGTTCCGTTCGCGGTCCAGTGGCCGATGGAGGACTGGGTCTTGGCGACCCACTTGAGTCCCTTCTCAATGGCCGCCTCCCACTTGGGGTCCTTCTTGGCGGCGAGGGCTGGGCGGGGAAGGCTTGAGCCAATGGTCAATGTCGCTCCGGCGGCGACAAGGGACTGAAGGGCGTGGCGGCGAGTGTGCATAGGATAAGCCTCGTAGCGACATGCGGCCCGCATGTCCGCTGCTGCATGCTGGGGACGAACGCGGGCCTGAACCGGAAGCCGACACACGGGCCGCGTGTGGCTACGGCCATTATCGACTCTGAGGGGCAATGTCGCAATTGGAATCGGGAGTTTTGGAAGGAAGGAAAGCTGCGAGGTCTCAAGTGTCCTTGACGGCCTGCGGGCGGTGTATAATGATTTGTACAGTAACCAATCAATGTGTCCGCCAATGTCCCACGCCGCTCAACAATCCCTGTTCGACTCCGCTCCCGATCCCTGGGAGCTGGATAATGCCGACGAACAGTTGGCGGCGGCAGTGGTGTTTCATGAGCCGCCGCATGGGCCGTTTGATTACCGGGTCCCGGAGGCCATGCGGGGGAAGTTGCAGCCGGGAGAGCGGGTGCGGGTGCCGCTGGGGCGGGGGAACCGGTTTGTGGTGGGATACTGCGTCGGCCTGGCCAGCAAGCGGGTGGGGACGCGGCCGCTGAAGGAGATTGAGGCGATTGTTGATGAGGAGCCGCTGCTTTCGCCGGCCATGCTGGAACTGACGGCCTGGATGGCGGAGCACTATCTTTGCACGCACGGGCAAGTGCTCAATAGCGCGATTCCGGCGGGAGTGAAATCTCAGGCCGGCACGCGGGAGATGACATTCCTCAGCGTGACGCACAAAGTCAAAGCGATGCTGGCGGCTGGGGAGATCAAGCTGCCGCCGAAGCAGGCGGATGCGCTCAAGGTGCTGGCAGAGTCGCCCCGTCCGCTGACCTCGCCGGAGCTGGCCGCGGTAGCCAAGTGCGGCATTGGGCCGGTGGTCGGGCTACGGAAGAAGAATTTGGTGGTGGCCGAGGTCAGGCGGATTCAGCAACTGGAAGTGACGGAAACGCCGACGGCACGGGAAGAGAATCTAATTTTGAACGCCGACCAACAGTTGGCCCTGGATACGATTCTCAAACCGCTCAAAGAGTCGCGGCACGAAACGATTCTGATTCACGGCGTCACCGGCAGCGGGAAGACCGAGGTCTACATCCGGGCGATTGAAGAAGTGATTCATTACGGCCGGCAGGCAATTGTGCTGGTGCCGGAAATCAGCCTGACGCCGCAAACCCGCAGCCGTTTCCGCAGCCGCTTCACACAAGTCGCCGTGCTCCATTCGCACCTCAGCGATGCCGAGCGGCACTGGCATTGGCAGCGGATAGCCGCTGGCGAAGTGCAAGTGGTCGTCGGGGCACGAAGCGCCGTGTTTGCTCCAGTTCAGAACCTGGGGCTCATCGTCATCGACGAAGAGCACGACCATTCCTTCAAGCAGAATGAACAGCCGCGATATCACGCGCGGGACGTCGCCTTGCAGCGGGCGAGGCTCGAGAAAATCCCGCTCGTCCTCGGGTCGGCGACGCCATCGCTGGAAAGCTGGCAGGCGGCGCAGGATGGAAAGTTCCGCCTGGTCGATATGCCGCGGCGAGTCAGCAACCGCCCGCTGCCGGATGTGAACACGATCGACCTTCGGGACGAGGCCCGCCATCGCCGCAGCAGTTCCGCCATCAGCCGGCAATTGGCGAAGGCGATGGAAGACGCCCTGCGGGACGACGGTCAGGTGATTCTGCTGCTCAACCGCCGCGGCTTTAGCACGCATATCCAGTGTCCGGCCTGCGGCTTTGTCGTGAAGTGCCCTAATTGCGACCTGGCTTTGACACATCACCGTGAAGGGGAAAAAGTTCTCTGTCACCAGTGCGATTTCGAGGACTTCGCCCCCGCCAAATGCCCCGAGTGCCGGTTCGATGGCATCCGCTTTTCCGGCTTCGGCACACAGAAGTTGGAAGCCGAAATCAAGGCCCGCTTTCCTGGCTATCCGACGCTGCGGATGGATAGCGACACGATGCAGAAACCGGGAAGCCACGAGGAGGCCCTGGCGAAGTTCCGAGCGGGGGAAGTGCGCATCCTGCTCGGTACGCAGATGATCGCCAAGGGACTCGACTTCCCCAATGTCACGCTCGTCGGTGTGATCAACGCCGACACAGCCCTGCATCTGCCCGACTTCCGGGCAGCGGAGCGGACATTTCAACTCGTCACCCAGGTCGCCGGCCGCACGGGCCGTGGAGACAAAGGGGGCCGCGTCCTGGTTCAGACTTTTGCCCCCGACCATCCCGCCATCGTCGCCGCTCTCACGCACGACTACCATTCCTTCGCCGCTGCCGAGCTTCCCACCCGCCGCGACCACGGCTATCCCCCCGCGACCAACATGATCCGCCTCATCTTCCGCGGCGACGACGAGAAGGCGACCGAGCGGTTCGCGGTGCTCTCGGTGGAGATGCTGCGAGCGGGACTGGAAGGAGTCAGGGGACAGGAGGCAGACAAATCCGAAATCCCAAATCCGAAATCCCAAATCTTGCCCCCCCAACTCCCTTCCCGCCTCCTCGGCCCCGCCCCTTGCCCGATGGCCAAGCTCCGGGGCAAATACCGTTACCATGCCCTGCTCTTCACGACCAACGCCGACGAGGTTCGCAAAATCGTCGGCGAAATCACGGCAACCTTTGACCCGCCGGAGACCGTGCAGTGGGTGGTCGATGTAGACCCGATGGATTTGATGTAAGTCGAAAACGATGTCATTCGCACGCCTTAATCGCCAGCACCGCAAACGCGGTCCCCGCGTTGGTGATCCAGTGGTCCCGGTCGGCGCTCACGGAGCGGGTGAACCAGCGGCCGGATTCGCGCTGGTTGGTTTTGAGCCATTTGACGCCTCGCTGGATTTGCTTGTCGTCCTTGGGAACCCCGCTTTGTCTCAGGATGTAGATGACCAGTCCCGTGGCGTAGCCGTCGCTGGGGCCTTTGGGGTCGTTGGCCGTGTCGTCCAGCCGTTTCCAGTCGCCGAGCGACGGCAGATTCCAGCCTCCGTCCTCTCGCTGCAGTGCCAAGAGTTCCTGAATGGTCTTCTTTTGCTCCTCCGCGGACATCAGGCCATCCAGCCGCTGCGAGGCGAAGAGGAGCCACGCTTTGTGGTGGATCCACAGCGGGGGATTGGCGGCGAAATACTTCCGCAAGCGAGCCAGTCCTGCTTTGGCACTCTCTCCTTTGGCATACCCTTCCGGGGCGAAGCCGACGCCCATCGCGGCGTAAACCGCGCCGTAGTACTCGTCGTATTCCAGCGGCGGCAGCTCGTGCTTGTTCCAGTCCCAAGCGCCGTCCTCTTTCTGTACCGTCCACATCTTGTCTAGCGCCTTCCGCGTCAGCAGGTGGAGCTTGCCGGTGGACTGCGCATCGTGAAATGCCAGCGTGGCCGCGCTCGCGACAATCTCGGTCGTTCCCTCCGAGCCTTCCGGCAGCCCGCCGCTGTCCCACTTGGCAATCCGCTTTTCGAAAAATGAGCGCATCTCGAGCAGCGCCGGCGCTTTCGCGTTGCCGATGGCGGGGCGAGCCATCAAGTACGGATACGAGGTATGGCAGCTAGCGCAGTTCTGGTCGCGAGTCCAAGCAGAGACAGCGTTGTCGAGGAACGTACCGGCATTTTCCAGCGAGAATGCCTTGGCAAGTGGCTCGTCCGCCGAGTTGGGGGATGGCGTGGGGTACTTTTCCGGATCCGCAGCGCTAGTGGCGGCTGCGATGAGCAGCAAGAGTGCAAGACTCCACGGATATCGTCGCATGATGCGCTCCTGGGCTGGTGAGCGTTCCAAAGCACGCATTCATCTTCGCCAAAGGGCGTGGCAAGACAAGTAACGGCCGAGTAACGAATTGCCGCTTACAACAGCTCACTCATCACTTGCCCCTTATCCACCACGTGCTGCGGCCGGCCGCTGGGGTCGAGGAGCGTGGTGGAGGTGGGACTGATGCCGAGGTTGTGATAGAGCGTGGCAATGACATCCTGATAATGGACCGGCCGGCTGGCGGGGATGGAGGCGAGGCGGTCGGTGCTGCCGATGACCTGGCCGGTTTTCATGCCGCCGCCGGCGAGTAGGGCCATGCCGACGCCGGGCCAGTGGTCGCGTCCGGCGCTCTTGTTGACTTTGGGGGTGCGACCGAACTCGCCCCAGGCGACGATGGAGACGTCGTTCAGCATCCCCCGCTCTTCCAAATCCGCGACGAAGGCGGTCAGGCCGCAATCGAGTACCGGCATCAGCCGCCGCATTCTGTCGAAGTTGCCGCTGTGGGTGTCGTAGTCGGAGAGCGAGAGGCTGACGACGCGGACCCCCGCTTCGAGCAAGCGGCGGGCGAGCAGAAATTTCTTCACCGCGCTGCCATCGTCGCTGGTGCCGACTCGCTCCACCGGCTGAGAGAGCGAATAGCGGGCGAGTCCCCGTGCGGGTTCACTGGCGAGATCGAGGGCTTTGGCGAACTTGCCGGACGTGAGAATGCCAACCGCTTGCTGCGTGAAATTGTCCACTGCGCCCATCATGCCGCTGCGGTCGGCTTGACGGCTGAAGCGGTCCAGACCGGAGAGGAGCTGCGTGCGGTCGTCGATGCGGCCCAGCGAAAGCTGGTCATGGAGAGCCAGACTGGTCGCATGGCCACTCCCACGGCGGGCGAGTTCATTCTTCATCCCCCCCTCAAGCTCGCGGGCGAAGAGGCGGGAGATGTCCGGCCGAAAAGGCTGATAGGCGGGGCCGAGAAAACCTGGTCGGGCGCTATTGCGGACAAAGGCCCGGCCTTGCATCAGATCGACAAACGACGGGGACTCATCCTCAGTGGAGCCGCGGAGCTTGGCCACAACGCTTCCCAGCGCCGGCCTCCCACCGATGGACTCCATGTCCTTGGCCGCGAAGCCAGACTGGCACTGGAAGGCATCATGCGCGCCGGCTGAGCCGACCAGCGAGCGGATGAATGCGAATTTGTCCGCTGACTTGGCTAGCCGCGGGAGCAACTCACCGACTTGCAGGCCAACTATCTTCGTACTGATGGGGCCGAACTCGCCGCGGATTTCCGCCGGCGCATCCGGCTTCGGATCAATCATGTCCATGTGCGGCGGGCCGCCATCAAGATGAACGAACACCGCCGCTTTGCTCGATGCGCGAATCCCGGCAGCAGCTTCGGCCCGAAGCAGGTTCGGCAGTGAGAATTCCGCCAGCGCCAGTCCGCCGAAGCAGAGCGCCCCCGCGCGCACAAAATCGCGGCGAGAAGTGTTTGGGGTGTCGTGGATGGTGAGCATGATCGTTCGTAGCGACAGGCGGCCCCCCTGTCCGCTTGCTTCGGCTTCGCAATCGGCACGCAGTTTCCAGCCGGCAGGCGGGCCGCCTGCGGCTACGTTATGATGAGCCATCGGCATCCCTCAAGTCAAGCAGAACCATGACCCATTACGACGCAATCGTTCTCGGCACCGGCGGCGTGGGGAGCGCGGCCGCGTTCCACTTGGCCCGGCGGGGAGCGCGGGTTCTCGGCCTCGACCGTTTTCCGGGCGGGCATGACCGGGGAAGTTCGCATGGCCAGACGCGAATCATTCGGCAGGCGTACTTCGAACATGCCGACTATGTGCCGCTGCTGAGGCGGGCCTATGAACTATGGGCAGAGCTGGAGTCTCTGGCCGATGAGAAGCTCTTTCACCAGGTCGGCCTTTTGCAAATCGGCCCGCCGGAGGGATACGTGATCGGCGGCGTGCTCGGCGCTGCCAATCAGCATGGCCTGGCGGTTGATGAACTGACAGGGGCTCAGTCGCAGGCTCGTTTCCCTGGCTTTCGTGTGCCGGAAGGGATGGTCGGAGTCTTTGAGCCCGCTGCGGGCTATCTGCGAGTGGAGCGGTGCGTACTGGCCCATCTCGCTGCCGCGAAACAGCATGGGGCGGAGTTGAGAACGGACGCAACTTTTCTGTCCTGGAAAGCCGATAACCAAGGCGTTTCTGTGGCCACGGATCATGGCAACTTCACCGCCGAAAGGCTCGTTATTACGGCTGGAGCCTGGTCACCGCAACTGCTGGCGGATCTCGGCATCCCTATGACGGTGCGGCGAAAGCACCTGCACTGGTTGGAGTGCGACCATCCGGTTTATCGCGGGCCAAACGCCCCGACTTTTTTCTATGAAATGCCCCACGGTCTGTTCTACGGGTTTCCGGCGACTGATGAGCTTGGGGTAAAAGTTGCCGAGCACAGCGGCGGGGAAACTGTTTCGAACCCGCTGACCGATCCGCGGCCTCTGGAAGAGTTGGACCTGGAGCGAGTCCGGGACTTCGTGGGGGAACAACTGCCAGCCGTTGGCAAGTCGGCCCGTCACATGCGGCACGAAGTCTGCTTCTACACGATGTCCCCCGACGAGCAATTTATCATCGACTCTCATCCCAGGCACAAGAACGTCGTCTTCTCCGCCGGCCTCTCTGGCCACGGCTTCAAGTTCACCAGCGTCCTGGGGGAAGTCATGGCCGACCTCGCGCTCACCGGCACAACGCCGCAGCCAATTGGTTTTCTCAGCGCGGGGCGATTTCGATGAATCCCAATCCCTACCAGCCTTCGCAGATTGATTCGGCACTTCGCCCCGAGCCGCCGGTAATGGCGATGCTCGTGGGGGAAGATGGCGGCATGAGCATTGACTTTGAAATCTGGCGGGAAGATTTGGTGGCCTTTACGTTGTTTCACCACCGCAACTCGCCGGTCACGCGCCGGCAGCGGCACATCGCCATGTTCGCTATCTGTCTTATCTTTAGCTGCATTCTGGCGATTGTCGTTTACTTTGCCCTGCAAACGCCGGAGTACTGGGTAATCGCAGTCGCTCTCGTGATTGCCGTGGCGTTTGTGCTCGTACGCTATCCCCAAATCCATGAGCGTCAATTGCGGCGGTTGGCCGAACGAATGTATGGCGAAGGGCGGAACTTGATGGTTTTCGGACCGCGACGCGTCGGCCTTACCCCGCAGTTCGTCAACAGCTCTTCCCCTTACACCCAGTCCGTGACTCGCTGGGTCGCCATTGAGAAAATCGTTGTTTCCGCAGACGCACTATATCTGTATAACTCGGCTGTCTCCAGCGTGATGGTTCCCCGCCGTGCGTTCACTTCGGACGATCATTTTCAGACCTTCGTCCACGCTGCCCAAGAATTCCACGTCCGAGCGATTGCTGCCGAGAATCCACTGCGAACCTCGCCGTAACGGCTTCATGCGTTCGACCCGCCAAAGAAACTTTCCGGCCTCATCCATAGACTTTGAACCAAATCGGCTGCAAAATGGACTAACAGACTGGTCCCGCCCCGCTTCCCTCCCGCCAGGAACCCTGCTCATGTTACGTCCCTTCACCCTTGCGCTTGTGGCCGCCTTGGCCATAGTCTGCGTGGCATCGGCATCCGCCCAGGTCGTTGTCCAGGGAGGTGGCGGCGCGTACGGGGGTATGCGAGGCTATTCCCCCAGCAGCCAGTCGCTCATGTATCTCCTGTATTACCCGCAGTTGCAAAAGGAGATCGAGATCATTGACGAGCAGAAAGCGGAGCTGCAAAAGATTCAATCCGAGATGACCGCCAAGATGACCGAGGCCTACAAGACTCTCGGCGATACGAAAATCGAGGATCAACAAGAGCGGCAGAAAAAGTACACGGAAATCTATCAGGAGCTGGGCAAGGAAACCGAAGAGCGGGTGAACAAGCTCCTGCTGCCGCACCAGAAGAAACGGCTCACGCAGATCATGCTGCAAATGAAGCTGCAACAAAGCGGGTACGGTTACGGCTTTGCCGGCGCGATCGGCGGCGACGACGTGGCCAAGGAGCTTGGCATCACGGACGCCCAGAAGGAAGAGCTACGCAAGAAAGAGGAAGAGGTCCGCGCGGGGATGCAGAAGAAGTACCAGGAGTTCTATAAGAAGCTCCAGGAAGAAACCACGACAGAACTGATGAGCGTGCTGACTCCCGCTCAACGCAAGAAGCTGGAAGAGCTGACCGGCGCGAAATTCGAGTGGCAGCAGTATCAGCCCGCCCAGCCGGCGGTGAAGGTGGAGAAGAAGAAGAAGGACTGATGGGTAGCCCTAGATCGGCAATTTGGTACAGAAGGGAACGAAGGAAACGAAGCAGGGGGGAAAGTGTTTTGTGAACGCGACCAGTGATGGTCGCGTTTTTTGTCGCTAAGGATCAGCCCCGCAGGTTGGTGGCGAAAAACTCTTTCACCTTGCCCCACATTTTTTCGCTCAGGACGTGACCGGTTTTCTCCTCGATGAAGGACGTGAAATTCTTGTCGGCATGCATCGATTGGTAGGCCTTGCGAATGATCTCGATGCCGCGGCGGACTTCATCGATAGGGCTGCCGCCGTCGAGCTCGCCGAAGTTGAGGTGCAGCGGGCGTGGGGCGATGAGGGCGGCGATATCGGGAGTGTCGCCATACTGGTGCAGACCGGGGACGAAGTTGGGAAAGCAGTGCAGCATCTGTTCCCGGTGGATGCCCACATACGTCGGCAGGCAGCAATTGCCGCAAAGTGCTTTCAGTCGTGGTTCCCAAGGACCGACGAGCCAAGTGTGGGTGCTTCCCATCGAATGGCCGTAGCAGCCGAGGCGGTCGGCACTAACTTCCGGCCGACTGGAGAGGAAGTCGACGGCTCGCCGCATGTCGAGAATATGTTTCCAGGCGAGTGACTTGCCGGCAACGACGTACTTGAGAAACAGGAACCGCTCCAGGTTGCCGCCGCTCTGTTTGAAGCCCTTGCTCCGCTCCCCAAACCCGTAGGCGTCCGGGCAAAGGACGACGTACCCTTCGCGGGCGAGAGCCACGCCCGTGTGATGCTCCTTCATTCCCGCCAAACCAGCGGGCTCAGAAGCACCGAGATGCCAGGCACCGTTATGCTGATGCCACAGGCAAATGCCGGGAGCCTTCTTCTTCTCGCTGACACCGTCGGGAATCAGTAGATAGGCCGTGACGACCGTCTCGTGATTCGCTTCCCCCGACTCTGCCTGATAGGTGACCTTCAGCCGGCGAAAGCCTTCCTCCTGCTTTTCGTCGAGTACCTGGGGATGGAGGTCGCCCCCTATCGGCCACTTGCCGCCGAGCCCCGCCAGGAGCCTGTCCCGAAAGTCGCCGCTGGCCATGAAAATCTCCTTACCTCATGAATCCCTGACATCATCATTGGTTCCCAGGGAACCTGCTTCGGCCCGGAATTAACAAAGGGCCTTGGCAGGAATGATAGAATAAATCCATGCCGGCAAACACCTCTCCTTCACCTCCGATTGCTCCCGCAGATACGGTCCGCTGGCTTAAGCAAGTGCCGCTGTTTGCGGATGTGGAAACAGAGTCGCTCGCGCTGTTTGTGCCGGCCATGCTGACGCATGAGTACGCGCCCGGGGAGTTGCTCTTCCGGCAAGGTGATACCAGCAGTGATGTCTATCTGGTGACACGCGGCGAGACCGTCATCCGGATTGAACAGGACGGCCGTGTCGTGGCCACCGACAACGTCCCCACGGGAAGCTGCGTGGGAGAGATGGCGGCGCTTACCGGCAAGCCCCGCAGCGCCACCGTGGCCGCCGGCAGCCAGGGGGCCGCGGTGCTTATCATTCCCGGCCCGCGGTTCCGCGATTTGCTGCTCCTCCAGCCGTCACTGGGGGTCAACATGCTCACGATGATGAGCGAGCGGCTGCGGCAGACAGAGCTGCGGAAACAGCATGCGGCCCTGGCGCGGCGGGCCGACGAGCTGGGCAAAAGCAAGGAAGCCGCCGATGCCGCCGCGCGGGCCAAGGCCGACATGCTGGCGAGTATGAGCCACGAATTGCGGACGCCACTCAACGGCATCATCGGCCTGACCGAGTTGGTATTGGGAACCAGCCTGTCTCATTCGCAACGGGAGTATCTCACTCTTGTCAAGGAATCGGGCGAATCGCTGCTGGGACTTATCAACGACGTGCTCGACATGTCGAAAATCGAGGCGGGACGGTTGGAGTTTGAAGTCGAGCCTTTCGAGCTCCGCGACCGGCTGATTGAAACGCTGAAGACGCTGGCGGTGAGGGCTCATCGCAAGGGAGTCGAATTGGCCTGCCGCATTGGCCCCGAAGTTCCCGACCGCCTGCTCGGCGATCTGACCCGCCTGCGGCAGATTGTCGTCAACCTGGTGGGAAATGCGATCAAGTTCACGGAACGGGGGGAAATCGTCGTCGAAGTAACGTGCCCGCAGCGGACCACCGCCGCCGTAATGCTGCAAGTTACCGTCCGCGACACGGGAATCGGCATCTCCAAGGAGAATCTGGCGCAGCTCTTTCAGCCCTATGCTCAGGCGGACGCCAGCATCGCTCGGCGGTTTGGTGGCACCGGACTGGGGCTGTCGATATCGGCCAAACTGGTGGAGGGGATGCGGGGACGGATTTGGGTAGAGAGCGAAGTGGTAGTGGGGAGTGCGTTTCATTTTACTTTGGAACTTGATGTTGACCCCGCGGGAAGCTCGTCGGCCACTGCGGAAGGTCAAGCCGCGCTGACTGGTAAGCGGGCTCTGTTCGCCATGCCGCAAGGGACAACGGCACGAATCCTGGAGGAGATGCTCCATGAATGGGGCCTGGCCGTGGTGACTGTCGGCAGTGGCGCGGAAGGGGCGAGGGAGGCGGAGGATGCGGTCGCCAAGGGCCGGCCGTTTTCAATCCTGCTGATGGATCTAGGCATTCCAGACTCTCTGGCCTGGTGGGAGAAAATCCGCATCGGGAAAACGTTGACGGCGGTGATGCTGCGAACCGCCGATCAGGTGAACGAAGCCGCCCGCTGCGATGAGCTGCAGATTCCGAACCTGCTCAAGCCGGTCAAGCGGTCGGAATTGCTCGGGATCCTGGCGGCTGGCGCACGGCCGGCCTGTGCGCCGATTGCGGCCGCAGTTGCGGGCCCAATGCAAGCTGATGCAGCAAAGGTCGCAGTCCCTTCCACCGCTGGGGCAAAGATCCTGCTGGCGGAAGATGGCCTGGTCAATCAAAAAGTTGCGCTGGCGTTGCTCGCCAAAAAGGGGCATCAAGTTACCTTGGTCACCACGGGCAAAGAGGCGCTCGCCGCACTCGAGAGTCAGCTGTTTGACATGGTGCTGATGGACGTACAGATGCCCGAAATGGACGGACTGGAGGCGACGCAAGCGATCCGCGCACGTGAACAAGGGACGGGGGTGCACTTGCCCATTATTGCGATGACTGCCGGCGATTCCCCGCAGGATATTCAGCACTGTCTGACAGCCGGGATGGACGCCTTCGTCTCCAAGCCGGTGCGGCAGGAGCATCTATTTGCCACGTTGGATGATTTCCTGACGGCTAGCCGCGCCGCTAGGGGCAGTGATGGTGCCGCGGCTGTGGATTGGCCGGCCGCTCTGCGGCAGGTTGGGGGAAGGCACGAACTGCTGGCGGAGCGGGTGCGGCTACTGCAGCAGGAATTGCCCCGCGTGCAAGGAGATTTGCTCGCTGCCGCGGCGGAATGGGATCCTGCTTCGCTGCGAATTGCAGCCCATACCCTCAAGGTGGCGCTCGGGGCATTCGGCGCTCCGCGGCTGGCGCACCTGGCCGGGCAACTTGAGGAGGAGGCGTCCCGCTATCAGGACCATCCCAACCCCAACGAGCTGCTCGCTGCCTTCCATCAGGAGTCCCAGCGGCTGGTAGCGGCCCTTCAACAGTTCAGGGGAGCGACGGCGGAGTAGGCTTCGATCACGCTTCCAGCAAGATTCTCAACATCCGCCGCAATGGCTCGGCCGCCCCCCACAGGAGCTGATCGCCGCAGGTGAAAGCGGAGAGGTAACGGCCTTTCGCCGACTTGTCGAGATCGAGCTTTCGGAGTCGGCCGACGGGAACATCGAGCGTCCCTGTAACTGCGGCTGGGGTTAGCTGGCGAATGGACGCTTCCTTCTCGTTGGGAACAATCTTCGCCCAATCGTTGGCGGCAGCGAGCATTTCTTCGATTTCAGCCAGTGGAACGTCTTTCTTGAGCTTGATGGTCAGACCCTGGCTGTGGCAGCGCATCGCCCCGATGCGGACGCAAAGGCCATCGACC
>SXOA01000153.1 GCA_005778405.1 Planctomycetaceae bacterium
ACCTCGACCTCTGGGCCCGCGACTCGCTGGAACGGGCCCTCCAGGAGTTCGAAGGGACCGTCCTCTTCGTCAGCCACGACCGCTACTTCCTCAACCAGGTCGCCACCAAACTCCTCGTCGTCGAGCCCGGCCGCTTCCGCGTCATCGACGGCAACTACGACACCTACCTCCACCTCGTCAAACAAGGTCTCGCCAAAGACGCCCGCGCCTCCGTCGCCGAAAGGAGGTCCGGCCTTGATAAATCGTCCACTGATGACGACGCCAAGGATAAACGTCCGCCGAAAGATCGCCGCAAACGCAAGTTCCCTTACCGAAAACTCGCGGCCATCGAAGCCGAAATCGCCCAGCGCGAAGCCCGTCTCAACGAGCTCCACGATCTCTTCGCCGACCCCGAGGTCCACAAGGACGGCAGCCGAGTCAAGACCCTCAAAGCGGAGCTCACCGACCACGAAGCCGCGCTGCCGCTGCTCTACGAGCATTGGGAAGAGGCCAGTGAGTTGAACACGTAGCCGCACGCGGCCCGCGTGCTGGCTGCTTCCATGCGGACGTGCATCTTCCGCCAGCACATCGCTCAAGAAGCCGACACGCGAGGCCGCGTGTGGCTACGTTACCGCTCGCACTCCCGCAACAACGCCTCGTACTTATCCTGCCAAACTGTGCCAGAGAGTCCCGGCGGCAGTTCCAGCGTGTAGCGGAGCACGGCTGCGGCATCTTTCCTTTCGCCGAGCTTGAACTGAGCCAGGGCGACGGAGTATTTCGCCTTGAACCAGAGCTCGTCGCGAGGCTTGGCGCGGGACAGGATGCGACGCCACTGGTCGAGCGCTTGTTTGACGGAAACTGCATCGCCGGCGAGGAGCAAATCGGCGTAGCTTTCCTGGATGGAGGCGCTGTTGGGATTCTCCTTGGCGAGAGCCGAGAAGGCAGTCAGGGCTTCGGCTCGCTTGCCCGTTGCTGCCAGTGCTTCGGCCCGGATGCGGGTGAGAGAGAGAGCCGCGGTTTTGGTCAGCTTCGAGCGCTGGGGCCAGAGCAGGTCAGCCGCTTGAAGCTGAATTCCCGCGATTTGCGGGCGAACATCCTTGCGCGAACGGCTGATGACGGCGGAAAGGCCGGCGAGCAAATCGAGAAGCTGCTCGGGAGATGCCTGGCCAATGCGGTCGAGCATGGCGAGCGCGTCGTCCCGCCGGCCGGATTGTCCGGCGATGGCGAGCACGAGCTGCGACTGCACTTCGGTTTTCCAAGTGGGAGGGGCATTGCCGCTATTGTCGAGCGCTGTTTGCAAAATGCTCTCCGCCTGGCGGTACTTATCGGGGCGATAATCGAGCCAGGCTTTCGCCATTTCCAGCGCCGCGAGCCGATCCGTGGCTGTCCACTTTTCCGGCAACTTGTTTTCCGTGCCAACGATGGCCGCTTCGAACCAGTTGGCCGCCCGCTCCGCTTCCACGTCGGTCTTCTTGCCCGCGGCAGCGAGGGAACGCAGGTGCTCTTGCCAACAGGGAGCGACGGCAGCGACGGCAGCGGGAAAGTGGAGTGATTCGCGCGTGATGCCGGCAAAGGCTTCAATCGCCCCGGCCCATTCTTTCCGTCCCGCGTGCCATTTGCCGAGCCACAGGCGGGCCTGAGCGGCGGATTCGGTCTCGGGCCAGGTGGCGATCTGCTCGGCGAGCATCGCGACATAGGTTTGTTCCGCCTCCGCGTCTTGGACCGCTGCCTTGGCTTCGTTCCAAGCACCTCGCAGATGGGCCGCCGCCGCCTCCTTGTGCAAGGGAAGCGCCACCGCCAGCGCCCGGAACCGCCGGGCTGCTTCCGCGTGTCGCTGCCGCTGCTCTTGCACCAGAGCCGCTTTGAACGCCAATTCAAACCCCCCGGCAGCATTGCCTCCGGCGCGGGCCTGCTCCGCCGCTTGATCATAAGCGGCGATGGCCTGGTCGAATTCCTTCTTGAGATAGAGGTTGTCAGCCGCCCGGCTGAGGATTTCGGTCCCCGCGCCGGCTCCGCCCGGCTGGGAGCGGATGAGAAGCTGGTCGGCTCGGCGGCCCCAGTAGGGACCATGCGTCTCGTTTAGGAACTTCGCCAAATCAACGGTCCGCTCCTGAAAATTCTTGGCGGAGGCATCGTTCTTGGCCTGGGAAGCTTTCCTCCAAAGAACCAGCAGTGCTTCGAAGATTGCGAAGTCCAAGTCGGCGGATGTTACGCCCTCGATAGTCCTTCCCGGCTTGAGAATCTCCTGCGCCTGACTCAGGTCATTCGCGGCGAGCTCGACTCGGATTGCTTCGGCCCGAGCCCGCAAGCGAGTGGCCGGCTCCACACTATCTTGGTCCAATTGCACGAGCTGCTCCTGCGCCACATCCAGATTGCCTAGCAATCGCTGGCAAATCGCCAGGTCCAGTCGAATCTGCCAGGCGAGCGGCTCCTCGGGTACGAGGACGGTGAGTGGCTGTTGCAACAACTCGCTGGCCCGCGTCAGCCCGGCCACCTGGTCGGCACTCTTGGCGTCATAGAGCAGGGCCTGATTACGATACGCCCGTGCAAGCTGATGCATCGTGTTGTGCTGGAGCGAAGCGAGCTCTTCGGCGGTCAGCTCTTCCGGTTTGAGTTGCCCGCGGCGGCGGAGAGGAATCTCGCGGCTCAATTCCTTGTCGAGGTCGGCCAGCAGTTTGGTGGCATCGCGGAGAGCCTGGCGAGCGGACTCCAGGGCGTCGGGATCGGCGGCACCGGCTTCCAGCTCCTGCCTGGCGAGCTCGCCTTGTGCCAGCAGGGTCAGGGCGTCCTGCATGCGGATGAGGATTCCCCGCGGATGTTGCGGGCTCTGCCGCTGGAACTGCGCTGCGGCGGTGCGGGCCAGCTTCCACAATTCCTGGCGCTCGTCCGGAGGGGAGTTGGCGGCATGTAGGGCATACGTGCGGATCAGCTCCTCGGCCAGATCACCCTGCAACACCGGCGAAAGCTGCGTCCCCGCCAGCCGCCCAGTGCAATACTTCTCCGCTAATTCAAACAGCCGGCGTTGACGGAGGCCATTGAGAAATCGCTCCTCTTCCTCGCCAGCTCGGCAAATCGCGGCGGCAAGCAAGCAGCCAGCGAGGATTGCCGGCAGGCGAATATGGCGAAACGGGAAATGCATGACATCATTGTAAGCGCATGAGCGGTCGTAAAAGCACTTCTTGAATCGAGAAAGGAGCGGCGCGAGTGTAAACGCATCCGTTCTGAGTGGCAAACCCAATCTCGATCATGAAGCGATTATTTCCACGTAGCTCCTCAGGTGCACCTTCGCATCGGGGAGGTATTGAAACACCAGGGGAGTCAATCAACACTTGTTTTCGCCAGGTTTCCAGCGGATTGCGAGCGGGTGGGGTGCTGTTAGAATTGAACACGTTCCACTCCTTCGATCCGGCAGGGATGCCTTTCCGAGGGGCGTAACCCAGGTCTCGCCCTCGTAGCTCAGGGGATAGAGCACCGGTTTCCTAAACCGGGGGTCGCAGGTTCAAATCCTGCCGGGGGTACTTCTTCGCGTCCCAACTGCTCACTCGTCGCACCGCATTCATTGGAAGTACCTCTCATGTTCCGCGCTTTGTTTGCTTTGTTGCTGGTCGCACTGAGCGGTTTGGCCTCGCTCGCCGCCGAGCCCAGCCCGCTGAAACTGCTGTTCCTCGGTGACCGTGGCCATCATCAGCCGGCGGCGCGGTTCAAGGAGCTGCAGCCGGTGATGGCGGGGCGCAAGATTGAATTGGTGTACACGGAGAACGTCGGCGATTTGAATGCGGACACGCTGGGCAAATACGACGGCCTGCTGCTCTTCGCCAATATCGACGAGATCAAGCCAGGGCAAGCGAAGGCGCTGCTGGATTATGTGGCTGGCGGCAAGGGGTTCATTCCACTGCACTGTGCGTCCTATTGCTTCAGGAATAACGATGACGTGGTCGCTTTGATGGGGGGCCAGTTCCAGCGACATGGGACGGGGACCTTCCGTGTTTCGCCGACCGACGACGGGGCCAGGCACCCGCTGCTGCAAGGGTATAAGAGTTTTGAAAGTTGGGACGAGACCTACGTCCACACCAAGCACAACGAGAAGGACCGGACCGTTCTGGAATATCGCAACGAAGGGGAGAAGCGGGAGCCGTGGACGTGGGTTCGCACGCATGGCAAGGGGCGAGTTTTCTACACTGCCTGGGGGCACGATGAGCGGACCTGGGGAAACGCCGGTTTTCAGAATCTGGTCGAGCGCGGCATCCGCTGGGCCTGCGGCCAGGATGTGAGCGTGGTCCCGGCCTTCGCGGATAAGCCGGAGATGACGCCGCTGGCCAAGGACGTCAAGCCGTTCGAGTATGTGGAAGCCAACGTGCCGTTCTATCCCCCTGGTAAGAACTGGGGAACCATTGAAGAGGGAAAGCGGATGATGCAGCTGCCGCTTTCGCCCGAAGAATCGCTGAAGCACATCAGTGTCCCTGTCGGCATGGAAGTGAAACTCTTCGCCAGCGAGCCGATGATCGGCGGCAAGCCAATCTGCATGAACTGGGACGAAGCGGGCCGGCTCTGGATTTGCGAGACGATGGATTACCCGAATGAACTGCAGCCCAAGGGCAAAGGGCGGGACCGCATCCGCATCCTGGAGGACACCGACGGCGACGGCAAAGCGGACAAACACCATGTCTTCGCGGAGCAACTCAGTATCCCTTCCGCACTCACGTTCTATCGCGGCGGGGCCTTGGTGCAGGACGGCCGCGAGACAGTCTTCCTGAAAGACACCGACGGCGATGGCAAGGCCGACCTGCGGAAGGTGCTGGTCACCGGCTGGGGAATGGGGGACACGCATGGTGGCGTCTCCAACTTCCAGTACGGCCTCGACAACTGGTATTACGCCATGCAGGGATACAACAACTCGACCCCCGTGCTAACCGACGGCACGCGCACCCAGTCGTTCCGCCAGGGGTTCTTCCGCTTCAAAGTCGCTGGCGAAGGGGAAAAGACCGCGGTGACGGAGATTGAATTCCTCCGCAGCACCAACAACAACACCTGGGGCCTGGGGATCAGCGAGGAAGGGCTCATCTTTGGCTCGACGGCGAACGGCAACCCCAGCGAGTTCATGCCGATTCCTAACCGCTATTACGAGAGCGTTCGCGGTTGGTCGGCGTCAGTCCTCAACGGCATCGCCGACGATAACCACTTCGAGCCGATCACCGAGAAAGTCCGCCAGGTGGACCATCACGGCGGCTTCACCGCGGCTGCGGGGCACGCTCTCTACACCGCCCGCAACTACCCGCAGGAATACTGGAACCGCACCGCCTTCGTCTGCGAGCCGACCGGCCACCTCGTCGCCACCTTCGTCATCCGCCCCGACGGCGCGGGGTTTAAGAGCAAGAACTCCTGGAACCTCTTCGCATCGAACGACGAATGGACCGCCCCCATCATGGCCGAGGTCGGCCCCGACGGGAACGTCTGGGTCCTCGATTGGTACAACTACATCGTCCAGCACAACCCGACGCCCGCTGGCTTCCGCACCGGTCGCGGCGCGGCATATGAAAGCGAGTTGCGGGACAAGAAGCACGGGCGGATTTACCGAATAGTCCCCCGCGTTGTTGGGCAAGGGTCTCCTGACCCCAACAAGGCAGGCTGGAAGCCTGTCCCACTGACCAAAGCCACGCCCGATCAGCTTGTCAAAGCCCTGAAGAGCGACAACATGTTCTGGCGGAGGCACGCTCAAAGGTTGTTGATGGAGCAGCGTGACGAGCTCACGATAGACCAGCTGCTCGGAGACGGTGACGCGGCTGATATTAATGACTCTTCGCGTGTCATCCGCCGCGTAGCCCTCCTCGCGCTGCCGCCGAACGACAAATACACAGGAATGGTCTTGAAGAGCAAGTTGCTGGATGATCGCAATCCCCAGTTGCGATTGGCGGCGCTACTCACGCTGGCGAACATGCCCGCGAATGAAGCGGCTGGGAAGCGACTCGCGGAAATCGTGCGGGACGGAAAAACGACCGGCGACCGCTGGATGGCGGATGCCTTGACCAGTGCCGCGGCAAAACATGATGTGGCATTTCTGACCGCACTTTTGGCCGCGAAACTTCCGGATGCAGACCCTCCAGCCTTCAAGATTGTCACCATCGTCGCCGAGCATTTTGCGCGCGGCAATCCCGCGGATAGCGTCGGCAAGCTGATCGCTGCGGTTCCGACATCAAACCCACAGATCGCAGAAGCTCTCCTCGAAGGCCTCGCCCGCGGCTGGCCGAAGGATAGGTCGGTTAAGCTGTCGGAGGACGAGGAAAAGGCTCTCCTCGCGGCCTTTGAGAAGGGAACGCCGAATAGTCGCAGTCGTCTGGTGACGCTCGCCAATCGCTGGGGGAACGAAAAGCTGGCCGCGCATGCCGCCGAGATAGCCAAGACGTTCCTGGCGACGATTGAGGACGCCGAAAAATCCGACAAGGAGCGAGGAGAAGCAGCGATCCAGCTCATCACGTTCCGCAAGAGCGATGCGGAGGCTGCAGGGCAATTGCTGGAGCAGATAACACCTCGGACTTCGCCGGAACTGGCTGCCGCGCTCGTTGATGCGGTGCGGCAGAGCGAGTCACCGGCTGTTGGAGCGGCGATTGTGGAGAAACTCGGTGTTTTTCTGCCGGCGGTGAAACAGGCAGCGATCAAGACGCTCCTGAGCCGCGGCGAATGGACGGGGAATCTGCTCGATGCCGTGGAAAGCGGCACAGTCCTGCCCGGCGAGCTATCCCTCGATCAAAAGCAGGCCCTGGCCACGCACCCCAGCCGGCAAGTTTCGGCGCGGGCCAAGACACTGCTGGCCAAATCCGGCGGACTTCCCAATGCCGACCGGCAGAAGGTGCTCGACGAATTGCTGCCGCTGACGAAGAAGATGGGCGATGCGAAAGCCGGCAAGATTGTCTTCACCAAGACCTGCGCCAAGTGCCATCAGCATTCGGGCGAAGGAACCAAGGTCGGCCCGGACCTCACTGGCATGGCCGTCCATCCCAAGGCGGAACTGCTTACTCAAATCATCGACCCCAGCCGCAGCGTCGAGGGGAATTTCCGCGTCTATACCATCGCTACCTCCGACGGCCTGGTGATGAATGGCCTCCTGGCTTCCGAAAGCAAGACGGCGATTGACATCATCGATACGGAAGGAAAGAAGCAGACGATCCTCCGCGAGGACATCGAGAAGCTGATCCAGTCCACGAAGTCCCTGATGCCCGAAGGGTTTGAAAAACAAGTCTCGCAGCAGGAAATAACGGACCTCCTCGAGTTCCTCACCCAGCGGGGCAAGTACCTGCCAATTCCGCTGGCCAAGGCGGCGACGATCATCAGCACCCGCGGCATGTTCTTTGATGATAACGGCCAGCTCGAGCGGCTGGTGTTCGACGACTGGAAGCCCAAAGTGTTCGACGGAGTGCCGTTCGTGCTGATCGATCCGCAGGAGGACCGGACGAAGAACGCGATCCTGCTCTACGGGCCGCAAGGGATCAAAGCACCGACGATGCCCAAGTCCGTCACGCTGCCCTGCAATGCTCCGGCCAAGGCGATTCACATGCTCTCCGGCGTCTCCGGCTGGGGTTTTCCCATTGGGCGGAAGGGCTCGGTGAGCATGATCGTGCGGCTCAAGTATGAGGATGGCAAGTCCGAAGACATCGAGCTGAAAAACGGAGAGCACTTCGCCGACTATATCCGCCGCGTGGACGTGCCGGAAAGCAAGTTCGCCTACCAGCTTCGCGGCCAACAGATTCGCTACCTGGCGGTGCATCCGTCGCGGAGAGAGACCATTAAGGAAATCGAGCTGGTCAAAGGCTCGGACGACTCCGCACCGGTGGTGATGGCGGTTACCGTGGAAGGGCCGTAACCTTGTAGTCCCGCCTTTAGGCGGCTCCGACGAACCGCCTGAAGGCGCAACTCCAAAAAGAAGGACATCCGATGACTAATACAAATCTCCTCTCCCGTCGCGCCTTTCATTCCACCGCGCTGGCCGGTATCGCCGCAGCGAATCTCAGCTCCTTGATGGCTGAGGACAAGAATGCATTCCCCAAAGGCACCTACGTCGATATGCACACGCATCTCGGCCAGACTTGGAACACCACGGTGCCGCTGACGGCGGAGGAGCTGCTCCGCTGGATGGACGCCCATAGCATCGCCCAGGCCGTGGTACTGCCGCTGTCGTCGCCGGAATCATCGAGCTACCTGATTACGACGGATTTTGTGCTCGCTCAAACGGCCCCTTTCCGCGACCGGCTGATTCCCTTTTGCAGCATCGACCCGCGGACCAGCTACAGCGGCGGCCGGAAGGGGCTCGTCGAGATGCTGAAGAAGTACGTCGACGCCGGGGCCAAAGGTTTTGGCGAGCATAAGCCGGGAATCGCCTTCGACGACCCGCGGAGTATGGAAATTTACGCCGCGTGCGCGGAGCTCAAGCTACCGCTGCTCTTCCACATCGACAACCAGCGGAACCTCGACAAGCCGGGATTGCCCGGCCTGGCGAAGGCGCTCGAAGCCAACCCCGGCTGCAATTTCATCGGCCATGGTCCCGGCTGGTGGGCCAGCATCAGCGGCGGCATCAGTGAAGCCGACTTCGGCGGTTATCCCAAGGGGAAAGTCGCGCCGGGGGGAGCGATGGACGCCTTGATGGAGAAATACCCCAACATTTACGCCGACCTCTCCGCCGGAAGCGGCGCGGGAGCCATCAGCCGCGATCTCGATTTCGGCCGCGAGTTTTTGATCCGCCGCCAAGACCGAATCATGTTCGGCACCGACTTTCTGGCCCCCAAGCAGGGTGTGCCACAATTCGAACTCTTTGAGCAGCAGCTCAAGCTGCCAGCCGAAGTGCAGGCCAAGATCTTCCGGGACAATGCCCGGCGGGTGCTGGGGTTGGCGTAGAAGGGAGAGTTCTTCCCGTGAATCGTCTGACAGAACAATCGCGGGCTCTGGTGCAGCAACTGCACGAGTTACTCTCATCGACTTCTTGGTTCGGTCGAACGAGACATGACCAACGTGTCGTTTACTTGCTTGACCAAATCAGAAATCAAGGAGAACCCGCGACGATCGGCTTGGCCGCCAAATGTTTATTCGAGTCGTCGCTACAGATCAAGATCGCGGCCTCGCAAACTATCCATGAACTTCTGTCGCGATTTTCGCCCGAACAGTTGATCCAGCTCAGCGGAGTGCTCGGTTCGTCGTGGGGTTGGTATATCTCGGAATCGTGGGACAAATTATCGCCCCAGGGGCTTGTCGCCTTATTGGTCGATTCCCAAAGCAGGGTATCGGTTCTAGGCTTACTAACTTTTCATCGAAGTGGATACGTGCGACAAGAGGCTGTACGACTGCTCGCCAGCGACACAAGCGGAGAAGAGCTGCCCTATTTGCTGATTCGCCAGAATGATTGGGTGGAGGTAATTGCCATTGAGGCTCAGCGAGCTGTGAATCAAAGGCTGCTGCCGAGCAATTTGCCTCACTTCATTCGCTTCGCTCCACTCGTGGTTCGCTTGCTGTCGTTTAGGCGACAGAACGTGTCGCCTGTTGTCCGAAAAGTCGTTGAGATGCTGGTTCATCCTGCCCGTGACTCAATGCTGACAGAAGTCATTGAAGGATCGCATGCTGAAGTTCGTCGACAAGTAGTTCAGTTGGCTCTCGAATTGCCGGGACAGCATTTGGCAAGAGTAATGCGCCACGGCTTGGCATCCACGGACCCCACCATTCGCTTGGCATGCGCGATACAAGTATGCATGATTTTTTCCGGTTCGGAATTGCAAGCAGCGACGGTCATGTTCCAACATGATCGGTTCATGCCCGTTCGTCGCGAGGGTTTTCGTGTCGAGACAGTCACCGATCCTGATTCCGCAGCAAAGATCTGGCGACGAGCCTTGCTTGATTCGAGTGCCTCGATCCGAGAATTGGCGCGATATACGCTCGGAAAAGTCGAGGACTTCGACGCGGGAGCTTTCTATCGGCATTATCTTGCTGAAAATGGCGTTTCGTATGTTGCAGTTAGTGGATTGGCAGAAACCGGAGACCAGACGGATGTTGCAACACTCCGTAGCCTATTGAATCACCCGCGACCAAGGTTTCGGTGCATGGCGATTCGAGGCATTGCAAGAATTGCGAAGGACGATGCCAGTGGTGATCTTGTTCGATCACTTTGGGACAGTAGCCCGAGGGTTGTTCGTGAAGCCAAAACGCAACTTAAGCCGTTTGTGAACAATATCGCCGGCGAGACCCTGTTCGAAATAGTAAGTCAATCAGGAGTCGAATCCTCCAGGAGATGTGTCCTTCAATTGATCTTCGAGAAGGGCAAATGGCAGAGCCTGCCGTGGCTTATTCGGATTGCATGCCTTGATGACGATTCCCTTGCCACAAAGGCACGCCATCTCGTTGAAGAATGGTTCTCGCCGCCATTGTGCAACAAGGTATTCACCAAACCCAATGCGTCGGAGCGCCGTGCCATTGACGCTGCGATAGAAGCGAGCCGTCGAAAACCAGAAGACAAATTCCTTGAAAGGGTGCAAGAATGTCTGGAGCCTGTGTGAATGTAGTAGCCCTTTTGGGATTTGAGATTGGGCAAAGCGTGCCGATAACGAGGAACACATTGCCAACACAACACTACAACAAACGAACGGAGACTTCTTCACCCGCCTGAAACACTCGTTCCTTCCCTGGGAAAAACGCCAGGCAATTGGCGTCGGCCAGAGTCTTCAGGTCGCCGGAGCCCTTCCAAGGAAGCAACGTCACCAGGGCGTCGGTTTTATCCTCCTCGCAGATCGCCGGCCAATAGGTTGGCCGGTCACCGCGATGATAATGTTCCACGGCCAGGAGAGCCAATTTCGATTGCGGCACCAGTTCCGGGCGGATGCAGCCCAGGGCGTAACGCACGAACACTTCAAAACAGACGAAGCTGCTGACGGGATTGCCCGGGAGTCCAAATACCAGGGTTCTGTTGTTATGCTCCTTCGGAAACACCCCAAACCAGATGGGCTTGCCCGGCTTGAGATTGACTTTGTGAAAGACCTGCCGCACGCCAAGCTCTGCCAGCACGCCGGGAACGAGGTCCAGCACACCGGCGGAAACGCCGCCAGAGAGGACCAGAAAGTCCGCTTGCAAGCCGCGGCGGATGAGCGCGGCCAGTTCGCCCGGCTCATCGCGGGCCACGCCCAAGGAGATTGGCTGCGCTCCCAGTTGCTGCACGAGCGCTTCCAGCATTGGCCCGTTGCTGTTGCGGATCTGTCCCGGCCCAGGAATGGTGTCCACCGGGACAATCTCGTTCCCCGTCGTGAGGACCGCCACCGTCGGCAGGCTGGCGATTTTCACTTCCCCGCGTCCGACTTCGGCCAGGAGCCCGATCCGTGCCGGATTGAGCCGGACTCCCGCATGCAGTACGGTTTCACCGCGCCGCAGCGAAGTCGCCCTGCGGACAATGTTTTGTCCGCTGCGAGGTGTCTCGTGGATGCGAACCCTGTTCTCTCCGCCGACGAGTTCGGTCTTTTCCACCATGACCACTCCGGTCGCACCCGCCGGCAGCGGAGCCCCTGTCATGATGCGGATGGCTGTGCCCGCGGTGACTTGCTGCGTGGGGACCGCGCCCGCCGTCACTTCTTCCAGGATGGCCAGTTCCGTCCCGGCGGAAAGACCTTCCGCCAGGACCGCGTATCCATCCACGATGGATTTATCATGAGGCGGAGAATCGATATCGCTGACCACCACCTCGGCCAGAGTGCGGCCGAGTGTTTCGCCCAGGGGAACCGACCGCAGCAAGAACCGATTTGCCTCGCGAACCTCCGCGGCACTCAACTCCTGGGCTTCAGTCACGCTCAGCACAGCCTGGCTCCCATTCACAGCGACAAGAACGCCCGCAGCATGTCATGTCCATGCTCAGTCAGAAAACTCTCGGGATGGAACTGCACGCCAACGACCGGCAGCCAATTGTGGCGGATAGCCATGATTTCCTTCTCGCCGCCCGGTGCCTCGGCCCAGGCGGAGACGGTGAAGTCGGGATTCAGGGTATCTGGGCGGATGACGAGGCTGTGATAGCGCGTAGCTGTGAACGGATTGGGCAGCCCCTTAAAAATGCCCAGGCCATCGTGATGGATCTGGTCCGTCTTCCCGTGCATCAGCCGCTTGGCCCGGACGATGATGCCGCCAGTCGCCTGGCCGATGGATTGATGGCCCAGACAGACGCCGAGCAGTGGGATTTCCCCCATGAACTTCTGAATGCACTCGACCGAGATGCCGGCTTCGGTCGGTGTGCAAGGACCGGGCGAGACGATCAGATGCGTTGGCTTCTTGGCCGCGATTTCGGCCGTGGTGATCTGGTCATTTCGATGTACTTCGATTTCGAGGCCGCTATCGACCTCCCCCAGCCGCTGGACGAGGTTGTAGGTGACGGAGTCGGAGTTATCGATGAGCAGGATCATGGGATGCGGACCGGCGAATGAGCTGGCAGGTTCGGCTCATTTTACATCCCTCAACACCCTGACCCCAGCCCTCTCCCAGAGGGAGAGAGAGCAACACCTATCTCAAGAAACAACCGCGGCTCCAAGTTTTCACTCGGAGCCGCGTTTTGTTGGCCTTTGGCTAGATTTGCGACAAGATGGAGTCGCTGGGAGATTGGCGAGATCTGGCGTGCTTCTGCACGTGCCGTTTGGCGATCTAGGCCATCCCGGAAATGTTGGTCCCTCAGTCGGAATTTTCACCAAAGGTTTATTGTGAGAGGCGGCTCTCCGCCCTGATCGTCAAGTCGCTGCCCGCCACGACTAATCGTCGCGGCTTGGGCTTATATCGGAAATTATAGCATGCCCCAATAGGGAATCACTTGGCCTCGGTGCTTTTTCTCGGTTTGGATGCCGTCCGGTAAATAGACGTTGTCTGCTCGGCGGTCTCGCGGCAGTAGGGAGGCCAGTCTAAACAAGCTCAGTTCGATGGTTTTTCAGTCTATTTTGGAGTCGAAAGTGCAGTGCCCGGCTGGTGGTGGTGGTTGAGCCAGTCGGACACTGGTTTCAGTTCCTCGAAATCCAACAGCCCGTCTTGGTTCTTGTCAAACGACTCGAAGTGCGGAACGATCAGTCCCTGCACTTCAGCTTTGTTCAGTTTTCCGTCGCCGTTTTTATCCCTGGCGAGGTTTTGGCGAGCAAAGCCCTCCGCGTCCCAAAAGCCAGCACCTTCGCCGCGAGCCTTGCCGGCATCGCGGTCGCGCTCGAGATGGATTTCGTATTCCTGCTTCACCGTGTGGCAGGTTTCTTTGCCGACGCAGGCGTAGTAGATCACGCTCAGGCGTATCGACTTTCCTTCCGGCCAGTTTTCCACATCCACGAGAAACTCGCGCGGATCGGAATCGCTGGGGGCCATGACCGGCGGAGATTCAAACGACAGCTTGCCAATTTTCACGCCTTCCGGAACTTCCAGCTTGAAAGAGAGCGGTTTTGTCAGGTTGTTCCAATGGGCCTCGTGCAGAGGGTCGAGATGAAAGCCCAAATAGAGTTTTCCAGCTCCGTCACGAAATAGATCAGGATCAGTTTCCGCCCGCAGCTTAGCAAAAAAGGACGGGCCTTTGGGATCAATTTTCGGCACAATCACAATGGCCTGCATTTGCTCGGAACGCTTGAGGCGCGGTACGACGCCTCGGGCAGCGGCGGACTTGATCGGCAGTTCGAGCTTGAGTTTGACGTCTTCTTCTCTGGTAATGTTCTCGACCGGACCAACAAGTTTTTCGAGATCAGTCCGGACTTCAGCCGGATGGCTCCAGGCACGTTTGCGGACAATGATCCCTTTAGGATCAACAATGAACTCAGAATTAGCCCGGTCTCCTAAAGCGTGCTTCAGTCGGTTATCCATGGCGTCCACCAGCCAGGGAACGGTCGCACCGAGTTGCTTTTCAGCTTGCCGCGCATGCGCCAGCCGTTCATCCAGCGTAAATGGCTGCACGTAGTTCCCGGCAAGCTCCGGGTGGGCTAGTGATTTATAGATGAAGAACATTTTCACATCTTTGGGACCGTAATCTCGATGCACCGCCTCCAGACCGGAGACGTTCCACAGGAACGGCGGTCAGGTCAGACAGCCGAAAGTCAGCACGGTGTAATGGCCCCGCAAGCTGGACGTTTTCACCTCTTGGCCTTTGGGATCGTAAACAACGAGGTCAGGGAAGGGATCGCCGACTGCGGGCTTCTCTTTGACGAAGTCTTCCTCGCTCGCTTTTTTCTTTTGCTGAGCAAAGACAACGCCGGGGACCATCGCAACAACGATTGCGATTCCAACTAAAGGGAACGATCTCATGGGTCGATTTTTCAACTCGGCACCTTACTCTTTCGATTCTGCTGATGCGGTAAGTTGTTCAGCCATCGTCTGGATTTCGTCCTTCTCCAGAACGCCGTCCTTGTTAAAGTCATAATCCAAGAACCGTGATTGCTGAATTGAATTCAATTCTTCCTTAATCAGTTTACCGTCGCCATTCTTGTCCCCTGCCAGGAGCCTTTGGGTCATCTGCTCCAACGTGAGGACGCGGAAGCCGGCAGACTTTGCCCGTCCACCATCCTGGTCGCGCTGGCGACTCAAGACATAGGTCTGTTTGACGGAATGGCACAGGTCTTCCGTACACGCATCATAGGCGACGGTGAGCTGGATGGTCTTGTCGGCCGGCCAGGAATTCACATCCAGTAAGAACTCGCGGGGGGCACTATCGTTTTCGCTGCTCGACTTCGGGGATTCGCCGGTCGTGGCCGAGAGCTTGACCCCCTCCGGAGCCGTGAGTTCAAACCGCAATGGCTTCTGAAGTTTATTCCAATGTGCTCTGTGGAGTGGATCGAGGTGAAAACCCAGGTAGAGTTTTCCCTTTCCCTCGTCAATCAAAGGTGGGTCTGCTTCGCACCGCAGTTTGGCATAGAACAAGTCGCCGTCCTTATCCAACTGCGGCTTGATCACGATTGGGAATAATCCGGCGCGGGGAATAGGCGCGAGATCTCCCTTCGGCGCCGACTGCGCCAACGGCGGCACAACGTTCAGCTTCAAGTCCTCGGGCAAGGTAGTTTTCTTAACTTTCCCCACGAGTTCCTCAAGGTCCTTTCGTACTTCTCCCGGATTGCTCCAGGCACGTTTACGCACGATCTTTCCCAGTGGGTCGATAACATATTCCGAGTTTGGGCGGTCACCTAATGCATGTTTCAGCCTGTTATCCATTTGGTCCACGAGCCAAGGCATCGTGGTACCCAATTCTTTGATCGCTTGTTGGGAGTGGGCGAGTCGCTCGTCGAGCGTAAAGGGTTGCACATAAGTGCCGACCAACTCAGGATGGGCAAGTGATTTATAGACCAGCACGAATTTGACCCCTTTGGGACCATAATCTCGATAAACCGCCTCCAGACTGGGGACGTTCTTCAGGAACGGCGGTCAGGTCAGGCATCCAAAAGTGAGCACGGTATAGTGGCCACGCAAATCCGCGGTCTTAAACTCCTTACCCTCCGGCGTGTAAACCGTCAGTTCCGGCAGCGGGTCCCCGACGACAGGCCGAGTTATCAAGAACTCAGCTTCCTTCTTGGGGTTTCGCTGCGCCCACGCCGCGGCTGGCGACATCGTCAGCAGGGCGGTCATTGCCATGAAAAGTGTAATTCGCATTCCAGGCTCCCATTCTGTAGAACGACTCTATCGGCCTTTGTGCCGCTATTTATTCTTTTCGGGATATTGCTCTTCATGGAGCAAAAGCACGAGCGTTTGCTCCATTTCGCTGGGATTAAATCCAAACGGTCCAGGGCCACCTCGGTAGGCGATTCGTCCCTTCCGATCGACGAGGTACAGGCGGTTCGGCTGCGCGGCATACGCCTCCGCCACGCGATTGTCAATTCCATCCACCACGAGGGGCATTTCGAGATGCAAGGCAGTGGCACACTGTTTTGCCACGCTGCAGCGCTCCTCAGTTGTGAGAGGCTGTTTAATGAGAATTCCTGCCGAGCTGTTGGTTGGAGTGGCAGGGCGGTCGTCGTCGACGGGATGGGCTTCACGCACGTACACTGTGACAAACTCCACTTGCTCTTTCCAAGCTTGATAGACTTGCTGCAAAGACCCAGACTGGGTCCGATAATTGCCTCACGTAAAACTGCCGAAGATCAATACTACGGGCCGCTTTCCCTGAAACGACGACAGCTGCACACTGGCCTGGCCATCGGGCGACCGGAGGGAAAAATCCGGGGCCAAATCTCCCAATTCGGGAGCTTTTCTCGATTCCTTTCGTTGCCTTTCCAGAAACGATTCCACCCCCTTGGAGCGGGTTTGCCTCTCCGCTTTTTTGACGGCGGGCAGAAAGATGAGTTGCTCGAGCTCAAAGTCGTTGAGGGAACCGCCGTCCTTGACGGCTTTGGCGAAAACGGCTTGCCATTCGTCTGCCGTGAGACGGCCGTCGCTGTTCTTGTCCGCCGATTTGAAGAGGGCAAACGCGGTTTCTTTCTGCAAGTTTAACGTGCCGGACTCGGACCAGTCAAAGTCCTGCGGCGTCAGTTTTCCGTCCCAGTTCCTGTCCAGACGAGCAAATATCTCGGCAGTCCCGGGAAATCTGTCCGGGAGCAACTTCCCCGTGGCCTCCTTGTCATATCGCGCCGCCAGCCATTTCCAGCCAAAACGGCTTTCGCCGGTTCGCACAAGTGTCAAAGGGTGCCCAGCTGGCTCGGCAGCAACCACAGCCGCTTTGGGTGGGTCATCCGCAGTAACATCCCGGCAAATCAAGGTTAGAAAGGTCGCAATAGTGAGCATCAGAAATGAAAAACGCATCATTTAGTAATTCCTACTCAAGTTCACGAATGACGACGAGGGACGGGTCAGTATCAACGGTGTAGTTAGCCTCGTGCTGCATTTGCGAGCCGTTGGGGTATTGAATTGTCAGAAGCACCCTGGCTTTCCAACCTTGGCCACTGGCTTGCTCAGATAGGATTTCGTACTTGACGAGTCGATCCTTTCGATCCCAACCGAAATCGTTGACATGGATGGGAGGTGAACGACCTTGAAGCGACTCGAGCGAGTCCCCCTTCTGCCAGGCATCGAGTGCCGACTGCAGCGCGGCGCGCGCCTGCGCCGAGTCCGCAGCGGGCGGCAGGGAACTACCGCAGCCGATTGTGAACACGAGAACTAGGAGGAATGGCCGAAGCGAATTCATAAACATTCTTCTAATTGAGCCAGCTTGAGTGCCAGCCGTTTATTGGTTAATGGCCTCGTTTCCGTCTTTAGAACCCCAGGCACGCCAGACGCTCAAACTGACGCTTTTGGGAACGAAGCTGGCAGACCCGTCGGCCTTCAAAAGCATGACGCCGTTGGGGTGAGCACTTGTTGCTGCCAGCGACGATTTTCCTGGCGGAAACGTGCAAGAGCAATCTCCCGGTGGTGCCACATGCTGGTAACCCCCACCCGCCGCGACCGTTCCAAAGAGCCACGGCGCGCCGGTATTCGAGCCGCTTTGGTTCGACAAAAGGCTGTAGTTGACCGCCCGGCAGGCCAACATTCCCTCATCCGCCGTGATGACTCCGGCGGGCCCCTTGAAGTTATCGGACTGGATGGTCACTACGGAATTGCTCCAATCCCCCTTGAGCCGCTCACTGAAACATGCTGTGTTGCTGGTCCCGTCCGAGATTTCTCCCATTGGAACGCAACTGTTGTTGCAAAACAGCCCATTGGCACCGGTGGAAGCCGCCTTCTCCAAAACATTTCCTTCGCAGCCATAGTAGTTGTTGCCTGCCCAGCCGAAAGGAATGGCCGTTTTGTCCGAGGGGCAGATGAAAATCGGGACCACCATGGCTTGTGCCGCGAGATTATTGGCATGGTCCGAGGCAACGCTGAAGTCGATTTTTCGGTAGACGTTTTCCTGCTCCATGAAGGGCAGCATCAGGCTATTGATCGAATGCCTACCAACTCCCCAACGGCCTGGGGGAAAGGTCTTCATGGCGTCGTGATAGAGATGCAGTGCAACGCCGATTTGTTTGAGGTTATTGCTGCACTGCATGCGGCGGGCGGCTTCGCGGGCGAACTGCACCGCGGGCAAGAGCAATGCGACCAGGACGCCGATGATGGCGATCACCACCAGCAGCTCCACGAGCGTAAAAGCGGGACGTTTCTGGGACATGACAAAACTCCAGACTGTAAAAAATAGATAAGTTCAAGCCAACTCTCGCCGCCACAAATCGCGGCTGCGAGCAAGAATGCAAGATCGGAACACTCACTTCACGGACCAAAGAACATCATTCAACGATCAGACCCGAGAAGACCGGCGCGCGCAAGCTGCGATATTCGCACAAGCGCGCAGGGCAATGGGGCGGCTCGCCACGAAGGGGCCGCAAAAGAAGAAACTACCGCGGAGGGTGGAAGATGGACTGCGGGTAGTGCAACTCGTGATCGGTGTTGGAGCTGACGCCGCCAAAGCGGGGACCGGCCCCGTCATCACTGTCGCTCATTTGCAGAAGCAGCGCGGTCGATTCCTGCCCGCTGCTAGGAGGAACCGGAGGCGTGGGAGCGGCCGGCAACTCCGAGCGCTCGGAGCAGTTGGCGCCATTACAGGGCAATTTGCCTGGCAGTCTTTCCGCGGGAGCAGCGGGGAGGCTGTCTCTTGACGCGGTCCCTTCGCGATTGAAATCGGGACAGTTGGGACCGGTGCAGTCGCTGCCTTGGTGATCCTTCATCAAACTCGACGCCCGAACCAATTGGCCGCTGGCATTGCGAATAAAGACGTAATCGCCACAGCCGGCCTGGGCGGAATTCGCGAGTGCGAACATGGCCAGCACCAATCCGCCGGCAAGCGCGAAGGTCACTCGCGCGAATTGCAAAACGAAGGTGGGTCGAACTCGACTCATTTCGCTGGTGCCTGCTCGATTTGGTGCAGCAGATCTACTTTCGGATTTACTATATCCTGTTTGCTTCCATCATGCCAATAGATCGTGACCTTTTCAACTTTTTCGTGTTTCCCCAGGCCAAAAGTGAGCGCCAGCTCGGACTGCGAGAGGTATCCGCGGGTGGGGGAAACCAGCCGTTCCTGCACTAGGCCATCGACGATTACTTCCACTCGGGCACCATAGGCAAAGTTGTTTTTCCCTTTCCCTTGGAGCGAAAGCCGCAGCCAGTGGTGGTCGAGTTTTTGATCGTTTCGGAGCAAACGGGGGGCTGAACCGCTGCCGGTGAGGATGAAATCGAGGTCTCCATCGCCGTCGATATCGGCAAAAGCGCTCCCCCGGCCGACCATGGTGGTGGTGAAGTCCGGGCTGAGGGAATCCCCTGGAACACGCACAAATTCGCTTTCGCCTTCGCCGGCATTCCAAAACAATTGGGGGGGCTGTTTGTAGCTCTGGCTCGTCTGAACTTTGGCGATGTCCTCTTCCAGGTGGCCGTTGGCGGTCAGCACATCCAGGCGGCCGTCGAGGTCGTAATCGAAGAAGAAGACGCCGAACTTAAGCTCCAAGCGAGACTGTGGACCGAGGCCGGAAGGGAGGGCTTCGTCGGTAAACGACCAAGGGTTGCGGATGTCCTGCGTGGCGAACAACGAGGTGGGCTCATTGGCGAAGTTGCCAATCAGGATGCCGTAAGTGCCGTTGGGGCGGAAGGCCGCCACATCGCAGCCCATGGCTCCGCGGGCCTGGCCGTCGGGACCGTAGGCGACGCCGGACTTCTGGCCGACTTCCTCGAACTTCTCACCCTTGAGGTTGTGGAACAGAAAATTCTGAACCGTGTCGTTGGCTACGATGATGTCCATGAAACCGTCCCGATCAAGGTCGGCGAAGGAGACCCCCAGAGACTTGCCGACGGGAACTTTGGTGTTGACGTTGCGAACCTGAATCCCCATCTCGGCAGAAACATCCTTGAACTTACCGTCCCCCTCATTGCGATAGAGGTAACAAAACGCTCCTTCGAACGGTACCGGCGGAGCAAACGCGCGATTCTCGCCGTCCAGCGTGGAGCCGAGGCTGAGGTCGATCTTTTGGGACCACTTGATGTAGTTGCAGACGAAGAGATCCAGTTGCCCGTCGTTGTTGTAGTCCACAAAGCCGCAACTGGTGCTCCACTGTGCGGGGACTCCGGCGACCCCCGCTTCCGCGGCGACATCGGTGAATTTACCCTGGTCATTTTTCAGCAAGTGATTCTCCCCCACCGCGGAAATGAACACATCCAGCCAGCCGTCGCTGTTGTAATCGCCGATAGCGATCCCCATGCCGTAGCAGGTGAGTTCGAGCCCGGCGGCCTTGGTAACGTCGGTGAATTTGCCTTTGCCGTCGTTTTGGTAGAGGGCCGCGGTCGGCGTCTCTTTCTCGCTTCCCGCGGGACGTTTCCAGGGCCAGTAGCAGGAGTTCACCAGGAGCAGGTCCTGGTCCCCGTCGTTGTCGTAATCGAAGAAGGCCGCTCCGCTCCCCATCGTCTCGGGCAGCAGCTTTTCTCCATAGCCGCCGGTGCAATGTTTGAAGTTGATTCCCGCCTCGGCGGTGATGTCCGTGAACTTGACTTTGGGGAGGCTGGCGACCATTTCGCGTAATTTATCGTCATGCTTGGGAATGATCGCCACTGGCGCTTTCTCGGAAGAGGGGCGAGAAATCCAGAAGATGACCCCGCTCGCAATCGCCACGGCGAACAAGATGATAACCAGCGATATTTTGAGCGCGCGACCGATGGCCGCGTCGTCGTGAGGGACGAGCTCTTCGGTGTCAGGCTTTCCGGCAGGTTCTGATTTGGACATAGGGTTGGGTCAATCAACGACCTCCGCCGACGGGCGAAGCGCCTGGGTTGGTTGCTGGGGAAGTTACCGCCGCTGCTGCCGGAAGTTCCGGCGCACCAGGACGGCGAAGGGGGTAAATCGCGACCGCTTCGGCGGCAGCTTTGGCGTACGGGTACTTTTCGCGAGCGATGGCGATTGCCTTGTCTCCAGCATTATCATCCGCTTTATACCGCTCGTGCATTGCTCGGTGCTGTTCCGCTAGTTCTTTTTCTTGCAGCGCTTCGTAGATCAAAGACAGGCCAAAATGGGCGGTGAAGTCCTCGGAATCTAGTTCCAGGGTTTTGAGGTAATAGTCTCGGGCCTCTTCCCGCATCCGCCGCTGCTCCTCTTCCTGGCCTTTGTGCCAGAGCTTCTTGGACTGCTCGAAGAGCGTTCGGGCCAGTTCGTTGATGACGCGATAGTCCTTGCTGAAGTCGTAACCCCGCTTGATCATAATGGGTGAGCGGTCGGTCAGCACGCTGCGATAATTCTGAATCGCTTCCGAAAAGTGTGCTTGCTGGGAATTCACGCTCCCCTTCAGCCAGTTGATCGTCCAGACAGGCAAGTCCTCGGCCTTGCTGGCCGCGGCAACATTGAGCATCTCGGTTGCTTTGTCGAGCCGGCCATCTAATTGGTACAAGCGGGCCAGGTTGATCTGCCCATCGTACCGTCCCATTTCCGCAACTTTTTTGAACACTTCCTCCGACTGCCGTAACTGACCCTTTTTCCCTTCTAGCAAGAGTCCGATGCCGTAGTCATTCCACCGCTGCCATTCGTCCATGATGGGGGACGGCGGATTGGTGACTTTGGCATCAAAGCCTTCCACCGGCAGCGTGATCTTGTCCGTGGCCATGGTGGTAATGGGAAACTTGTTGATTACCGGCTCATTCGCGGGCCGCTGGGGGTCGAAGCCGGGGAAGGGCTTGGCACCGGCCTTGGCGGCGCGGGTGAAAAAGTCCACGTATTCGTGGTCGAACTTGCGGTACTGGAGCTTGATTTCAATCGTAATTGGTCCAGCAAGTTGCTCCATGGCGGGCATATCGAGCTCGTAATGGACGACCCAGCCCGCTCCCGGCGGAACTTGATGGTTGTAGAGCGGGGTGTAGATGTCTTGCGGGTTGCGGCGATTGATGCGGTTGCCGTTGCGATCCAGCATGAAGACATTGACAAAGTGGGCATAGCGATCCACCTCTCCCCTGGCGTCCATCCCGCCGCTGCGGCCGATGACTTTGTCGCCACTCTTTACAGTCACGTCCATCCACATCTCATTGGAGTCGACAGTTCCTTGGGTCAGTGGATGCCCCAGCTTGAGCGTGCGGATGACGGTCTCCAGCAGATATTTTTCACCTGGCTTCAGTTGGGGTTGGACCGGGCGAAGCGGGGCGAGTAGCTTTCCCAAAATCAGGCTATGTTCGGCCTCTGCCTGGCCGGGCTGGCGCTCGCGGAGCGCGAAGATGTCCACCCGCACACAGTCCTTGAGGAAGTCCTGGTGCGTTTTCATCGCGGCGTCGAAGTCGGGTGTGAAGCCCTGGGGGACTTCGCCCAGGAAGGGGGCGTGGGTGTCATCCCCCGGCATCTTCTTTTTGAAGAACGCGACTGCCGTGTTCGCGCCGGGGAAGAGATGGTTATGGATGCTGAGCTTGCCGGTGCCGTCAAAATCCCGCGCCCCAAAGTCGCCGGACTGCACCAGGTTCATGTGGCAGCCGGCGCATTTCTGCTGGGTCTTCAATGGGAAATAGAAACTCTGGGCTCCGTGCGAAACACCGCTAAGGAGATAGGAGTCGTAGTGGTTCTGGCCGCGAAGGAATTCCTTGTAGTGGTTGAGCTCTTTAGGGAGGGACACTTTGTGACAGGTCGAGCAGAACTCCGCCGCTTTGTCCGGCTCCTTGTGGAACGGCTTGAGGAAGGTCTGCTTATGGAAGGAGGGCTTGGCCTTCACGAGCTGGTTGTTGATGTATTGCAGGACGGCATTGTCGCTGAAAGCAAAGGGATAGTGGACTGGTTCTTCGATCACGTAGTCGGCGTTGCCCTTGGTGCTGTTGACGTGCGTGATGGCGTGGCAGACGGTGCAAGTGATGCCGGCGTGAGCGGTGGGATCGTTCACCAGATCGTAATCGGGGTTGTCGAATTTGCCGCTCAGAAACGGCACGGGGTCGTGACAGCCGGCGCACCAGCGGCTGGATTTGACATGGCCGTCGCGCTTGAGGCCCATTTTTCGTGTTTCATCCACGCTGGCCAGATAGGCGGGGTTGTTGAAAGAGCTGAAGTGGTGGGCGCTGTGGAACCATCCCTTGTAGGCATCCTGATGGCACTTCAGGCAGTAGCTGTCCATCATCAGCGTCTTGTCGCTGATGAATTTGCCGTCATTGGTGGAAACGAGAGAGGGCTCAAAGTACTTCTTCCCTTCGACGGATCCTGGCCGGTTCCAGCCGCGTGGATCTTGCGAACGAAGGATAACCATGCCCCCCACCAGTGCCGCCACAATGGCTCCATAGGTAATGCCGATGCGCCATTTGATTTTCGGACCCGCCAGGCGATGAAGCCAATACAACCAGCCGGCGGCAACGGGGCAGAGGATATGCAGCCAGTACACAGTCAACCGAGAAATGGGATGCTTGAGATCAAACAGCCCTTCAATCCGCATCAGCAAAAGGCCCGTGGCGAGCACGACAATGCCGGCAGTAAGCAGCGCATAGCCGATACGGATGGCCCGCTTGTTCTTGCGGTTCCAGGAAGTGGCCATGTGAATCAGGCCGAAGGCGACAAACGGCACAATGAGCGCCAAGCCCAGCGCGATGTGCAGGGCGAACATGCACAAGTAGAAGTAGTCCTGATACGTCGCCCGCGTCACCCACTCCAGCGCGGTAATGCTGAACAGGAACACGGAATTCGCCACCAGGAGCGCGACCAAGGCGAATACCGTGTACAGCAGCACCCGCAGCCGCGGACCCACCGCCCGGACATACTTCTGCTTCTGCGGCTGGGAAGCCGTGGATTGTGCCAGAGAACTGGACATGAAAAACGCCTTCAAAACTTCACAAGATGGCCAAACCAGGCCGTCTAGGGAACAAGCCCATTCTACAAAGGAACACCGCAATATGAATTAGTAGAGATTTCGAACGTCTGGCAGATCCGCTGCTAAGAGCGCGCGCAGCCAGCGATACGCCCCCCGGAATGCGGCCTAGAGAGACGGCGGGCGCTGGAGAAGGGAGCGGAAGCCGGGCCGAGGATGTTCGCTGGAGAGGAGCCAATCGCTACTGGGAGAGTTGCCTTCCAGGTCGAGCGAATCGGCAAAGAGGGCCAAGGGTTTTTCGGAGGGGCTGCTGCTTGGCGGCGGGGAAGGGACTGGCAACTGGGGGACTTCTCCCCGACAGGCGGGGCTATTGCAGGGGGTCTTCGCCGGTGCAGGGACGTTCGAGAAATCTTCCGCGACTTGCCTCGTGACGTGCGAACCACGCAGGATCACATAGTCGCCACAACTCGCCTGGCAGGTGCGGCCCGCAAGCATTGCCGCCAGCCCAACCCCCAAGCAGACCATTCCCGTCAGGCCGCGAACGGCCGTTTGCGAGAATCGTGCTGGAAGGGGAAAGACCACGAATTTACCCTTTTTGGGAAACCAGACTATTTACGTCCAGCGGCTGAAACAGGTTCGGCTCTTTAACCAGCTTTCCAGAAGTAGCTAACTTTGGCCCTTAGACGCCGCACCAAACCCAATGGTTCCTTCCCGTTCCCCACGCCGGCCATCCTAAAAGGCGAGTTCGTGGTCGTCAAGGAAAAAGGCGGCGTTATCCCTGACACGACGGATATTTTCTCATTTTTCGTTCTGGAGATTAAGACTGATGAAGGCGGTATCCCTTTTGATTTCCCAATACAGTTGGCTGTAAAGATGGTCTTTGTATTTTGGCGGCAAGTCATCGATAGTGGTGTACTCATTTGGGTCTCTATTGCCACAGAGCCGCGGCAAGGGGAGGCTATCGACTCGAACTCTTCTGGTTTTGTGGATTGCTACGCGAGCCTTGCCGATGAGTGCGCCTGCCTGCTTACCCGAGGTCAGACGGAACTGGCCCGCTTCGTTGGAGACACCCGAAGAGACCTCTCCATTCTCATAAAATAACTCTACAGTTCCCGACGTGACGGGCGCGCCGTCGAGTGTGAGTTGGCCAGTGACCTCTACGTACTTTGGCTCAACCTTGGGAATCGCGTAATGAGCCGCAGCGAACAGCGCGGTCAACACGGTAACGCCTAGCATTGCCGTGCGAAGTCGAAATTGCCACACTCTCAATCTGGCAGCCATTTTATTTCCCCAGGCAATACAAATACTCATTCGACCTCAGCAGCAGCTTGCCATCCACCACGGCTGGGCTGGCGTTGAAGACGCTGCTGTCGAGCGGCTGGTTGTGAGCGAGGAGCTTGAATTGCGGGTCGGCGGCCACGACATAGACTCCGCGGTTGCGACTGACGTAGTAAATCTTGTCCCCGGCGAGCACCGCCGAGGCGTAGATGCGGTCGGGATTGGGCTGCAAACGCTCTTCGTAGACGATTTCGCCGGTCTTGGCGTCGGCACAATAGACGATTCCGCGCCCCTCGTGCGCCCAGTAGAGATGGCCGCCATGAAACACGGGGGAGGAAACATTGCTCCCTTTCCCCATCTCCCACAATGGCGATACGTTTCCCGTGCCGCCGGCTTTCACGGCCACTCCCATGCCGGCCCGAGCGCCAATGGCGTAGACCACGTCTTCGTGCACCAGCACGGTCGGACAAACATAGTCCTTGACCCCCGGACAGCGCCACGCGGGCTGGCCGCTGTCGGCGTCATAGGCCAGGATTTCCCCCTGGCTGCTGATGACGACTTCGGTTTTGCCACTGGCCGGCGTGACCAGCACGGGGGAATTCCAGGCGCTCCGCACTCCCTTTTGCGCCCAAACCTGCTTGCCGGTCAGCTTGTTCAGGGCGACCAGTCCGCTCCCCTCCACGCTGGCATTCACGATGACCAGATTCTTGTGAATTACCGGCGATGTCCCCGATCCCCAGTTGTGTTTGCCGGTGCCGACCGATTGCGACCACCTGGGCTTGCCATCGAGCGTGAGCGCCCCGACGCCGTTCTTTCCCAAAAAGACATAGAGCAAGTTGCCGTCCGAGGCGGGCGTGCTGGAAGCATATCCGTGCAGCGCCTGGAAGCCCTGAAAGTTCTCTTCCGGCAGCGACGCATTCGCGGGAAAATCCCACGCGGGTTTGCCAGTGCCCAGATCAAAGGCGAGCACATGGCGGACGAGAGAACTCTGGTCACCAGGGTTTCGTTCGTCCAGCCCATAGCCGCTATAGCTGGTGAGAAACACTTTTCCACCCACGACGATCGGACTTGACGAGCCGTGGCCGCCGAGCTTTTGCTTCCAAAGGAGATTCGTGGAATCGTCCCACTGAGTCGGAGTCCCGGAGTCTTCGGTCCCCCCGTCTCGATTTGGCCCGCGAAACTGCGGCCAGTCGGCAGCCAGCAAAGCGGATCCGAAAGTGGCCAGACAAATGCCGACCAAGAGAATTGAGCGAATCATCGAATTGTCCCCACAAGAGAATGGAAGCTGCCATTGTGGCCGTAACCAGGAGCAAATGGCAAGTTCGCGGGACAACCTTACAAAAACAGCTCCAAAAAAGGGATGAAAACTGGGTTTATCGCGGACAGACGATCCCAAGCGTCTGAAATACCGCATGCGGCAATCGCCTATTTCTTCGCCTCTTCTTCGTCGGAGGCCTTATCTTGGGCCTTCTTCTGATGGGAGCGCGGAGGGCGGATTTCATCCCCAATATCCACACGGCACCAACAGAGGGGGCAAAAGTAGTAAATCTCGCCTTTGACCGGCTTCATAGGTTGCTGGCATTTGGGGCAAGTCGTTTCGTGGCTTAGGGTTCCGCTCATTTTGTGCTTTCAAGGAGTGTGCGCAAGAAAGATCCCTACTATTAAAGTCGCAATCGGCGCGCAAAACCGGACTTGGAATCCGAACATTTTTCTCAGAAAGCCGTCTTTTTGCGGAAGCTCGCTAGGGCGAGAATCCGGCAGATGCATCGGGACGAGGCTCGTAGTAGGTAGGGGACGCTTTTTCCGACTCCAAAACTTCCCTTCCGCGCCTTTGCGCCTGGACAAGATTGCGTTAAATGGAAGCTGACAATTCGAGGCTTCTTTCCTTCAATGCATTAACCATGCCCGCAATCCCCACTTTTCCCACGCTTCGCCACGAAATTGCCGGAATCTCCGTCGGTGATCTGGCCCGTGCCTTCGGCACTCCCACCTATGTTTACGACGCCGCCAAAATTTTGGAGCGGGTGGAGGATCTGCGACCGTTCGACGTCATTCGCTATGCTCAAAAGGCTTGCTCGAGTTTGGCAATTCTCGACCTGGTCCGCCGACAGGGGGTTGTGGTCGATGCCGTCAGCGCCGGAGAAATTCGGCGGGCACTTGCGGCTGGGTACAAGGCGGGGGGGCAGAATTCGGAAATCGTCTACACAGCGGACATTTTCGACCGCGAAGTGCTCGACCTGGTGATCCAACACAACATCCACGTCAACTGCGGCTCGCCGGACATGATCGATCAGCTTGGTGAGCGGGCACCCGGCCGCAACATCACGCTCCGCATCAATCCCGGTTTCGGCCACGGACATAGCCAGAAGACCAATACTGGGGGGGAGCAGTCCAAGCATGGCATCTGGCATGCGCAGCTCGACGATTGCCTGCGGCGGGCCGACCGCCACGGCCTGATGATCAGTGGCATCCACATGCACATCGGCAGCGGCACGGACCTGGAGCATCTCGCCCAGGTCTGCGGCTCGCTCGAAAAAACCGTCCTCGCCGTCGGCCGCAGCGTCACCAACATCAGTGCCGGCGGCGGGCTCCCGATTCCTTACAACGCCGGGCAAACCTACGTCGACCTGCCTGAATATTTCCGCCTCTGGGACGCCACTCGCAAGCGGCTGGAAGAGAAGCTCGGCCACAAGCTGACGCTAGAAATCGAGCCGGGCCGCTACCTCGTCGCGGAAAGCGGCTATCTGGTCAGCGAAATTCGGGCGATCAAGCAGATGGGGGACAACACCTTTTATCTGCTCGATGCGGGCTTCAATAACCTGGCTCGGCCAATCCTCTACGGGGCTTATCACCCCATGTCCATCGTTCCCAAGGACGGGGCGAAAGAGCGGCCGACAAGCGACGTCGTCGTTGGCGGCCCCTTGTGCGAATCGGGCGACATCTTCACGCAGGAAGAAGGGGGCTTTGTCTGCAAGCGGACACTTCCCGTCGCCAGCATCGGCGAGTTTCTGGTGCTGGAACGGGCCGGCGCTTACGGCTTTGTGATGTCCTCCAACTACAACAGCAAGCCCCTCGCCGCCGAAGTCCTCATTCAGAACGGTAAAGCTGAGCTGATCCGCGAGCGGCAGAAGTTCGAGGATATCATCCGAGGGGAGAGGATTCCGAGTCCTCGTTAACGAAAATTGCCTCCTGGGCACTTCTCGATTTGGTGAATTGACGCTCACGCTATCACGAGACTGCCGCTCAACCGGCAATTCCTGCCGTTCTCTCTTGACGAACGGCTACTCCCTTCCTATCGTCCACGCCCCTGGGTGAGCCCTGCGCGGATGGATTCTGCGCGGAGCGACAGTAGCCGCCGCACGCCGTGTGCCGGCATCTGTCTGCTCACGGAGTGAGCGGACTACTTTAAATGGAGCGACATCGGCATGAAGCCTGTCATCGAGATCAATCCGCGTTTGATGGGCCGCCGCGTCTTTCTCGGACTGGGCCTGGGAAGCCTGGCGGCACTGGCGGGTTGCAAATCCCCTCTCATGCGCGGCCAAACTCCCGAGCAGGACGAGCTCAAAACAGCAGGAGAGGACGAGAAGGAAAAGCGGGATGTTGTGGGTAGTTACACCCGTCCCTTCGGCCTGAACAAAGTCAAACTGGAGGCGGTCGGCCTTGTCACCAACCTGGACAACACCGGTTCGGATCCCCCTCCCTCCGCCCAGCGGGACCTGCTGCTCAACGAGATGACTTCGTACGCCGTCGAGAATCCCGAACAACTTCTCGCCAGCCCCACAACTTCGATGGTCATCGTCCGGGGCTATCTTCCCCCCGGCATCCGGCGGGGAGAACTGTTCGACGTCGAAGTCCGCGCTCCCAGCGGCTCCGACACCAAGAGTCTCCGTGGCGGTTGGCTGATGAAGGCCCAGCTCCGGCAGGTGGAAATCCTGGCTGGCTCGCTGCACACCGGCAATGTCGAAGGGATCGCTGATGGCGACGTCATCGACGACGCCATTTTTGAAGGAGAGCAGGATCCCATCACCAAGAACCGTGGCGTCGTTATGGGTCGCGCGGTTGCCCAACGGGACCGCGACCTGGGCCTGGCCATCCGCACCGCCGACGCCAGCTTTCGGATCGTCAAAAAAGTGGAGCAGGTCATCAACGCCCGCTTCTTCACTGTCGATAACGGCACAAAAAAGGGAGTCGCCGAAGGGAAACGCAACACGTTTCTGGTGCTGGCGGTCCCCGCGAACTACCGGCAAAACATGGGGCACTATCTCCGCGTCGTTCGCAACATCGCGCTCAGCGAAACCCCTGTCCAGCGGCTGGAGCGCATCGCCGTGCTCGAGAAAAAGCTGCTCGAACCGACGACCACCAGCGCCGCCGCGATTTCGCTGGAGGCCATTGGCAAGGAAGCGATTCCCAGCCTGAAGCGCGGGCTCACCTCCAGCGACACCGAGGTCCGGTTCTGCTCCGCGGAAGCGCTGGCGTATTTTGATGAGCCCGATGCCGCCCCGGTGCTCGGACAAATCGCCAAGGACGAGCCGGCGTTCCGCTGGGCTGCCCTGGCCGGACTTTCGGCCATGCTCAACTCGGTCACGTCGCTGGCCGCACTGTCCGAACTACTCCACGTCAGCAGCGCCGAAACAAAGTATGGCGCGTTCCGGGCCCTCCGATCTCGCACCACTAATGATCCGACCACGAAGGGGGAGTACCTGGCCGCGCCCGTCGCCAATCCCGAGCAGACGCCGCGGGGGGGATTTCGCTACCACCTCGTCGCGAGCAACGGCGAGCCCCTGATTCACATCTCACGCAGCAAGCGGCCCGAAATCGTCCTCTTCGGCCATGAGCAGCGGCTGCACCTTCCCGGCGAAAGCCAGTGGATCGAAGCTGGCCAGATTCTCATTAAGAGAGACGGCGGCAATCTCCGCGTCAGCCGATTTGGCACCGGGGAAGATGGGGACAAGATCGAGGTCTGCTCCACCCTGGTCGACGAAGTGATTCGCTCGGTCGTGAGAGTCGGCGGCAACTATGCCGACGTCATCGCCGGCCTGCAAAACGCCCGCGAAAAAGGTCTGCTCGAAACCCGCCTCGCCGTGGAAGCGCTCCCCAAACCGACGCGGGAGTATGAACGGGATGAGGAAGAGAGCGTGGCTTCGCCGACAGATGAGAAGCCGGTCGAGCCGCAGCAAATTGCACCCGCCCAATCCTAAGGGATTCTTGATAAACTAAACCGGTCCCCTGCTTACCGGTCGCAAGTCCCCCCATGCTCAAAGCCCTCGAACTTTTCGGCTTCAAAAGTTTTGCCGATAAGACGCGCTTTGAGTTCCCCGCCGGTATCACGGTCGTGGTCGGCCCGAATGGCTCGGGCAAGTCGAACATCGTGGACGGCATCAAGTGGGTGTTAGGGGAACAGTCCGCCAAGAGCCTCCGCGGCAAGGAGATGGCGGACTGCATCTTCAAGGGCTCGGGCAACGCCGGCCGAAAGGCGATGAACGCGGCCGAGGCGACGGTCGTATTCGACAATGCCGACGGCCGCCTGCCGTTTGATGCTCCGGAAGTGCATGTTACGCGGCGAGTCTATCGCAGTGGCGAGGCGGAGTATCTCATCAACCGCCAGCCCGCTCGGCTCAAAGATATCAAGGACATGTTCCGCGGCACCGGAGTCGGGACCGATGCCTACAGCATCATCGAACAAGGCAAAGTCGATAAGCTGCTGCAAGCCTCCGCCAAGGACCGCCGGGCCATTTTCGAGGAAGCCGCCGGCATCAGCCGCTTCAAAGCCAAAAAGGTCGAAGCCCAGCGTCGGCTGGAGCGGGTGGATCAGAACCTGCTGCGGCTGCGGGACATTGTGGACGAGGTGGAAAGCCGCCTGAAGAGCGTTCGCAATCAGGCCGGCAAGGCCCGCCGCTATCGGGAGTACAGCGAGCGCCTGCAAGAGCTGCGGACGCAGGTGGCTCTCAGCGACTGGCGAAAGCTCACGGCGAAGGTTACGGGCTATGAGCAAGAGATCGCTCAGTTCTCGGAGGAACATGCCTCAGCCGCCGCTCAGGCGGAATCGCTGGAAGCGCGCCTATTGGAACTCGAAACGGCCATCGTCGCCTGTGGAGAAGACATCCGCAGCAGCGAGAATCGGAGTGCTCGAAACCGCGAGGCGATCACGCAGCGGGAGGCGATTATCGTTCAGCAGCGCGGACGCGCGAAGGAGCTGGAGGAAGAGTCGGCCATGCACCGCCGCAACGTCGCCGCCATGAGCGACAAAGCGGGCGACGTGAAACAGCGTCTCGCGCAGACGCAAAGCGAGATGTCGGCCGCTCGCGATGTGCATGACGAAATAGAAACCCGCCTGGCTGCACGAGAAACGGAGGTCTCCCATCTCTCTCAAAGATATGACGAACTGAAAAAGCAGGGAGATGCCCGCCGGCAGCAGCTGGCCAGCCGCTTGCAATCCGCAGCCGTTTTGCAGAATCAAATCGAAGCGTTTCAAAAGCAACTTGTTGCTCAGGAATCCGCAGCCGCCACGCACCAGCAGCAGCTCACTTCGCTGGCCACCGCGCGGGAGAGCATCGCCGCCGAACTTCTCGCTTGTCAGCAGCGGGAGCTTACCTTGTCCACGCAGGCGAATGCCCGCCAAGGGGATTTGGAAACCGCTCGGAAGGAACTTTCTAAGGCTCGAACTGTTCAAGCGGAGAGTCAACAAAAGCTCGCCGAGTTGCAGAATCGCCATCACCGCACGAGCGAGCGAGTCTCCATCCTGCAGGAACTCGAGGAGTCGCTGGAAGGGCTCGGGGTCGGCGTCAAGCAAATCGTGGCCCGCGCCAAAGCCGGCGGCAACGAAATGCTGGCTCTCATCCGCGGCGTGCTGGCGGATTTGCTCACCGTCCATGTCGATTACGCTCCCGCACTCGATATTGCTCTGGGAGAAGCCTCGCAGCTCGTCGTCGTCAGTGGTGGCTTGGCGGAGGTGCAGCAAGTGGCGGCTCTGGCAGGAGTGTTGCCGGGAAGAGTGACGTTTGTTGGAACGGATTCCGCCGCCACTCAACCACGAACACAACCGGAGTTACCGGAGGGCTTCGCGACTCAAGAAGGGATCGTTGGCCGGGCCGCGGACCTCGCCGACGCTCCGCAACAGGTTCAGCCGCTCGTCGAGAGGTATCTGGGCCGCACCTGGCTGGTGAGGACGCTGGCGGATGCGGTCCGCCTGCGCACCCAGCTTGTCCCAGACTCCAACCTGCGGTTTGTCGCGCTCACCGGCGAGTTGCTCGATGAACATGGCGCACTCTCCGTCGGGCCGAGAGCGTCGGCCACCAGCCTCATCTCCCGTCGCAGCGAACTTCGCTCCTGCCTCGCTCAACTGGAATCGCTCACCGAGCAAATCGTCGTCGGCCAGGAAGCCGGTGCCCAACTCGCGCAGCAGATTGTCGAGCAGGAAGCGGCTTTGCAACAAACGCAAACGAGCGCCCAGGAACTGGCGAAGGCTCTGGCCGATGCCCGCTTGCAAACCCGCACCCAGGAAGAACGCCAGCAGCAGACGGCTCAGCAGGAACAAGGTGCGCGAGGCTCGCTGGCGGAAATAAATTCGCGCCACGCAGCCTTGGCAAACGCCGTCACTCGCGGCAAAGCGGACCTCCTCAGCGGTCAAGCGTCGGCGGCAGCCCTCGGCGCGGAGTTGGCTGCGGAAGAAGCCGAGCTGAGTCGTATCGACGACCAGCGGAAAGAGTCTCAGCAGCAAGCCACAGTGGCAAAAATCGAGCGGGCCAAGAGCGAGCAGCGGCTGGAAGGACTACGGGCGAGACTGTCGCAGTTTGAGGATGACCAGCGCGAACGGGAGCGGGCTGTCGAACAGGTCGCCGACCAACTCACGCAGTGCCAGCAGCGCCGCGAAACCTGCGACTATGCCGTGCTCGCCGCGAGCAGCGAACTGGCCGAGCTTTACATTCACAAGGATACGTTTGCCCAAGAGCTCGCCGGCCTCTTTCAATCCCGCGATACATCAGCCACTCAGCGGAACCAGCAATCCGATTCCGCAACATCTCTCCGCAAGTCCATCCGCAAGCTCGAAGAGAAGCAGCATCAACTGGAGCTGGCCGCCGGCCAGGTTCGCCACGAACGGCAGACGCTCGTCGACCGGCTCAAGGAAGACTACAGCATCGACCTGGAGGCAATGACCGCGGCCGCGACCGAGACCTCCGCCGAAGAGGAACAAGCCCGCACGGAAGTCGAAGCGGAAATCGAAGCCCTCCGCCGCAAGATCAACCAGATCGGCGCGGTCAACCTCGACGCCCTCGACGAGCTGGACGAGTTAGAAAGCCGCTTTGGCACCCTCTCTGCCCAGCACAAAGACCTCAGCGACGCCAAGCAGGCCCTCGAACGGATCATCCAAAAAATCAACGGCGACAGCCGGCGGTTGTTCGTGGAGACGCTGGAAGCGATCCGGGCGAACTTTCAAATCCTCTATCGCAAAGCCTTCGGCGGCGGCAAGGCGGACATCGTGCTGGAGGAAGGGGTCGATGTCCTCGACGCCGGCGTGGAGATCATCGCCACTCCCCCCGGCAAGCCGTCGTTCAACAACTCGCTTCTCTCCGGCGGCGAAAAGGCCCTCACCGCCGTCGCCCTGCTCCTCGCCATCTTCCAGTTCCGCCCCAGCCCGTTCTGCGTGCTGGACGAAGTCGACGCCCCCTTCGACGAAGCCAACATCGGCCGCTTCGTCGACGTCCTCAAGGAGTTCCTCGGCTGGACCAAATTCGTCATCGTCACGCACAGCAAAAAAACGATGACCGCCGCCACCACCCTCTACGGCGTTACCATGCAGGAAAGCGGCGTCAGCAAACGGGTCAGCGTCCGATTCGACGACGTCACCGACGACGGCCACATTAAACCCGAAGCCTTGGGCCGAGCCGGCGACGAAGCGGAGCCCGAGCAACAGCGGGGCGTGGCATAGTCGCCTTTCGCTCCGCGAAAGTAGCGGCTGGGGCAGTGTGATTCATCTGATTCGCGCTTCGTTTTCTCGATTTCACTCTCCGCAACTCCATTCATTGCAACATGTTGCGGTGATTCATCGCCCGAATCAAGCGAAAACCTGATTCACCCACTCGTATGACGGCGAGCGGCCAGCATAAGCTGGCCGGTCACATGGCCCCGGCGAAAAACGGTTCTCCCGCCTGCAGACTCACCGGCCAGCTTACGCCGGCCGCTCGCCAGAAATCCAAACAACCAGATTGTCAAACATCTCCGAGCCGGCTGCACGGGGTCAGGAGGGGTTTCGCGGTAGCGATTTTCCATCCGCTTGCACCAGGACGCGAAACTCCTCCCGACCCCTTCCACCCCCGTGCGAGACCTTCTGCCCGGATATTCCATTCGTACGCACTTTCTATTGTCACAGTCAATACCTTGTCATCAAGATTTTCCAAGATTTATTAGAGCACTCCTCAGGTGCATTCGGGACCAGCAGAATCAATCAACGAAAGCGGGATGCCCCTGGGTTCATCCCAGGGGAGGTTCACCTTCATCCTAGATATCGAAAAACAGACTCCCAAAAATGCCCCCCGGATTTTCCGGGGGGAAAAGTCACCTAGGGCCTCCGTGATGCGCGGCCGCATGAGCGCGAAGTTGATTCCTCCCCCAGGATGAACCCGGCGGCATCCAGGGGAATCACCTTGGATGTTTCTAGGCAGAAGGTGAAGCTCCCCCGAGACAAGCTCGGAGGCATCTGGAGAGCGGGCAACGTGAGCAAGCCTGCTGAAGCACATCGGGGGTCGGGAGTCTTTCGCATCCTGGACGGTCCTCCGTCACCAGCTCAGCCGCGATAGACTCCCGACCCCAGCTTGTCCGACTCACCTGTTCAGCGATTGGTCATAACTCAGGCAGTGCCTTGATGCTGGTAGACAACGATTGATCCCTCGGCGACGACGTAATCGCCGCCACGTAGATAGACCTCGAAGTACTGACTGAGGTCGATGTGGCCATTGAGGATTGGCGAGAGAATCGCGTGCGCCAGCGAGTAGTTCATTACTATAAAGAGCCTCTGTGAGGGCATACAGTCGTGAATCGTGGGCGCAATGGTCAATCACATAGGCGCTTTCGGCGAAGTAGATTGCGTGAAAATTAGAACTAGCCCTTGCGATTTCACGGAGGGAGGAGAAATTGTCCGTGAACGTGAATTTGTTCTGAGCGAGAAGTCGTTGAATGTTCTCGCGTTCCGATGCGGACTTCGAATCGAGAAGCTTGAGTTTTTGATGAAGGTCACAGCGAATCCAAGGAAGAAGTTCGCGATCGACAAGTGCATCACCGCAGATGCGAGCAAGATTGTCGTAGAGGGCGGGCGGAAATGAGTTTGTGAAACGACGCAGAAAGCTGTCCACTTTTGGGGTGAGGCCCCCGAGGAAAACGCCCATAAGAATCGTGGAGAAGTGATATTTATCAAATTCAGCCGACCCTTCACAAAATGCACACCAGTCCGCGAGTAGGGCTTCGTCGAGTTCTGGTTCGTAATCTGCCACTTGCCCCTCCCGACGATGGACGCATCAAACGCGAAGCTCTCGAACGGGCAGTCGAATCTTAGCGAAACAGCAACTGCGAGAAATGATACAGATCACTCTTCCAGACCTGGAAGTCGTGCCGGCCGCCGGGGATGACGTTGTAGAGGTGGGGCACCTTCTTCTCGTCGAGCATCTTGTGGACGTTCTCGCTGATCCGGAACAGTCCGTCCTTGTCGCCACACGCGACGTAGAGCAGCCGCAGCTTCTTGGCGGCTTCCGCGTGGTCCTTGATGAGGTCGGCTGGGGGCCGGGTGTTTGGGGCGGAGAAGAATCTCCCCACCCAGGCGAACGTATCGAGGTTGGCCAGCCCGAAGTTGAGCGACTGCCCGCCCCCCATCGACAGCCCGGCCAGGGCGCGCGACTCGCGGTCGGCCTTCTCCGAATAGGCGTGCAAAGCCCCAGAACCCCTCCCTTCGGGTGGGTGTTTATTTGCGAAAAACCCTCCATTTACTCTGTCCTTAAAATTGACAGCCATCCCAAGGCCGGATATTCTCAGAGCAACGTCCGTTTATCGGTCGTCCCGCCTTTTATACCCTACCAGTTACGATTTGTTCTCTAGGCCCCGGAATTTAGGCGAAACGGTTTGCCTGCCGGTGGTCATAGTTGAGTAGTCGCGTGGCCCGCGATTTTTGCAAGCGGCCGCGTCCCATGAGTTTACCCACGGAGAGAGAAGACATGCTTGTTGAACGAAGAAGCTGCGAAGGAAACCGTCTGAGCCGCCGGTCGATGTTGACCGTGGGTGCCATTGGCGGCCTCGGTCTGTCGCTGGAAAACTACTTCGCGATGAAGCAGGCCAAAGCCGACACGAAGCATTACGACTTCATCGAGGCCAAGGCCCAAAGCGTCATCCATATCTTCCTTCCCGGCGGCATGGCCCACCAGGAATCGTTCGACCCCAAGCCTTATTCCCCGCTGGAATACCGCGGCGAAATGGGGACGGTCAAGACGAACACGGGCGAAATCCTTAGCGAAACGCTGCCGAAGCTGGCCTCCATCGCCGACAAGATTGCCGTCATCCGTTCGATGACTCACGGCGAAGCGGCTCACGAGCGGGGCACGCACAACATGTTCACGGGCTATCGGCCGAGCCCGGCCCTCATCTTCCCCAGCATGGGAAGCGTGGTGAGCCACGAATACGGGCCGCGGAACAACCTGCCGCCGTATGTTTGCATTCCCGGTGTGCCGAACGAGTTCGCGGCCAACGGCTATCTCAGCTCGTCGTTCGCTCCGTTCAGCCTTGGTTCCGACCCGGCCAACGGCGGCTTCAAGGTGCTGGACCTGAACATGCCTGGGGACGTGAACGAAGCCCGGTTCAACCGCCGCCGCAGCGCCCTGGAAGCGGTAAACGACCATTTCACGAAGAAGGACAAGTCCGACAACGTCGGCGCGATGAATACCTTCTATGAACGGGCTTATAGCCTGATCAGTGCTCCGCAAGCCCGCGAAGCGTTCAATATCGAAGCCGAGCCGGCAGCGGTGCGGGATGCTTACGGTCGCAATACGGCAGGGCAGCGGTTGTTGATGGCTCGCCGTCTGGTTGCTGCTGGTGTGCGGTTCGTCACGCTTACCTACGGCGGCTGGGATATGCACAGCAGCATCACCCAGGGGATGCGCGGCAGCTTGCCGGCTCTTGACCAGGGGCTGCACGCCCTTATTACCGACCTCGACAAGCAAGGCCTGCTCAAGACCACGCTGATTATGGTATCGAGCGAATTCGGCCGCACGCCCAAGATCAACGCCACGGCCGGCCGCGACCACTGGCCGAAGGTGTTCAGCGTGATGCTCGCCGGTGGCGGCATCAAGGGTGGCACCATGTGGGGGACCAGCAACAGCACCGCCTCCGAGCCCGATACCGATGCGGTCGGCCCGGAAGACCTGGCCACCACGGTTTACAACCAACTGGGCATCGTCGCCGACAAGGAATTGATGTCGCCCGGCAACCGGCCCATCGAAATCTGCGACGGTGGCAAGATTATCAAGGGCTTGCTGGGTTAAGCTCCGAGATTGCACAACCTCCGGCGCGCCTTTTCGATATGGAAGGCGCGCCGGCTCCGTTTTTGCGACGAAAATCACTCCCGCCTGAATCGGTAATCGCGCTCGCAGAAAGTGCGTTTATCCCCGCCTTAAGTTAGAATACAACTTGTTCCCAAGCTCCGCTTGGGAACACCAGTCCCGAAGCTCCGCTTCGAGTCGAATGGGAAGCTGAGCTTCCAGACGTGCGTTCCCAAGCAGAGCTTGGGAACGAGGACTCATCGCCGTTATCGAGGAAGCCATGCCGAAAATCTATCTGTCTGCAGTCCTCATTGCCCTCGTTGCCAGCGCCGCTTCGGCGGTCGAGCCGTCGCTGGGCGGCATCGCGCCGTACGGCGTGCAGCGGGGGGTGGAAACGGAGGTCCTTTTCCAGGGAGGTCGCCTGCAGGATGCCAAGGAGTTGCTCTTCTATTCTCCCGGCATCGCCGTCACCAGTTTGGAAGCCGTCAACGACGGCACGGTCAAGGCCAAGCTGAATGTGGCTGCCGACTGTCGGCTGGGGATTCATGCGGTGCGGGTCCGGACGCTGACCGGCGTCAGCAACCTCCGCACGTTCACGGTCGGTGCTCTGCCGGAAGTCAAAGAGGTCGAACCGAACAGTCTGTTTGACAAGCCGCAAGCAATCGGAATGAATGTCACGATGAGCGGCGTGGTCGATGCCGAAGACGTGGACCATTTCGCAGTTGACCTGAAAAAGGGCCAGCGGCTGACGGCGGAACTCGAGGGTTTGCGGCTGGGGAATACGTTCTTTGATCCCTATCTGGCGATTCTCAACTCGGCCCGGTTTGAACTTTCCCGCAGCGACGATGCGGCTTTGCTCAATCAAGATTGCCTCTGCTCGATTGTGGCTCCCGAGGACGGCAAGTACATCGTGCAGATTCGCGAAAGCTCCTACGGCGGCAATGGGGCCTGCACCTATCGACTGCACATCGGCGGGTTCCCGCGGCCGACGGCCGTGTATCCCTCCGGCGGCAAGCCGGGCGAAGTCCTCGCGGTGAAGTACATCGGCGATGCGGCTGGCGATGTGGCTGCCCAGGTCACGCTCCCCACGGGGCTCGCACAGGAAACAGGTCTCCTCGCTCAAGATGCCAATGGCATCGCTCCCTCGCCGAACATGGTCCGGGTCATCGACCTGCCCAATGCCTTGGAAGTGGAGCCGAACGACGTGCTGGCCCAGGCTTCCCCCGGTTCGGCTGCTCCTTGTGCCCTGAACGGCATCATCGAAAAGGAGGGGGACGTTGATTATTTCAAATTCTCCGCCAAGGCCGGCCAGCAGTTCGATATCCGGGTCTACGCCCGCAAGCCGCTCCGCTCGCCGCTGGATAGCGTGCTGACGATTCTCAACGCGCAAGGAGGGGGTATTGTTGGCAGTGATGATTCCGTCGGGCCGGATAGTTACGTCCGCTTCGGCGCGCCGGCCGACGGGGATTTCTACGCGGTCGTGCAGGATCAGCTCAAGGCCGGCGGGCCGAATTATGTTTACCGCGTGGAAATCACGCCGGTCGCCCCGGCACTGACCATGGCGCTCCCGGAACGCCAGCAGTACATTCCGACCACGCTGACGGTTCACAAGGGGAACCGGATGGCCATGATGATGAGCGCCCAACGGGCCAATTTCGGGGGACCGATTGACGTCTCCGTCGCTGGCTTGCCGGCTGGAATGACGACGGAGACCATTCAGGTCCGCCCGGACCAGACCGATGTTCCCGTCCTCTTCACGGCCGCTGCCGATGCCGCGCCTGCCGGTGCCCTGGCGGATGTGATTGGAAAAGTCGCCGACCCCAAGCTGCCGCTGGAAGGTCATTTGCGTCAGCGGTGCATGTTGATCCGCGGGCAGAACAATATCGACGTCTGGGGGCACGATGCCGAGCGGATGGCCGTATCGCTCGGGGACGAAGTGCCGTTCAAGATTGACATCGTCCAGCCCAAGGCTCCACTGGCTCGCAACGGCTCGATGAACCTCAAAATTGTCGCCACGCGGAAAGAAGGCTTCAAAGCGGCGATTTCGGTTTTCATGCTGTATAACCCGCCAGGGGTAAGCTCTTCGGGGAGCATTTCAATTCCCGAAGGGCAGAATGAAGTGGTGATTCCCTTCAATGCCAATGGTGGAGCTGCTATCGGCACTTGGAAGATCGTCTGCATCGGCCGGGCCGCTCATCTGAATGGCGGCGTGGAAGTCGCCTCGCAGCTGGCCGACCTGACGATTTCGGACCAGTTCTTCACCTTCGCCTTCGATAAGTCCGCGGTCGAGCAGGCCAAGGAGACCGAAGTGGTTGTGAAGATGGAAAAGAAAATCGACTTCGATGGCAACGCCAAGTGCGAGCTGGTCGGAATTCCCGCCGGCACCACGACCACTGCTGTGGAATTCAACAAGGAAACCAAGGAGATCGTTTTCAAAGTGACCTGCGCCAAGGACGCGCGGCCCGGCCGCTATCCTTCGCTGCTGTGCGTCTCCACTTTGATGGTTCAGGGTGAGCCGGTGGTTCACACGCTGGGAACCGGCGAGCTCCGCATCGACGCTCCGCTTCCCCCCAAGCCGATGACCGTCGCCGCCCCGCCCCCCATGCCGGCAGCCGTGGCCGTTGCTCCCCCGCCGATGCCCGTCGCTCCCAAGCGGCTGACTCGACTGGAGCAACTGCGATTGGAAAAGGAACAGGCCGGAAAGAAGTAAGTGGGGCAGGCTTCCAGCCTGCCCAGGTCAGAGGTTAGAGAAAAGAATCAAAGTTCGGAGGAACTCCTGTGAAGAATCGCAATACTATCCTTGTCACCCTGCTGTCGCTTATCGCCGCCTCGGCCGCTTACGCCGAGCCCAAGGTGACGGCTCTGAGCGTCTATCCTCCGGACATCAACCTGCAAACCAAGCAGGACCTGCAACGGTTCATCGTGGTGGCGACCCGCGACGACGGGGTGACGCTCGATGTCACCGGCCAGTGCACCGTGAAAATCGCCGCGGCGAACCTGGTGCGACAGGACAAAAACGTGCTTTACCCGGCTGCGGACGGCCAGACCACGCTCGAAGCCGAGTATCAGGGACTCAAGGCCGTTTCCACCGTCACGGTCAAGGAATTCGCCGCCGAGCGGGGGATCAGCTTTCAGCTCGATGTGATGCCAGTCTTCATGCGGAGCGGCTGTAATACGGGAAGCTGCCATGGAGCGGCCCGCGGCAAGGACGGCTTTCGCTTGTCGCTGTTCGGCTTCGATCCGCAGGGGGACTACTACCGGCTGACTCGCGAAATCGGCGTCCGCCGCATCAACCTGGCCTCGCCTAAGGACAGTCTGCTCATCGAAAAGTGCGTCGGCAATGTGCCGCACACCGGCGGCAAGCGATTCGCCGTGGAAAGCGAATACAACGCCACGCTGATGAAGTGGCTCGAAGCGGGTGCTCCCAACGATCCCAAGCCAACGGCCAAGGTGATGGGCGTAGACCTCTATCCGCCGTCGGCTGTGATGGAAGGAGAAGGGGCGACGCAGCAGTTCATCGCCCGGGCCCGCTATGAAGACGGCACCGACCGGGACATCACCTCGCTGGCCACTTTCATGACCAACAACGACAACTCGGCCCCCATCACCATCGACGGCCTGGTCACCGCCGCCGCTCGGGGCGAAGCCTTCATCATGGCTCGCTTCGAAACGCACACGGTCGGCAATCAGGTGCTGGCTCTCCCGAAGGGGCTGATGTTCACGGCTCCCGCCCTTGCCGGCAACTACATCGATGAGCTTGTCGGCAGCAAGCTCAACAAGGTCCGCATTCTCCCCAGCGGCCTATGTAACGACGAAGTGTTCCTCCGCCGCGTCACCATCGACATCAACGGCCGCCTGCCGACGGAAGAGGAATACGCCGCCTACGTCGCCGATGCCGACCCCGCCAAGCGAGCGAAGCTCGTCGATCGCCTCTTGGAGCGGAAGGAGTTCTCGGAAATCTGGGCGATGAAGTGGGCCGAGCTGCTCATGATCAAGTCCACCAACCAGGTCAGCACCAAGAGCGCCTTCCTGTACTCAAGCTGGCTGACGGACCAGATTGCCCGCAACGTGCCACTCGACAAGATGGTGCAAGAGCTGCTGGGCAGCAGCGGCGGAACGTTCAAGAACCCGCCGACAAATTATTACCAGGTGGAGCGGGACACGCTCAAAGTGGCCGAGAACGTGGCCCAGGTCTTCATGGGAATCCGCACGCAGTGTGCCCAATGCCACAATCATCCGTTCGACCGCTGGACGATGAATGACTATTACAGCTTCGCGGCATTCTTTTCGCAGATTGGCCGCAAGCAAGCGGAGGACTATCGCGAAATCATTGTCTACAACTCGGGGGGCGGCGAAATCGCCCACCCCGTCGGTGGCCGCGTGATGCCACCAAAGTTCCTCGGCGGACCGGAGCCGGACGTGAAAGGGAAGGACCGCCGCGACGAGCTCGCTAAGTGGCTCACCAGCACGGACAACCCATACTTCGCCACCAGTGTGGCCAACCGCGTTTGGGCTCACTTCTTTGGCAAAGGCATTGTCGAACCGGTCGACGACATCCGCGTCAGCAATCCCTCCAGCAATCCCGAACTGTTCAAAAAGCTCGGCGACAAGCTGGTGGAATATAACTTCGATTTCAAACGGCTGGTGCGGGACATTTGCAACTCGCAGGCGTATCAGCGGTCCACCGAGCGGAACGAATCCAACATGGGGGACGAGCGGAACTTCGCCCACGGCAACGTCCGCCGCATCCCCGCCGAAATGATGCTCGATTGTATCAGCCAGGTGACCAAAGCCCCCGACAAGTTCGCGGGCATTCCCCTCGGCTCGCGGGCCGTGCAGATTGCCGATGGCAACACCAGCAACTACTTCCTGACCACCTTCGGCCGCGCTCCTCGCGACACGGTTTGTGCCTGCGAGGCCAAGACCGAACCGACCCTCTCGCAGTCGCTGCACATGCTCAACGGCAGCGCCGTGCACAACAAGATTCAGCAGGGTGGCGTCGTAAAAGAACTCATCGCTGCCGGCAAAACCCCGCCGCAAGTCATCGAATCCCTTTTCATCCGCGCGCTATCTCGCAAGCCCGATCAGCCGGAATTGGACAAGCTGATGGCCGTGGTGACGAGCGCGGAAAACCCGCAAGCCGGGCTGGAGGATGTCTTTTGGGCCGTCCTGAATAGCCGGGAGTTTGTGTTTAACCACTAGGCAGAGTGAGTGGTGAGTGGTTAGGGGTGAGTGGTCACAATAGAGAATCGTCCGATTAAGTCGAGGTCACCTATGCGTTCCCAATTTCAAATCAGTAGCTTGATCCTGATTGCCGCGGCCAACTTGGCGCTCAGCGGTCCTTCATGTGCCGTGGCGCAAGCCCCAGCGGCCAAGATCACCTACGACGACAACATCCGGGCGATCTTCAAGGAGCATTGCTTCGCCTGCCATGCCCAGGAACGGAATAAGGGTGGCTTGACGCTCGATACTTATCCAAAGGTGATGGCCGGCGGCTCCAGCGGCGAGGTGATTCTGACAGGCGATGTGGAAAACTCGCGGCTCTATGCGCTGGTCAGCCACAAAGAGAAGCCGGAAATGCCCCCCATGCAGGACAAGCTGTCCCAGGCCAAGATTGACCTGATTGCCAAATGGATCGAGCAAGGTTCGCCCGAGAACGCCGGCTCGAAGATCGCGGCTCCCAAAAAGAAGAACCCAGCCCTGATGGCCAGCGGAGCCGTTGGCAAGCCGACCGGTCCGGCGGCCATGCCCGAAGGGCTGCTGAAACAGCCGGTGGTCTATACCGCGCGGGCGGGTGCGACGACGGCTTTAGCGGCGAGCCCCTGGGCTCCGCTAGTGGCAGTCGCCGGGCAGAAGCAGATTTCGCTCTACAACACGGACACGCTCCAGCTTCTGGGCGTATTGCCGTTTCCTGAAGGCATTCCCTACGTCCTCCGCTTCAGCCGCAGCGGCACGGTGCTACTGGCTGGCGGCGGCCGCGGCGGGCATAGCGGCAGTGTGGTGCTGTTCGACGTGAAAACCGGAAAACGGATTGCCAAGGTCGGCGAAGAGCTGGATGCGGTTTTGGCCGCGGACATTTCCAATGACCATTCGATGGTGGCTCTCGGCGGTCCGAGCAAAGTCGTCCGCATCTTCTCCACGGACAGCGGACAAATGCTGTTTGAAATCAAGAAGCACACGGACTGGATTTACTCCGTGCAGTTCAGCCCCGATGGGGTGCTGCTGGCGACGGCCGACCGCAGCGGCGGCCTGTTCGTATGGGAATCGGCAACGGCCCGCGAATATCTCAGCCTCCGCGGTCACAATGGCGCGGTCTGCGACGTCAGTTGGCGGCTCGATAGCAACGTGCTGGCGAGCGCCGGCGAGGATACCACCGTCCGCCTCTGGGAAATGAACGACGGCAACCAGATCAAGAGCTGGGGTGCTCATGGCGGCGGCGTGTTCTGCGTGAACTATGCGATGGACGGCCGGTTGGTGTCGGCCGGACGCGACAACACGGTCAAGAGCTGGGCTGGCGACGGCGCGGCTCAAAAGACTTTTCCCGGTTTCCCCGAGCCGGCCCTGCGAACGGTGTTCAGCTTCGATGGCAAGCGAGTCATTGGCGGCGACTGGGCCGGAAACGTCCGCGTCTGGGACGCAGCCGAGGCCAAGGATGTGGGACTGATTCCCGCCAACCCGTCGACACTGGCGATGGTGGTCGAGGCGAAGAAGGCTGATGTTGTCGCGAAGACTCCTCCGGCTCAAGCGACCGGCGCTGAAGCGGCTGCCGCTCAGGCAGTCGTCGTGGCGAAGGACGCGGCTCTCAAGGCGTCGACCGAAAAGCTGACGGCCGCAACCGCGGCCGCAACGAAGGCGGAAGCAGATCGCGTGGCGGCTGTGGCTGCCGCTGCCGTGGCGACCGCTGCCGCGAAGACGGCGACCGATGCGAATGCCGCGGCCATTGTAGCGCTCAAGGTGCCAACGGACGAGAAGGTCGCTGCCGATGTGGTGCTGGCCGCGAAAACTGTGGCCGCCAAAGCTGCCGCGGATTTGGCTGCTGTCGATAAGGCCGCATCCGACAAAGCTGCTGCGGACAAGGCTGCCGATGCGGCGGCTCAGTTGGACAAATCAACCAAGTCCGCCGCTGCTTCTGTCGCTGCCGAAGCGGAGCGCGTGGCCGCGGCCGCGGTCGTCGCTCAGAAGGTGGCGGCTCTGAAAGTCGTGACCGATGCCGCGGCAGTCGCCAAGACCGCTCTCGATACGGCGAACGCGAACCTTGTCGTGGCTACCAAGGCCGTCGAAACCATGACCGCCGGCGCGGCCGCTGCGGTGGTCGCCATGACCGCTGCCAAGACGGAGCTCGACGCGGCCACCAAGGCCAAGACCGACGCCGACGCTGCTTATGCCGCCAAAAAGGCCGCTGCCGACGTCGCGGCTGCTGCCCTTGCTGCGGCCCAGGCCGCCGTCGTTGCTGCCGATGCGGACAAGGTCGCTTTCGACCAGGCTGCGGGCAAGCTCGATGTCGCTCTCAAGGCGGCTCAGGATCAGCTTGCGGCCAAGACTCCCGCCATGACGGCCACCGAAGCCGAGCGAGCCGCTGCCGCCACGGCTGCCGCCGCAAAGGCCACGGCCTCCAAAGCGGTCGCCGACAAGATCGCCGCTCTTCAGGCGGAGCTTGTCAAAGCTCAGGCCGAGCAGAAGGCCGCCGACGATGCCGCCGCTGCCAAAACCGCCGCCGCCACTGCCGCCAAGGCTGCCGTCGACGAAACACAGGAAGCCCTCGACAAAGCAGCTGCCGAGCGGAAGGCGTTTGCGGAAGCTTACGAAGTGAAGTAGGCGGGCGGCTTAGCCTACTTTCGCCAGCTTCGTCACCCGCCCGGTCTTCACCCACTCGACCACGAAGATATTGCCGTCCTTGTCGAAACAGGCGTCGTGGGGATGGACGAAGCGGCCGTTTTCCCAAGTCGCGGGTTGCTCCCGCATCTTAAATTCGGCTAGGGCCTTTTTGGTCCACTCGGGGTCGTAGCCCAGGTGCGTGATGACCTTGTTGTCCTTGTCAAAGAGCGTGACGCGGGCATGCAGGTCGGGGCAGAGCAGCACTTCGCCGCGGATGTCGAAGTGGGCGGGGAAGCTGACCTCGGTATTGAAGCTGAGGTGCTTGCCGTCGAGCGTGAAGTACTGCAAGCGGGCATTGGCCCGGTCGGCGACGACCAGCGTCGGCTCGCGACCCGGGCGGTTATCCAGCCACAGGCCATGCGGCGTTTTCATCTTGCCCGGCTCGGCCCCTTCACCTCCCCAGGTCCGGACCCACTTGGCGTCCTTGTCGTATTGATGGATGAAATGCGAGCCGTAGCCGTCAGCGATGTAGAACCCACCATCGGCCCCAAAGGCGACGTTTGTCGGAGAATACTTGGACCCTTCCTTGTAGACCGCCGGTTCCGGCGGCGGGCCTTTTTTCTCCCAGACGTGCTCTCCCTTCAGGTTGGCCTTCACCACGACGCCATGCAACACATCGCAAAGGTATAAAAACTCTTCGTTCCCATCCTTGCGAATATCGATGCCATGCCCGCCGCCGTGATACTCCTTGCCGAACGAGCGGACGAACTTGCCGGCCGGGTCGAAGACGGCAATCGCGTCCATTGGCTCGGGAGCCCGGTTGCGGTGCTTGATGTAAATCAGCCCGGACTCGTCAATCGCCACGCCGTGTGTCTCACCCCACACAAGGTGCGCCGGCAATTCTCCCCAGCCGTGCGTGGCAGTGTATTGAAACCCCGCCACGCCCAGGACCGGCGGCTTCGTTCCGGCTTTGTCTTGCGCGCCAAGTATCGTGGGACCGACCGCGGCAATCGCGGCAGCGGCGCTAGTAGCCTGGAGGAACGTGCGGCGCGAAGAAGAGCGACGAGGGGTTTTGGGCGAGGACATTTGGCCGGCTGGTGGGAAGGTGAATCGGCGAAGATGCCATCATCATACCGCCGAGGTGGGGTAGGGTTCCAGCCTGCCCGGAATCGACTTTTTACGGCAGGCTGGAAGCCTATCCCACCCAGGTCATCATTCGTCTCGAAACCCACCCTTCCGCCCGGCCTTCACCTGCGACCGCCGCTTCTTGGCCTCCACGCGCCGCCGCTGGGAACCCTTGCTGGGCTTGGTCGCCCGCCGCTTCTTGGGCGGATGCAGCACTTCCAGGATCATTTGCCGCAGCTTCTCCAGGCACGAATCCACGTTTTTCGGCTGATCACGCGATTCCTGGCTGGTGATGACCACGTCCCCGTCGTTGGTCAATCGCGAGCCGAATTTCTGTCCAAACCGCTCCCGCATACCCGGCGACAGGCTGGCCGAATGGCGGACGGAGAAATGTAGCGTTGCCTTGCTGTTGACTTTGTTGACGTTCTGCCCCCCCGGCCCGCTGCTGCGGGAGAAGGAGAAACGAAGCTCTTCGTCGGGGATGGTGAGCGTGGAGGTAATCGTCAACATGAGTCGGCCCGCGGGGTAAGTCCGCCTGACGGCGGATCTCCAACTACAGTACCCGGCAAATAACGCATTTCAAGTATTCTGTCTCCAGGCAAGTGGCGGAGACGGGATGGTCAGCAGCAGCGCCGCGGACTTCGAGGATTTGAAGGTCTCGGCCGGACTTCTGAGCGACGCCGGAGAGCATCAGGAGAAAGTCTTCGCGCTTGACGCTGCCGGAGCAACTGTTGGTAACGAGGATGCCGCCCGGTTCGAGCAAGTCGACCGCCTGACGGTTGACCCGGTGGTAGGCCATGAGGGCGCTGTTGACGGTGCTGCGATTGCGGGCGAATTTGGGAGGGTCGAGGACGACGGCATCGAAGCGGGTGCCTTCCCCCTGAAGACGGTCGAGTGTTTTGAAGGCGTCGGCCACTTCAAACTTGCAGTTGGTCAGGTTGTTGAGGGCGGCGTTCGCTTCAGCCTGGGCAATGGCCTTTTTGCTGCCGTCGATGCCGAGGGCTTCCTTCGCCCCGCCGAGCTTCGTCGCGGCCAGGGCGAAGCCGCCGGTGTAGCAGAAGACATCGAGAACTCGGCGGCCCTTCATGTAGGCGGCCGCGGCCCGGCGGTTTTCCCTCTGGTCGAGATAAAAGCCGGTCTTCTGTCCTTCCTTTAGATCAAGACCGAAAGCGATGCCGTTTTCCTTGATCGTGAGCTGCCCTTCGGGGAGTTCCCCCCAATGATGCTCTTCCGTGAATTCGACTCCTTCCAGCTTGGCCATGCTTTTGTCGGCTCGCAGGAGGATTCCCTTCGGCCGCAGCAGGTCTTGCAGGATGCCGACAATCATCTCCAGCCGCTTGGCGATGCCCATGGAGGTGGCCTGTACGACGAGGTAGTCGCCGTAGCGATCGACGACGAGGCCGGAGATGCCGTCCCCTTCGCTGAAGACGAGACGGGTGGCGGACTCTTCGCGGTCGGCAACCATTTCGTAGCCAATCTGGTCCCGCAGCAAAATGGCCTGGGCGATGCGGCGGCGAAAGAGCGTTTCGTCGAGCGCCTCCCCTTCCGACCAGGTGAACAGCCGCACGCGGATGCGGCTCTGGCTGTTGTAGAAGCCGCGGGCGACGAACTTGTTCTTTTCGTTGTAGAGGTCGACGGGCTCGCCATCGAGTTTTTCCTCCTTGAGCTTTTTGCCGTTGAGCGATTCCACCTTCTGCACTGCGGAGGAGAGGACCCACGGATGGCGGCCGTAGAACGGCAGGGCTTTTCGCGGCAGGAGGACGACCTTGGCCTTGGCGAGCGGGGGGGAGTCGGTGTCTTGATCGACAAAATCGAGGGAAGGAGCGGACATGGGACGGAACTCGTGAGCGAAAGAGCGAAGGAACCCATCAATATACCAGATAGTCACCGCTGCCGGAGGGAGTTGAGCCACGGATGAAACACGGATTCTCGATGTTTTTTGCCAATTTACCTCCCATCAAATCCGTATTTCATCCGTGTTCAATCCGTGGCCCAACATTGCCTTTCCGCTTACATTGGCGAAATGCTCACTTCCCACGAGATTGAAATCCGCGTCCGCTACCAGGAGACGGACGGCCAGGGGCGGGTGCACCACGCCAATTACCTCACCTGGTTTGAGCTCGGCCGCGTCGAGCTGCTTCGAGCGATGGGACATAGCTACCGCGAGCTGGAAGCGGCTGGCGTGATGCTGGTGGTGGCGGAGATGAACGTGCAGTACTTCCTGCCGGCGTTCTTCGATGATGTTTTGATCCTTCAAACGTGCGCCGTTAAAGCCAAAGGAGCCCGGATCGAACACGAGTACCAAATCCGCCGCGGAAGCGACGTTTTGGCGAAAGCGGTCTCCACGATCGCCTGCATTGACCCCTCCGGCCGGGTAAGCCGATTGCCGAAGTGGCTGACGGGAAATAGCAGGTCAAGTTAGCCTTGGCTTACGCCATTTCTTCACACAACCTTAACAAGAAGGGGGTATGGTGCAGCGACTTAAGCATAGGCATTTAGACAATTGAATTGAGAGAGGGATGCAATGAGAACAGCAATTCGGCAGTCGGCTTTTGGGGTTGTTTTGGGTTTGCTCGCAGCTGCCGTCGGTGGCTGCGGCGGAGGAGGCGACGCGAAACCCTCCTCGCGTTTGCAAGGAAAAGTGGAAATCGACGGTTCGAGCACGGTCTACCGCCTGAGCATGGGGGCGTATGAACAATTCCGCGAAGAGAATCCCGACGTTTTGGTGACCGTCGCTTACAAAGGGACGGGAGCGGGCTTTGCAGATTTTGTGCAGGGCAAACTGGACATTGTGGATGCTTCGCGGCCCATCTCGGAAAAGGAGATGGAGAAGGCCAAGGCCGCGGGAGTAGAGTATGTCGAATTGCCGGTGGCTTTCGACGCCCTCACGGTTGCCGTCAGCGCCCAGAACGATTGGGCGAGCGACATGACCGTGGCGGAGTTGAAAAGGCTCTGGGAGCCGGCGGCAAAGGGGACCGTCATGAAGTGGAGCCAAATCCGTGCCGCGTGGCCGGACAAGGAAATCAAGCTCTACGGCGCGGGGCCCGACTCGGGAACATTCGACTATTTCACGGAAGCGATTGTCGGCAAGAAGGGTTCGATTCGCAGCGACGCGACGGCAACCGAGGACGACAACATCATTGTCCAGGGAATCGCGGGTGACAAATACGCACTTGGCTATGTGGGCTATGCCTATTACGAGCCCAACCAAGACAAGCTCAAGGCCCTCAAGATTGACTGGAAGGAAGATGATGATGTCTTGGCGATTGAGCCCAGCCCGGAGACGGTGAAAACGGGCAAATACAATCCGCTCTCGCGGCCGCTCTTTATCTACGTGAATAAGAAATCCGCCGAGCGGCCGGAGACCAAAGCGTTCGTCGAATTCTATCTGGCCCACGCCAAGGAGCTGAGCGGGCTGTTGAAATATGTCCCCTTGACCGATCCCGCCTACGAAATGGGGACGTCACGTTTCGCCCGGCTGCAGGTTGGCACCGGTTTTGGCGGTAAGATGGAATTCGGTTTGCCGCTGGAGGAAATCCTGAAGCGGGAACCAAAATAAGAGGACCATACTTGAGCGCCCCTGCCTCTCCCAAATTCGTCCGCTTGCGCCAGCGTCGTTTTGGCGATAAGCGCCGCCGTGCCTGGCGGGAACGCCGCGAGCTGGCGGTGCGGTGGCTGTTTTCCGCGGCTGCCGTGTCGTCGATTTTTATCACGCTGGGGATTGTGATCATTCTTTTCTCCGAATCGATACCATTTTTTTCTTCGGGCAAGCTGGTTGAATTCTTCACGGATTTGGAATGGGCACCGCGCGATACGGCGAGCCCGCGGTTTGGCATTTTGACGCTTGTTTCGGCCACCCTCACCACGACGGCCATTGCTCTGGCGGTGGCGCTCCCCATCGGGACGATTGTCGCGCTTTACTTGAGCGAATTTGCTCCACACGCCGTGCGGGAAACTCTCAAGCCGGCCCTGGAACTGCTGAGCGCTGTGCCGACCGTCGTCTATGGCTACTTTGCCCTGCAATTTGTCTCTCCGCTGCTGCAGAGATTCGACGCCGACCTCCCCAGCATCAATATGCTGAGCGCGGGGTTAGTGATGGGGATCATGATCAGTCCCTACGTCAGCTCCCTGAGCGAAGATGCGATGCGGAGCGTTCCCATGCTGCTCCGCGAAGGATCCTACGCGCTGGGTGGAAACAAGATTATCACGGCGCTCAAAGTGGTGATTCCCTCCGCGATTTCCGGCATTGGCGCGGCATACATCCTGGGAATCTCGCGCGCGATCGGCGAAACCATGATTGTGGCCGTGGCCGCCGGCAATCAGCCGACGTTTACCTTCAATCCGCTGGTCGCTGCCCAGACCATCACCGCCTATATCGCGCAGGCCAGCAAGGGAGACACTTCCCATGACGGAATGGCCTACCAGGCGCGGTTCGCGGCTGGGCTCGCGTTGTTTGCTATGACCTTGGTGTTCAATCTGGCGGGGCACTGGCTCCGCAAGCGCTACCATAAGGCGTATTAGGGAATGATCGACGTCCGCTCACTCATCGCCTGGCGCAAGCTGCAAGACCGCATCTTTAGCGCCGTGGGGATAATCTGCACGACGATCGGTTTGATCGCGCTGGCGGCACTGCTGATCAAGTTGCTGGTCGATGGAGGCCCCTATCTCAGTTTTCATTTCTTGACGTCGCGTCCTTCCGAGATTTTTCCCCAAAAGTCAGGCATCTCGACAGCCATCGTTGGGACTCTGGCGGTGATTGTCGTCACCTTTCTCGCGGCGGTTCCCCTGGGGGTTTCCACGGCGGTTTACCTGGAAGAATATGCCCGCAAGAACTGGTTCACGGACCTGATTGAAATTAACATTTCCAATCTGGCCGGCGTTCCTTCCATCACTTACGGACTGCTCGGCTATTGGTTCTTTTGCTATTTGCTCGGATTCAAGGCAGTGGTGTTCGTGGGCGGCCTCACTCTGGCGGTCCTCGTCTTGCCCATCATTATCGTGACGACCCGGGAGGCACTCCGCACCATTCCCGGTGGAATCAAGGAAGCGGCTTACGCCTCCGGCGCGACGAAGTGGCAAGTCATCCGCTACCATCTCATTCCTTATTCGCTCGGCGGGATACTTACCGGGACGATTATCGCAATGTCGCGGGCCCTGGGTGAAACGGCACCCCTGCTGGCAATTGGTGTCGGCACCATGTTGGAATTGCCTCCGTCCCCCATTCAATCGAGCCCGCCATTCCTGAGCTTTCAGTGGCTGAATTACCCGTTCACCGTCCTCCCCATGCTGATGTTTTTGCAAACCGACAGCCCCGATCCAATCCTGCAGAAGAAAGCAGCCGCCATTGGCCTCGTGCTCATCGTGCTCACGCTCACGCTTAACACCGTGGCGATTGTGATTCGCTATCGCATTCGCAAGCGGATTAAGTGGTAGAATTCCCCCCGAACTACTTCCGCGTCTCGCCATATGCCGCATGCCCCAGCCAGCAATTGAACCGGTGCGAGCCTCCCATACCCGCGCGGGAAAGGTAGCTGCTGCGCGGGAAGATGCCCCGGTTGGGGACCGTCCGCTGAAGGCGGAAGTGAAAGGCGTCAATTTCTTCTACGGTGCCAAACAGGCGCTAAAGAACATCAACCTGCCGATTCCCGAGCGAACCGTCACGGCTCTCATCGGCCCTTCCGGCTGTGGGAAAAGCACTCTGCTGCGGTGCTTTAACCGGATGCACGACCTGTATCCGAACAATCGATACGAAGGGGAGATTCTGCTGCATCCCACGCAGGTGAACATTCTCAGTCCCAGCGTCGACCCCATGGAAATGCGGCTGCGGACGGGGATGGTGTTTCAGAAGCCCAATCCGTTCCCCAAGTCGATTTTCGAAAATGTCGCCTATGGATTGCGGCTCCGGTTTGTGAAAGATCGAGAAGTGCTGGCGGAAAGAGTCGAAGCAGCGTTGGTGGCTGCTGCTCTATGGGGCGAAGTGAAGGACCGCTTGCACCAATCGGCTTTCAATCTTTCGGGCGGCCAGCAGCAGCGGCTGTGCGTGGCGCGGGCCTTGGCGACTGATCCCGAGCTGCTCCTGCTCGACGAGCCGACTTCGGCTCTCGACCCCATCGCCACGTCCAAAATCGAGGATATGGTCTTCACGCTCAAGGAAACGGTGACCATCCTCATCGTCACCCACAACATGGAGCAAGCCGCCCGCATGGCCGATTACACCGGATTCATGTACCTGGGCGAACTGATCGAGCGCGGTCCCACGGCGCAAATGTTCCAGCGGCCGAAGAATGAGCTGACGGAGAAGTACCTGACGGGCTCATTCGGATAGCTTGGCACCAGACTTTTTCTGAAAATTCGCGGAAATGAGCCGTTTCGAAGAAGCGCTCTCCTTCGTCTTAATGATTGACTGCCGCCACGTCTCCGCCTAAACAAGAGAGTGGCTTTCTTTCACTTCGTCGAGGCTCTCATGGCTTTCACACTGCGCCCCATCTCCCATACTCGGGTCTGGTCTCTCGTTGCCACATTGGCGCTGACATCCACGGCATTCGCCCAATTCGGCGGAGGTGGAGCGCGGATTCGTCCGCCGCGGCCGGGAATGGCCTTGCCGACGGTTGCCCCGCCGGTGGTGGTCGACCCCGTGGAGGTGGAGGGAGGCATCGTCGTCGCCTTCCTCAACCTGGACCGCTCCCCCATTGGCACCCTGGTTGAGGCGAAGCTGCGCAGCAAAAAAATCGTCAATTGGTGGCGGAGCAGCGCCGCGGCCCGGCTGCTCGATGATCTGGAGCTTTCCTCGGCGATCGATATTCCCCCCGCGACGGATAGCCGGCCTCCCCCCAAGCTTCCCGATGCTCTTGTTTTGTGCCGCACGCGCATTCAGGAAAAGAACCTCCTCTGCGAGATCGTCGTTTGCGAGCCCGGGCTCGGACTGCGGCTAGGGACCGTACGACTGCCACTGACGAAAGAGGTTGGAACCGACGTCAGCAAGCTGGCGGACGGCACGGTGAAGGCACTGGGCAAGCTCGGCGAGCCGATGACGGAACTGTGGGGCGTTCCGCCGCTGCGGAGCAAGGACTTGGGCTCGAAGTACGAATCGTTGCGAACCGACCTCGCGGAAATCGTTCAGGCGGAGCTCCTCAGCCGCAAAGGTTCGCTGCTCGTCGAGCTCGACTATGCCCACGCCATTGCCATCGCCCGCCAGCATTCCGGGATCACAGTCCCGCTGGCGCGGGCCACGCCCATTTATCTCACCGGCCAGTTTCGCAACTTTGGCGAAGGGGACAAGCGAACGCTCGCCGTGAGCCTGCAAGTCGCCGGTTCCGAAGAGGCGAAAGCCGACGCTCTGCCGGCGGAAGGGGTTTCGCCGGCTGATGCGGATAAGGGATTGCGGGAGCGGATCAAGGCCATCGTCAAAAACGTCGCCGGCAGCCAGGACATCAGCCAAAAGGAAACCGGCGAAGAGATCAGCACCCTCGCAAAGCTCGCCGAGGACTATCAGAAAGCGAGCGATGCGGCAGCGCAGCTGGCCGTCCTCGAAACCAGTCTCTTGCTGAAACCGGACAACTTTGACGCCCAACAAGAGTCGCTCCGTTTGATCGGCAAGCTCGTCCGCTACCACTGGGAAAAAGGACAGGAGGTCATGGCCCTGCGGACGGTGACGGAAAAGACGGCCGACGGCGGGACGATCACCCGGACCGTGCCCAACGACCAGGCCGAGTCGCAAATTCAGCAGGGACTGGCGGCGATGACTCTGTATCGCCGCGGCTTGCAGAGAATCCGGGCCTACTTGAATGCTCCCATTGTGGAAGGAGCGGTGCTCAGACAACTCAGCCCCGTGGACGCGCTGATCTCCTTCCAGGGACTTCCGCCGCGGCCGGAGACCCCCCGCTCCTTCCTCCGTGTTGCCGATCGCCTCTCGCGGGAGCAGCGCGAAGTCGCGCTCTTGGTTGTCCGCCGCGAGGCGAAGGACGGAGGGATCGGTTCGCTGCTCGTGTGGGGGGAGTCGACCGACCGTGAGAGGATGGATCTCGTCCTGAGGCTCGTTTTGGAATTGCAAAACGAGCCGCGGGCGGAGGACCGGACGATCGCCTATGTGGCCAACGGCGTGTTCATGCACAATCTCAAGACTCCGGCGGGGGAGCAGTTCCTCCAGCAGCTCGCTGAGATTCCGACGCCCGAGGTCCAAAGCGCCGTCAAGAAACTGCGGGAGCAAGCGGCGAAAATCGAACTCCCGAGTCCGACGCCCATGCCGGCGGTCCCCGAACCGGAAGAGAAGGACGCCGACGTTCGCTTCGTCCCTCTCGCGCTCCCTTGGAAAGGACTTGCCGACGCTCAGCCGGAGCTCAAGGCGGGCTGCGATCTGGTGATCCGGGCCGGCAAGGAAGCAGACTTGTTCTGCGCTCTCGGCCAAATCGTTTTGATGAAGAAAAAGGGGGAGGCGAAGCTCATCTATGAATCCGAGGACAAGAACTATGCCTTCAAGCAGACGGGCGGCTTTGGGATTTCACCGGCGACGGCCTGCTTCGACGGCAAGTACGCCTGGATTCCCCTGATGTGCTACGGCAAGCCCTCGCGGCTGCTGGTGGTGGATGTCGAAAAGGAGAAAGTCACCGAGCTCAAGGCCGATTCCGGCCTGCCAGCGGAGATTCCGGACAAGAATTTCTCGCCGGTTCTCGCAGCCGCTCCACTCGGCCCGGGCAAGGCGTTCCTGGCTGGCTCGTTCGGCAAAACGTGGCTGGGAACGGCGACGTTTGACGGCGAGAAGGGGACGGTGAAGATCGTCCACGAGGCCCAGGACGTGCCGCTTCGCAACGTCCGTGACCAGTGGCGAAACACGGCGCTCGCTTTTGGCCCGGCTTTCATGTTCACGTTGACCGATTCGGCAAGCGACAAGGAAAAGCCTATCCGGCGGATCATCATCGGCAGGGCCAGCGCGGACCATGAAGCGTTCACGCATCCGCTCCTCGTCGATCCCGACAGCGGCAAAGTCAGCGTCATGGAAACCCGCCTCAACCCCGGCACCGCGACCGTGCTCAGCGAGCAGGACGGCACGCTCTACTGGATGCAGACCTCCAACAGCAACCAGAAGTTCGGCGCGGAGTTCATGAAGCTCGGCTTTCCCGACTTTGAGCCGACATCGCTCGGCAAACACCCGCTGCCGGGAAAAGGCTATCAGTTCACATTCGGCATCGACGGCAAGCGGCTCCATGTTTTCCACGACCAATGGTTCACCGCCGAAGAGCCGGACCAGCCGTTGCAAGCTCTGAAAGGAAACTTGCCGACCAACGAGCGTAACTCGCCCCGGTTCCTGATGCGGAGCAACCACTACGGCTGGGTGTTGGTGGTGAGCAATTTCAATCGAGGGTATGCGGTGGAGTTTAAGAAGTGAATCGCTTCCCGCCTCTTCCAGAAATTGCTTGACCATGCCGATTGGTTCGTTGAAAATGCAGGTATGAGAAATCAATCTCAACTCATCCTGCTTGGCAGTGTGGCACTCGCCATTTGCAGCGGCAGTCCGTTGCCGGCTGCGGAAATCGGCGACAAAGAGGCTGCCAATTACGCGGCAGCCGTGGACGCCTTGCACCATCGCGATTTTCGTGCCCGCCAGCAGGCGTATAGGACTCTGGCCGAGGCCGGCGCGGCCGCTGTGCCAGCGATCGAGGCGGGTGCGCGCGGTGGTGACCGCGAGACACGAGATCGGGCCATTTCCCTGTTGCTTTCCGCCGCCCTGTCGCGGAAGCAAGATTCCGGCCGGGCGGGAGAACGGGCGCTGGCGCTGCTCGCCACTGCCAAGGACCAATCCTTGCAGCGCGTCGCCCGTGCTGCTCTGAACGAGCTCCAGGGGGCAAAGCTGGTGCAGGCCATCGACCGCATTCAGGCCCTGGGTGGCACTGTCACTTCCACCACGGGCGTGGACCTGGATCTGGAAGGGCCGTTCGCCGTACAGATCAGCAACCAGTGGACCGGCGGGGACGAAGGGCTGGCACTTCTGGCCGATTTGGGCAACGTCACCTGGCTGTCGTTGCAATCAGCGCCGATTACCAGTGACGGCCTCGCTCATGTCGCACCCCTGAAAGACCTTGAGCACCTTTATCTGGGATATAGCCGCGTCACGGGGGAAGGGCTCGCTCGCCTCGAATTGCCGAAGCTGCGGCTGCTGTCGCTGCATGCTTTGGCGGTGAAGGATGCCGATTTGAAATCGCTTCCCGATCTACCGCAGCTTCAGGAATTGGTGCTGAACGACACCCTGGTGACGGACGATGGGCTGGTCCATCTCGGCAAATATGCCTCGATCAACAAGCTCTGGCTGGAGAACACCAAGATCACCGACAAAGGTTTGGTCCATCTGCAACGGCTGCCAGGGCTGGAAACGCTGTACCTGCAAAACTCGCCCGCCGCCGGCCCAGGGCTGGCCGAACTCAAGCCGCTGTCCAACCTGCGGTTTATTTCCCTCAAGAGAGTTGCGCTACGGCCCGATTCGCTCAAGTACATCGCGCAGCTCACGCAGCTCGAAATTCTGGGGCTCGACGACACGAACGTCACCGACGCACAACTCGCGGAGCTGGCACCGCTCAAGCATCTTCGCACCCTGTGGCTTTCCAAGTCTCGCGTCACCGACCGAGGCGTGGAGCACCTGCTCAAGATCCCATCGCTGCAAAACCTCTACCTGCACGGTTCCCAGATCACGGAAGCGGGGGCCGACAAGATCCGCGAACAGATGCCGCGCTGCAACGTCGGGCGATAACCGGCCGTCAGATTGTCAGCACTCGGTCCCGCGCCGCAACTTGCCACGTCCCAACGACTTTTCCCTCTCGCACTACATAGACGAACTTGTGCAGTGCCGACGTAGGGCAGACATGGCGGGGGATGGCCAGCAATTCGTCGCCGGGCTGGAAGCGGCTAGCGGCGGAGGTTTCGAGCACCAGGTGCTCTTCGTTCTGCAGCACGGCTTTGGCGTCCGGCAAATCGGGAAAGACCAGCCGGTTGCCGGCCGGGGGATCGCTGGCGACCGCTTTGTAGCCCAGGTCGAACGTAACGCGGTTGTCCGTCGGGCGGCTGATGCAACGAGTCAGAAGCAGGGCGGCGGGCGTAAATTTCAAGTCGGGAAATGTCTCGCCGTAGCCGCTGTCGTGAAAGATAATCGTCCCTGGGCTGAGTTCCAGCCAGGGATCGTCGAGCTCCGCGAAGATCGGGAATGAACCGGTCCCCCCCGCGACAATCCGCGGCACGGAGAGTCCCGCCGCGATTAGCTCCTGGCGAAAGCGGGCCGCCGGCTCGTAGCCAGCCAGTACCGCGACCCGGCGATCATCAATGCTCTTCTGATGGTTCTGTCCGTCGTACAAATGAAACCCACCGGCAATGAGCCCCGGCGTGACGGCTATCTGCGCGTAGAGCCTGCGAGCCGCGTCTCCCACCGGCAGACCCGTGCGATGCTGCCCGCTATCGATATCCAGCAGCACCTCGACCTGTCTTCCCACGGCCACCAGCGCCCGGCCGAGCTCCTCCACCGGACGTGTATGATCAGCCGTGACGGCAAGTCGCACGTCCGGAAATGCCTGCACGAATCTCGCGACCCGCGCAATGTTCGCCCCGACGATGTTATAGGCCAGAAAGATGTCTTTAACGCCCGCGCGGGCCAGCATCTCCGCTTCGGCCAGGGTCGCGCACTTGTGCTTGGCAATTCCCGCCGCCAGTTCCAGCTCAATCACTTCCCGCATCTTGTGCGTTTTGCAATGCGGCCGGAGCCGGGCAGCCGAGCCGGCGATGCGGACTATTTCCGCCAGGTTGGCGTCGAGGATCTCGCGGAAGATGACGAAGGCGGGAGTAACGATTTCGCGGGTGTCGGCGATGGCGTAGCGGGGGTCCATATTTGATTTAACTATGGCTTGTTGGTCTTGATCCATTCAATTCCTTTAGGAACCCCTTCCCGAATCATCGAATCGTAGTGACCTCCCGCGGGGACGACAACAAAGGTCACATCTTTGCCTTGCTGCTTCAGACGATCGGCAAAATCCGGCAGGTCAGCGGCGCCATAATCATCCTGGGCATAGAAGAGGAACAATGGACAATTCAAGCGGCTTTCATGAGTGCGAGGTGAGCTTTGCACCACGAAATCTGCCAACCCCGGCAGCGCGCCAGAATGCACGCGGAGTCGCATTCCTGGATACTGTCGCTGCATGTCGCAGCATGGCGCGTAGGCAAGACATCCCGCCAGCCGCGGCTCGTGCTCGGCGAAAAGGAGTGCCATCGTACCCGCCGAACTATGACCTGCGGAGTAAATTCGGCTGGGGTTAACTTCCGGAATCTTCGCCAGTGTGTATTCCAAAGCGTTTCTAGCATTCACAAGGCCGGCCCTTGATTGTTTGAAAGTTTCGTAGGGACGCGTCTCCATTCCGCCACGTTCCCCCGGTCCATCCAACTCATAGGCCACTACCGCAATCCCTGCCCGCGCATACGGAAGATGCTCGGGCACGTCCGAATCCCCGAGGGACATCCCTTGCACCAACGTGCTCCCGGCTCCGCAGATCAGCACACAGGGGAGAGAGCCAGGCGGATGCTGGCCTTCCGGCAGATAGATCCACAAAATGCCGCCATGCCCTGGGGGACTGTAGAATCCGTCTCGAGCGCCGAAGGAGACCTCTTCCCGCGTGACTCCCGCCTCCATGGTGTGCCGATTCAGACCGCGATCCGGAAAGGCTGGCAGTGGAACGGTGACGACTTCGAACGGTTGGCTGGCCTGCACCGACGCCTTCGGCGGGCTCGCCAGCCAGAAGATTCCTCCGCAGCAAGCGGCCGCGAACAGGATTCCGCCGCCTCCCAGAATCCCCAAAATGATCAGCACCCAGTTGGGGCCGCTGTTCTTGGGCGGAGGCGGCCCATACGCGCCGTAGTTGACAGGCGGACCGAGATTCCCTTGGCCGTAGTTCGCTGGGCCGCCGTAATTCCCCGGCCCATAATTCGGATACTGCGGCTGCTGAAAGGGATTGCTCATAACGCACTATCATCATTCCATCCGTTCCAGGACCGTGGCAATCCCCTGTCCCATGCCAATGCACATCGTCGCCAGGCCGTAACGCGAGCCACGATCTCGCATCGTGTGAATCAAGGTCGTGGCAATCCTGGCCCCGCTGGCTCCGAGCGGATGGCCGATGGCGATTGCCCCGCCGCGGACGTTGACTTTGTTTTCCTCCAACCCCAGCATCCGAATGCAAGCCAGCGCCTGGGATGCGAACGCTTCGTTGAGCTCCACGAGGTCAATATCCTGGAGCTTCAGGCCAGCTCGCGACAACGCCTTGTGAACAGCCGGCACCGGTCCTGTTCCCATCACGCAGGGCTCCACGCCGGCAACCGCCGTAGCAACGATCCGGGCGAGCGGCTTCAGGCCGAACTTTTTCGCTTTCCCTTCGGACATCACTAGCAGGGCCGACGCTCCGTCGTTCAGCGGCGAGCTGTTTCCGGCAGTCACGGTGCCATATTTGGGCATGAAGGCGGGCTCCAGCGCCGCGAGGGCTTCCAAAGACGTATCCGCTCGCACGCACTGATCGCTATCGGCGAGGATGCGGTTTCCTTCCTCATCGCGGCCGTAGACGGGGATTATCTCTTTGGAAAACTCTCCTCGGGCATGAGCAGCCGCCGCATTCTGGTGGCTGCGGAAGGCGAAGGCGTCCTGATCTTCGCGGGAAATACCCTGCGTTTGGGCCAGAAACTCCGCGGTCACTCCCATCAGCAGCGCTCCTTTGCTGGTCCGCTGAAAGAGCTTGGCATTCAGGTCGAGATTGAAGTCCATCGGCAGATGGTGCATGTGCTCCAGCCCGCCGACAATTTGCACGTCTTCATACCCAGCGGCGATGGAGTGCGCCGCCTGATGGAGGGCCTGCAAACTGCTGCCGCAGAGACGGTTGACGGTGGCTCCGCCGGTGGTCACCGGCAAGCCGGCCATGAGGGCCACGGCTCGGGCCACGTTCAGCCCCTGCTCCCCCGTTTGCTGCGTGTTACCCAGCAGCACGTCTTCAATTTCGGCGGGGTCAATGCCCGTCCGATCGATCAGGGCTTTTACGCATTCGACCGCCAGGTCGTCGCTCCGGACGTCGCGGAAATAGCCCTTGTCCTTATGCGCCCGCCCGAGGGGAGTCCGCACAGCATCGATGATGACGGCCGTCTTCATAGGTCTTTCCGTCGAGCTAGACGCTTTTCATTTCCAAACCGTAAAACTTCTGCCCTGTCTTGGCCATTTCGACGAGCAGCGGCGGAGCATGGAACCTCTCCCCCAGTCCTTCCAGCGGTTTGAGCATTTCCACAATCTTGCCTGCACCCAGCGTATCGGCCCAGAACAGCAAGCCTCCTTTGAACGGCGGAAAGCCGAGGCCGAAGATCAGTCCCAGGTCCACGTCGCGCACGTCCCGCACAATTTTTTCCTGCAACACGCGGGTCGCTTCCAGCAGCATCGGCAAAAAGAGACGATGCGTGAGTTGCTCCAGAGTGAACTTCGTACCGTTCTTAACATACGACAGCGCAATCGCGTCCGCCTCGGGGTCCGGCTGGGCCTTTTTCTTTTTGTTCTGGTAAGAAAAAAAACCGTTGCCGGTCTTCTGCCCCAGGCGGCCAGCCTTGACCATCGCGGGGAGAATTGGGGAGAGCAGGACGCGGTCGGGATGGGCCTCCCACATCACGCGGCCGGCGAAAAGAGCCGTATCGAGTCCCACCAGGTCATACAGGGCAATCGGCCCGAGCGGCATGCCGAAAGCCAGGCTGGCCCGGTCGACCTCCTTCATACTGGCCCCTTCGCCGAGGAGTTGCAGCGCCTCGTTCATGTAGGGAAAGAGCAGGCGGTTCACCAGAAATCCGGGGCAATCGTTGATCACAATCGGCAGCTTGCCGAGCCGTTTGGCATAGGCGACCGCGGCAGCGATGGTTTCGTCGCTGGTCACCTTGCCGCGGATGACTTCGACCAGTTTCATCCGCCGCACGGGATTGAAAAAGTGCAGGCCGCAGAACTGTTCCGGGCGAGCCAGCCCTTCCGCCAGTTTGGTAATCGGAATCGTGGAGGTGTTCGACGCCAGAATCGCTTGGGGGCGAAGCTGCGGCTCCAAGCGGGCATACAGCCCTTTCTTGGCCTCCGCATTTTCGACAATCGCTTCCACCACCAGGTCGCAAGCGACGATTTCCGCTTCGCTGTGGCTGACCGTCAACAGCGGACCCAGGCGGAGCGCCCTTTGCGCATCGGGGCCCTTGAGCTTGCGGTCGAACGAGGCCTCTTCGAGCACGCCGCGGGCCCCGAGCGTGAGGGCATCTTCGGCGGCGTCCGCAATCGCCACGTGAATTTCCGTCTTGAGATTCGCGGCCGCGATCCCTTGCCCCATGATTCCCGCGCCGACGACCCCCACGGAGCGAATGACCGCGGGAGTGACGTCCTTGCGGTCCAGCCCCGTATCCCGTTTGTTGCGGTCGGTCAGGAAAAAGACGTGGATGAGCGCGGCGTTGACCGGCGTGCCGAACAGTTCGGCCATGCCCGTGGCCTCGCGAGCGAGGGCGGCTGGGGCGTCTAGGCTGCACGTCTCCAGCATCAGTTCCAAAGCCGCGCTGGGAGCCGGATAGTTCCCCTTGGTTTCCTGCTGGATGACAGCGGAAACGGTGGCTCCCAGAAAACCGAGCTCGGTCGGCTCGGTGGCGAGCGGGCCGCTCCAGCGCTTACGATCCCGCACATAGGCGCCGGAGCGCTGCTCGTCGCGAATCATCCGAACCGCTGCTCGGAGCAAATCGTCCGGCCGCACCCGGTCGCTGGCCAGACCCATCAGCACGGCTGCCTTGGAATCGATCGGCTCGCCGCTGGTGATCATCTCGAGGGCGTTGGCCAGGCCCGCAATCCGCGGCGCGCGGACGGTTCCTCCCCAGCCGGGATACAGCCCCAGCTTCACCTCGGGAAAGCCGATTTCGGTCTTGGGATGGCAACTGACAATCCGCCGGTCACACCAGCAGGCGAGCTCGGCTCCGCCGCCGACGCAGATGCCGTCGATGGCCGCGACGGTGACAAACGGAGTTTTCGACAGCATTCCAAACAGCGACTGACCCGTTGTGCACAGCGCGACGACCTGGTCCTTGGGAGCGTGCAGTTGCACCACGAACTCGCGGAGGTCCGCCCCGGCAATGAAAGTTCCCGGTTTGCCGGACTTGATGATAAGTCCCGCCACCCCTTTGCGTTCGTGCAGCGCCGCGAGGTTCTCCTTTAGCTCCGCCAGGACGGAGCGCGACAGCACATTGGCTCCCTTGCCAGGCAGGTCAAAAGTCAAGAGCGCGATATCCGACTCCGGCCACGAAAGGGTAAACGCGCTTTCGACAGCAGGGAGAGGAGAAATACCAGCGGTGCCGGGCGTCATGCGTTGGCTCCAGACTAAATTGGTGAATAGTGAATGCTAATCCGGTGGCACCGCACGGGAAAGGGCCGCAGCACGAGCATTCGTCCGAGGGCGCAGTTGACAGGCCGCTGACGAGCGACGATTCTGCAGGAACGAGTTGCACATTCGCCATCACTTCGCGGATTGGATTCATGAACAACATCTTCATTGGGGCGCGGCGTCGCACATCTCATACGTTTCTCTTCCTCCTCGCGCTAGCCTGTTCCATCTGCTCCACAGGTGCAACAGTTGCCCAGCCGCCCAAGGAACCGGAGACGGTCAGGGAAACCGTCAAGCTGGTCGTTGATTACGGGGACGGCGTTCAAAAACAGCTCACCGCCCTGACTTGGACCAAGGAAATGACCGTCTTCACGGCCCTCGAAGCACTGGCCAAACATCCCCGCGGGGTCAAAATCACCCACCAGGGAAAAGGGGAGACCCTCCTGGTCACCGCCATCGACGAACTCAAGAACGAAGGGCGCGGCCGGAATTGGCTCTACGAGGTGAATGGTAAGCTGGGGGACCGGAGCTGTGCCGTCATGCCGCTCAAGGCCGGCGACTCCGTCTTGTGGCGGTTTGGGAAGTACCAGTAGACTTGGCAGTGCAGCCTCGTGCGCTCAGCATTCTGGCTGCCCAACCCGAGGAGTTTTTGCAGTGAAGACAGATACCGTAGTTCGGCTGACCATTTTCGCCGGCCTCGTGGCGGCGGGTGCCCTTTCGCGGATTTACTTCCGCGAGCTGCCGAACTTTGCCCCCATCGCGGCGATGGCGCTGTTCTCGGGCTACTTTTTCCGCTCGGCCAAGGTGGCGGTGCTCGTCCCGCTACTGGCGATGGCCCTGAGCGATCTGTTCATCGGCGGTTATGAGTGGCAGATGATGGCGATTGTTTACGGAGCGCTGACCCTGCCAGTGGCGTTCCGCGTCCCATTACGAAAGTATCTGGCCATTGAACGGGGCTCGACCTCGTCGGCGGCTGTTGGGCTGGGAGGACTGCTTACATACAGCCTGGCGTCGAGCCTGTTCTTTTTTCTGGCGACGAATTTTGCCTGGTGGCCCTGGAGCATGTATGAGCGTGATTGGAACGGGCTTCTGCTTTGTTATCAACAAGGACTGCCGTTCTTCCGCTACACGCTGGCCGGTGACCTCTTCTTCGGCACCGTCCTCTTCGGCTCCTATGCCGCGGCCATCAACTTGGGCTGGGCGAGCAGCATCAAACCCGTGGCCGCCACAGCCGCTTAGCAAAATTGGACTCGGCGGCAATTGTTAGACTTCGGCGGAGTCTACCTGACTCCCCCGCTACTTTCCGGCTGCGGGTGGCGCGGCACCGGGTGGCGCTGCTCCCTTTCCGGCATCCGCGGGCGCTCCAGGCGCTGCCTTGCCGGCACCGGGCGGCGCTGCGGCGGGCGGACCACCCTTTGCCGGAGCGGCCGGACCCTTGGCGGGCGCGCCCATGGGGAGTTCTTCCATCGGCTCTTCTGCCGCCGGCTTGGCAGTGGCGGGCTTTGCCCCCATCGGATCTTCTTCTCCCGGTGCAGCCGGTCCCTTGGCGGCGTCGGCTTTGGCGGGGTCCACTTTGGCGACCACCGGCAGAGCCTTGGTCAGAAGCTCCAGCTTTTTCATGTCTTTGCGGAGGGCTTTTTCAAAAACTTCCGCGCTCTGATCGAGCTCTTCGACCGTCCGGATGACGTCCTCGACCTGCTTGGTAATGTCGGCCAAGGTTTTGGTATCTGGTTCCGCAGTGGCATAGACCAACAGCCCCTTCACCCCCGCTACCTTCTTGGGGCCAAGCGCCAATTGAACCGTATACAATTCGGCCCGCAGCCGCCGCTTGGAATAATCGATGCGATAGGCCTTCGGGTCTACAGTAGCATCCTTGGAGCCAAATTTGCCGCCGGGCATCATACCGCCGCCAGAGCCTCCCTTGCGGCCGGCTCCACCCGCCATGCCTGGCATCATTCCGCCGCCGCCAGGCATCGCCCCACCCGCGCCAGGCATCATTCCGCCGCCGCCAGGCATCGCTCCCCCGGCACCCGGCATGGCTCCCCCTGCGCCAGGCATTGCGCCCGCTCCGCCTTCGGCTCCACCCATCCCGGGCATCATGCCAGCACCTCCTCCGCCACCCACCGCGCCGGAAGTTCCGCCTCCCATTTTGAAGATCTCTTCGTCCTTCTTCTTCAACCCTTCCAGCCGCAGCAGTTCGCTATGACAGGCATAGAGGGCCAGGTATCCCAGCTTTTTGGCCATGGGCGAAACGGGGACCACCACTGGGGGTTGACCCGGGGCTTGATAGTCCAAGCGGGACATCACTTCCGCCGCCGTGCACCGCAGGGAAATCGGCTCGGCGTCTTCACTGATGATGCCATCCAGCAGGGTATGGAATTCCGGTGTAACCTTGAGTGCGAAAGCATGACCGAGCGCTTCCAGTGCCCGCCGCCGCAGCCAGGTCTGCCCTTCGGCCGAGCGTCCCGCGGGGGGGAGCTTGGTGTTCACGATGCTGGTCAGCTCGCCAATGATGTCATCGCGCACGGCAGCCTGCATCTTGGCGGGTGACATAGGAGCCTTGGAATTGTCCCATTCCAAGTGGCGCGACACCCCTAGAAGGGCTCCCACACGAACTGCCTCGTTGTTTCCCGGCTTCTTGAGCTCTTCCGTTAACGTGCTTAGCGCGCGAACGTAAGGCTCCGGCATTTGCTTGACGCCGCTGCCCCGATTGGGCTCCACTTCATTAAGCAGCCCAATGATCAGAATGGCGTTGTAACGAACGGCAGGATGAAATGCCGCATCTTGGACGATCTTGGTTTGCTCACGGAGGGTCAGGTCAATCAGCCGGGCATGGGCTGCTGGGTTCTTGGCCGAAAGTTCGAGGCTGTTTTTGACAAACTTGTCTCGTTCCTTGGGGAGCAAGTTCAGATTCGTTTCCGTGGTCTGCGTCCACTGCGGAAATACATACGAAGTGTAATAACCGTCAAAAACCAGCTCACTTCCAGTAAGCGTGCTGCCGTTGATAATCCGGCGGACCTGATCTTCAAAATCACGCCTCTTCTTGGCATCGGTCGAAAGCGTCGGGCTGGGGGTTAGTTCCTTGAACCCCTCCGCTTTCGGCCCGACCACGTCCGCGCTCCAGGCGAGGGACGCCGTGAGAACGAGGGAGCCAAACCCCATTAGGGCACCGCGCAAGAACATCCGCCGCAGTCCGTTTGATTGCAATGACATACCTGTTCCCTTGTTCCAATAACCTCAGCCCCTGTCGATACCGTCGCCGCTTTGGGACGCGCTTGATTTCCACCTTCTCGAGTGAACCCAAGCAGTAAGCGATGCCGAACGGCTACAATGACCCACCACTCTCAGATTAGTCGTTACCGCTAGTCAGTGTCAACTAATTTCCGCGGAAGAATGGCCTCGGACAAGCGGTTGATACCCCTATTATGACGCTCCTTTATACCAGCCCGATTTTCCTGGAGCATGACACCGGGGCTCATCCCGAGCGGGCCCTACGCCTGGCCGCGATTTCCCGCCATTTGGAGGCCGAAGGGCTCGCTCAGAAGTGTAACCGGCCGGATTGGAACCCCGCCACCCGCGAACAAATCAGCCGGCTGCACCGGGATTCCTGGTACGACGAATTACGGGACTATGCCGCGGCTGGAGGGGGCCGAATCGAAGCGGATACCGTCGTCAGCGAGCGATCGTTCGACGCCGCCACCTTGGCTGCCGGCGCTGTTTGTGATGCCGTGGGCCGCGTCCTGAACGGTGAAGACAAAACGGCCCTTTGCCTCGTTCGCCCGCCGGGGCATCACGCGGTTCCCAAGGGGGCCATGGGCTTCTGCCTCTTCAACAACATCGCGATCGGTGCCAAGGAAGCCATCGCTACTCACGACCTGGACCGAGTCCTCATCGTTGATTGGGACGTCCATCACGGCCACGGCACGCAGGACATGTTCTGGACCGACGAGCAAGTCGGCTTCCTTTCCATCCATCGCTGGCCCTTCTATCCCGGCACCGGCGACGAGGGCGAAACGGGAAGCGGCCAGGGACTCGGCTCTACGCGGAACCTTCCCATCCAATACGGAACCTCGCGCGCAGACTATCTCGCCGCATTCGCCAAGGAGCTGGAAGACTTCGCCTCCCGCGTGAAACCGCAACTAGTGCTCCTCAGCGCCGGCTTTGATGCTCATCGCCAGGATCCCATCGGCTCGCTGCAACTCGAAACCGAAGACTTCGCTGAGCTGACCCAGATCGTGAAGCAAGTCGCCGCCGCGCACTCCGCCGGCAAACTCGTCAGCGTCCTTGAAGGAGGCTACCATCCCGACCGCCTGGCCGAATCGGTGGGGCTACATCTGAAAGGATTGCTGGAACAAGAGCCACCCAGTGCATAGATTGCTGTATTCTGAAATCTGCAATCTTCAATCTGCAATCCGCCATCCTCCCGGAGCCTTTCCATGTCCTCCCGCCGCGATTTCCTCGCCACCTCTTCCACGCTCGCCGCCGCCAGCCTGCTCACGGCGATTCCGGAATCGACCAAGGGTTTTTACGCGGGGGACACCATCCGCGTCGGCTGCATCGGCACTGGCGGCCGCTGCCGAAAGTTGATGGAGTCGCTGCGGACGATACCGGGGGTAAAAATCACCGCCCTCTGCGACGTTTGGGATTATTCGCTAGACCTCGGCAAAAAGCTGGCCGAGCCGGACGCCTTCACGACAAAGCACTTCGAGGAGCTGCTCGCCAAGAAGGAAATCGATGCCGTCCTCATCGGCTCCCCCGATCACTGGCACGTGCCGCTCACCATCGCCGCCTGCGCCGCCGGCAAAGATGTCTACGTCGAAAAGCCGCTGACGCACGATCTCTCCGAAGGAGCCGCGGTCATTAAGGCCCAGAACGACCACAAGCGGATGGTCCAGGTCGGCATGCAGCAGCGGTCGATGCCGCACATCCAGAAGGGGTACGAGATTGTGAAGTCCGGCCAGCTTGGCTCGATTCACAAAGTTCATCTCACCTGGAATCGCAATGCCGACCGGGTCAAAAAACCGAGTCTCAGCATCGACCCCAAATCGGTCGACTGGAAACGCTGGCTCGGCAATGCCCCCGACCAGCCATTTGAACCCTACCGCCTGAGCGGCGGCAACTGGCGGTGGTTCTGGGACTTTGGCGGCGGCATTTTTACCGACCTGATGGTTCACTTCCTGGATGTGGTCCACTGGTACCTCGACCTGGATCACCCCGCCTCAGCCGTCAGCATCGGCGACCAGTTCACCTCGAAGGGAGTCTGGGAAACGCCCGACACGGTGCAAACGCTGATGCGGTATCCCGAGCAGGAAACGCAGGTCTATTTCGAAGGGACATTCGTCAGCGCCCGCAACGCGGCCATGGCAGAGTTCATGGGGACCGAGGCCACCCTCTACATCGACCGGGGCCGGTACGAAATCATCCCCGAGCGCCGCAGCAAGCTCAAACCGAGCGAGCTGATCCTCGGCGAAGGCCCTCGCGGAGCGGACTTTTATACGCAGCCCGACGGCGAGCTCCTGCACCTGACCAACTGGATCGATTCCATCCGCACCCGCAAAAAACCTCTCTGCCCCGCCGAAGCCGGCGTCAGCGCGGCGAGCGCGGCACACCTGGCAAACATCGCCTTGCGGAGCAGTCAGACGGCGATTTGGAAGGGATGAGAGAAAGGCATTTTGAACAGAAGGGAACGAAGGTAACGAAGAAAGGCAGCGGAGAAGAGAGGCAGAGGAAGTGATTTACTTGACGGCAATGTCCGTCAGCACAAACTCAAAACCTCCCACTTCGTTTCCTTTGTTCCCTTCTGTTCAAAACTCTTCCGCCTTGCTCGCTACTCGTACTCCCACTTCAGTATCCACGGGTCATTCGTCCGTTTCTGGAACGCTTTGATCTTCCCCTTCAGTTCCTCCAAGAGCTTGGCGTTTGCCGGGTCCGTGGCCAGGTTCTTCACTTCGTCGGGGTCGTTGACCAAATCGTACAGCTCAAACTGCGGACGGTGGATGTACGCCGTGACGGTTCGTTTGCCGTAGGTGGTGTCGGGACCATGCTGATAGACGTCTTGCCACGTCGAAGCGTCCCACAAATCGCTGGCGAACGGAAACGGCAAGGGATGGGCGATGTTCCAGATGAGTTTGTGCGTCCGGGTTCGGACCACCTTCATCGGGTAGTACATCGTGATCTCGTGAAACGTATGCGACGCATAAACCTCGTCAGACCCCTTCGCTTTTTCATCTCGCAAGGAATGCAAAAATGATTTTCCCTGAATCTGAGCACCCGCTTGCGGTTTCGCGCCTTTCTCCACCACCCCCGCAAACTCCAGAATCGTCGGCGTCAAAGGAGCTCAGGCCCGCCGC
>SXOA01000014.1 GCA_005778405.1 Planctomycetaceae bacterium
GCGGCCATGGCTGCTGCTCGGCTGGGGGCGAAAGTGGCGCTCCTCACCACCAGCTGCGACACCGTCGCCCAGATGAGCTGCAACCCGGCGATTGGGGGCGTCGCCAAGGGGCAGATTGTTCGCGAAATCGACGCTCTCGGCGGCATCATGGGCCGGGCCATCGACGCCACGGGAATCCAGTTCCGCTTGCTCAACCGCCGCAAGGGGCCAGCGATGCACAGCCCGCGAGCCCAGGCGGACAAGAAGGCCTATCAATTCGAAGTCAAACGGCTCATCGAAGAACAGCCGGGGCTCGATTTACGGCAAGAGGTGGTGGAAGACTTGCTGACGGAAGAGAACGGAGAGGCGCTGGGGGTCATTGGCGTTCGGGTGCGAGGAGATGTCGAGTACCGCGCGAGAGCTGTCATTCTCACAACGGGCACTTTCCTGCAGGCCATCATGCACACCGGCGAAGTGAAAACTCCCGGCGGTCGAGCGGGAGAAGGAACGACCGCCGGCATCAGCGGTGCCCTCCACCGCCTCGGCTTCCGCGTCGATCGTTTCAAAACGGGAACCCCCTGCCGGCTCAATGGGCGAACTATCGACTACTCGAAGGCCGAACTGCAGCCCGGGGACGACGACATTGAGCCGTTCTCGTTTCTGACGGACGAATCAACCCGCCAGCGCATCAGCCGGGACCAGATTCCCTGTTATATCACGCACACGAATCACGAGGCTCACGAGCTGATCAGGGCCAACCTGCACCGCGCCCCGATGTACAGCGGGCAAATTCAATCTCGCGGCCCGCGCTACTGCCCCAGCATCGAGGACAAAGTTGTCCGCTTCGCCGAAAAGGACTCGCACCAGCTTTTTCTGGAGCCCGAGGGCCGCCACACGCGGGAGGTCTATGTCAACGGCATCTCCACCAGCCTGCCGCGGGACGTGCAGGACGCAATGCTCAAGCTTATTCCGGGGCTCGAGAATGCCCAGATCATGCGGTATGGCTATGCGGTGGAATACGACTACTGCCCGCCCGACCAGCTCTGGCCCTGGCTGGAGACGAAGCGCGTCCGGGGTCTGTATTTTGCCGGCCAGATCAACGGCACCACCTGTTATGAGGTGGCGGGAGCGCCGGGGCTCATCGCCGGCGCGAACGCGGCTTTGAAACTTCGAGGCGAAGAGCCGCTAGTGCTGGGCCGCGAAGATGCCTACATCGGCGTGCTGATTGATGACCTGGTAACGTGCGGCGTCGACGAGCCCTACCGCATGTTCACTAGCCGGGCCGAGTTTCGCCTGCTCCTCCGCCAGGACAACGCCGACCGTCGCCTCACCTCTCTCGGTCACGAGCGCGGCCTGGTCGATGACTTCCGCTTCGCGCGGCTACAGGCCAAAGAGTCCGAAATCAGCCGTGGCCTGGCGATTCTCTCAGCGGGGCGCGAAGGAGATGTCCCGCTCGACCGCTTCCTGAAGCGGCCGGAAATCGAATGGGCCGACTGCGTCCTCCGGCTGCCGGAACTTCAGACCATCTCTCGCGAAGCGGCGCTGCAAATCACTTACGACCTGAAGTACGCCGGCTATGTCCAGCGCCAGGAGCAGCAAGTCGCCCGCTCGAAGCGGCTGGAGCAAAAGCGGATTCCCGAGTCCTTCGATTACCAAAGGATCCAACACCTACGGATAGAAGCCCGCGAAAAGCTCACCCGCATCCGCCCCATCACCCTCGCCCAGGCCGGCCGCATCAGCGGCATCACACCGGCGGACATGGCCTTAGTGCTGGCGCATTTGGAAGGGAAGTAGCAGAAATGAAAGAGGGCGAGTCCGTTGACTCGCCCTGGGAAGCTCTCGCTGGAAGTTAGCTCAGCCCACTACCACGGACCCCGCACGGGATAGATCCCGAATTGGTCGGTGTGACTCGGCCAAGCCGGAGTGGAGTGATAGGTGCCGCCGGTCGCATCCAATTCGCCGGGGTAGTACCGGCCGAATTGATGATAGATGGGCCGGATTTCGCTCCCGGTCACGCCCCAGCCCCAACTCGCCATGGTGTGCGAAGTCGGCGGAACAACCAGAGCCATCGGCACTCCGGCGCTGGTGTTGGCGTAGTTGCCATGCCAGGGGCGATTCGCCGAGTAACGCATGGCCTGACGATGGCCTCGCGAATACGGGCCGCCGGCCTGAACCTGGCTGCACACTGCAAACGCCGCGAGCACGCAGGCTGCTGCGAAGGAAATCTGTCGTAAATTCACGGGAATTCTCCGGCTGGATGATGGAGGTTTGCCTAGTGTCCAAACAGCGGCGCGCGATAATGCACGCTCGTCCGAGTCAGCCCCTGACCGCCGTTGTAGTAACGGTGATAGGTGCGGCTGTGGGCATACATGAACTCATGCGGCATGAGCGGCTGGTAGGTGATGTAGGTGTTGCCAACGAACTGCGGCACTGGGCGGGGCGAGAGATAGAGCTGAGCCCCCATCCCGCCGCAGTTGTTGCCGACGTAATGGTTGTAAAACAGATCCTGGGACGCGTAGTTGCGATAGTTGCAATTTCCCAGGGCGTTGTACTTGCCGTGCCCTTGCCCCGCATAGCTGCCGTCATAGGGGCTGCGATTCTGAGCATGGTGCGGCGCGTGGCCGTGGGTGGAATGTCCCCCAGGGCAATTCGGGCAATCCTGGGCGGCCGCAACGGCGGCCAGCAACGAGAGGCTCAGCACGGCAGAGGCAGCCAGCGCCGAATGGAAAATCGTCCGTGTCATGAGGGGCTCCTTGCAACAATTGGTAAAGTAGCCTGCACACTCCGAGTGCAGGGCCCGTATTTTTAAGAATACGGCGCTCACAAATTGAGCGGGCTAAGTTAGCTTTCGGCCAGGGTCCGGCTGTGACCATAGCTCTTCCCCTGCTTGCCGGGACAAATGCGCGCAAGGGGCCGATAGCTCCCGTAACAGCGTTAAAGCCGACTGGGACGAAAGAGCGCAAAACGCTACAATCGCGAGAGTTTCACAGGGTAGTTCGCTCACTCCGTGAGCGAACTTGATTTGATTGGTAACGGAGTGCCGGAATTATCATGGCCAAGGCAACCAAAGAAGCAGCTTCACGAATCCCAGCGCTCGAGACCAGGAACGGAGAGTCGAGCGGCTTGGCGACGAACGGCCACTCCAATGGCCACGCGAATGGTCACGCCAACGGCCATTCCAACGGCCACCTCACCGCCGAGAGCGGCACCGGCAAGCGCCGCGCCACCGCCGAGTCGATGGCGACCAAGCAACGGGACATCTCCGTCAGCGAGTTCTTCGCCAAGAATCGCCACCTGCTCGGCTTCGATAATCCCCGCAAGGCGCTGCTCACCACGGTCAAAGAAGCGGTGGATAACAGCCTCGACGCCTGCGAGGAAGCCGGCATCGTCCCCGAAATCTGGGTCGCCATCGAAGCCACCGGCAACAACCGCTTCAAAGTCAGCGTGCAGGACAACGGCCCTGGCATCGTTAAAAAGCAAATCCCCCTCATCTTCGGCAAACTCCTCTACGGCAGCAAATTTCATCGCCTCCGCATGAGCCGCGGACAGCAAGGGATCGGCATCTCTGCCGCCGGCATGTACGGCATGCTCACCACCGGCAAGCCGGTGAAAATCATCTCCAAAATCTCCGTCCGCAAACCGGCCCACTACTTCGAGCTGCAGATCGACACCAAGCGGAACCACCCCGAGATCATCAACGGCAAGGGAGAAGGCGAAGACATTCAGCCCGGCGACAAAGGGCACAAATACATGCTCGACCACGGCATCGACTGGGCCGCCCATTACCCGGCCGAAGAGGGCAAGGAGCCGGTCGAGGTCAAGAGCGGCACTCGCGTCACCATCGAGCTGGAAGGGAAGTACCTCCGCGGCCGCGGCAGCGTCGACGAATACCTGGAACAGACCGCCATCGCCAACCCGCACGTCACGCTCCACTACAAGGATGCTGAAGGGAATGAATCCAGCTACAACCGCAGTACCACGCAATTGCCGCCGGAACCCAAGGAGATTAAGCCCCACCCCTACGGCGTGGAACTGGGCCGGCTGGTGACGATGCTCAAGGACACGCACACCACCACCATTACCCAGTTTCTGACAGATTCGTTCTCGCGGGTCAGCTCCCATGTCGCCAAGCAGATTTGCGAAGCGGCCAAGGTCAGCACTCGCGCCAGCGTCACCAAAATCGGCCGGCAGGAAGCGGACGCGATTTATCAGGCGATTCAGAACACCCGCATCAGCGCGCCGAACACCGATTGCATCTGCCCCATCGGCGAGCCGCTGATTCTGTCGGGACTGCACCACGTTGTTCCCGGCGAGTTCTATTGCGCCGCCACGCGCCCCCCTTCCGTCTATCGCGGCAATCCTTTCGTGATCGAGGTCGGCCTCGCCTACGGCGGCACGAGTGCTGCTCAAAAAGTGTCTTTGGAGAATCTGACGGAACTTCTGAGCGAAAGCGACGCCCGAACGCTTCGCCAGTTTCTGATGAACACCTTTGACGGCGTCGGCAATGATGCCTCCGAGAAAATCTTGACCGAAGCCAAGATGGGTACACGGCAGAGCCCGGCCAAGCTCAAAAAGTCCGAAGTCGAGCAGCTCCACGCGGCCATGCGAAACGTCAACCTCTCCGAAGGACAGACGATGCAAGTCTTGCGCTATGCCAACCGCGTCCCGCTCCAGTTCCAGCCGGCCGCCTGCGCCATCACGCAGTCGGTCCTTGGCAACAACTGGCGGAGCTACGGCCTGTCGCAGTCCCGCGGCCAGTTGCCCCAAGGCCCCATCACCGTGATGGTCCATATGGCCAGCGTCTGGGTCCCCTTCACCAGCGAATCCAAGGAAGCCATCGCCGGCTATCCAGAAATCCAAAAGGAGCTTCGCCTCGGCCTCCAAGCCGTCGGCCGCAAGCTGGGCATGTACCTCAACGCCCGCAAAAAGGTGAAACAGGAAGGAGAGCGGCGAAGCATTTTCTTGCGCTATCTGGGTGAAGTGGCCGAAGCCTGCGGCGTCATCAGCGACCTTTCCGAAAAGAAACGAACCGAGTTCTACGAGAAGCTACTCCACATCGCCAAACGCAAGACCGCCGAAGCGGACGTCAAGTTCGACGACCGTGGGAAGAAGCGGACCGAAGACGAAGCCGAGGACTTTGGCGACAACGTGCTGATCGTGGAGCCAGAGTCGGCATAATCAGCGTTCTCTTAAGAGCCACGGATGAAACACGGACGGACACGGATTTAGTTGCAGCTAGTCCTCTCTTCATTATTAAAACTGCCACATGGCTAAGAAAACCTCTCGCACCGAAACCAAAGCCCCCGTCGTCCTCTCCACCAAGGACAAGAAAACTCTCTCCAGCCTCCGCGATCTCGCCGGCCAGGTCGTTGGCACGGCCGAGAAGAGCCGGGCTCCCCATCTGGATATCCCCAGTCGCAGCTTGTCGAACGTGAAATTCAATCAGGCGCGAAAGATCGTGGAAATGGGCTCCGGCACTAATCGCCGCGAGCTGTTCAACCTCTCGCAGGCCAAGGCGTATATGCAGACGCTCCTCGTCGGCAGCGGAGCGAAGCGGCTGATTGAGCAGGGAAAGACGACCAGCCTGCGAGGTCTGTACTACATGCTCAAACACACCATCAAAGGGACCAGCGAGGAGACCTTTGCCGAGCAGGGGGAATCCGACACGATGATCGAGGACGTGGAGGTGATTCTGGAGGCCCTCCGCGAAGAGCTGCATCTTTACGCCAAGAATGCCGGGGCCATGGTCGGCAACATCACCGTTGTGGACAGCGGCGACGAAATCGACTGCACCCGCATGGGTTCCGGCGGCTATTCCATTCCCTCCATTTGTGAGCCGGAGATTGTGCAGTTCAAAAAGTGCACGGCCAAATTCATCCTGCATGTGGAAAAGGACACGGTCTGGCGGCGGTTCAATGAAGACAAGTTCTGGCAAAAATACAATTGCATCCTCACGCACGGCGGCGGCCAGCCCCCGCGCGGCGTCCGCCGCCTGCTGTTCCGACTGCACAATGAGCTGGAGTTGCCGGTCTACTGCGTCCTCGATAACGATCCCTGGGGGTACTACATCTACAGCGTGCTCAAGCAAGGCTCCATCAACCTCGCCTATGAATCCAAGCGGATGGCCATCCCCGGCTGCCGCTACCTCGGCCTGCGGAGCAACGACTACGAGCGGTGCGAGCTGTCGCCGAGCGTGCAAATCAAACTCAATGAGCAGGACATCAAGCGGGCTGGCCAGATCAAGGCCTACCCCTGGTTCGAAAAGAAAAAGGCCTGGCAGAAAGAAATTGACAAGATGCTGGAAAATGGCTTCAAGCTGGAAGTCGAATCCCTCATCAGCAAAGACATCAGCTACGTCACCGAGGAATACGTCCCCCAGCGCCTGGAAGAAGGGGATTTTTTGGATTAGCTGAGTCTGTCCCCTGACTCCTGACTCCTGACCCCTGACCCC
>SXOA01000154.1 GCA_005778405.1 Planctomycetaceae bacterium
CCCCAACCGCGAGGACGTGAAGCAAGGTGTCATCGCCTACAAAATCGCCGCCCATGCCGCCGACCTCGCCCGCCACCGCAAAGGCAGCCGCGACCGTGACGACGCCCTCAGCCGGGCCCGCTTCGCCTTCGACTGGAACGAGCAATTCCGCCTCTCCCTCGACCCCGAAACGGCCCGCAGCTACCACGACGAAACGCTCCCCCAAGACACCTTCAAATCCGCCCACTTCTGCAGCATGTGCGGACCCAAGTACTGCTCCATGAAGATCACCGAAGACATCCGCAAAATGGCGGACCAGGGAGAGCTGAACGAGCTGCTGGCGATTGAGCCGGCGGGGCGGGGGTAAGAGGTTGGTTTAAGTAGTGGCAAACGTGATTGATTCCCTTCCGTCCGATGTCCTAGTGTTCCGCAGATCAGCCGGCGGCGCGGGTGGCGACGAAGGCCAGGTAGTAAAACGTGCCGCCGGTGAGAGCGGTCATCACCATTCCGCCGGCGGCCAGCCAGGCGAATTTGGAATGGGGCCGGCTGTGGTCGTTGGGCCGGGGTGGCGAGGGGAACTTTCGCAAAGCCTGGACGATGACGTAGATCCAGAGCAAGGGGGTCGGGATGGCGAAGCAAAGGTGGATGATGAGGGCCAGGCCGGCGATGCTGGTCCATTTTTGCTGCGGGTCGAAATAGGGGGAGTCCTTGGCCAGGAGTTCCCAGTCCGTGAAGAACCGCATGTCGATTTCGAAGGCCAGCACCGCCACGAGCAGCACCACCCCCAGGATCAGATTGATGAGTTTGTGCTGGGCGTACTTTTTTTGCTTCACCAGATAGATGCTCAGCGCGAGCAGAGGCAACACGGCGAACATGGCCGTGAACACGACATCCAGCATGAGCGAAGTATCAAAACCCAGGAATCCGCCGGACTGGGCCAGCAGAAAGGGGGCGAAACAAGCGGACGTATCCAGCGAATGCATGCTGCCCATTCTAAGCCAGTCGCCTGGCCTGCACCACGCGGGCGTGGCCGGCAAGGTCTTTGAGAATGATGGCCGGTTCGAAGCTGGCGGATTGGCCGACAAGCGCAAGGGCGGCTGTTGCAATGAGCGGGCTGACTTCCATCAGCAGATAGCCGCCGCACCTCAGCCTCGCCGCTGCTTGCGGAATCAGCCGGGCGATGATTTCCGTTCCGTTGGGACCGGCGAAGAGGGCCAGGCGCGGCTCATGGTCGCGGACTTGCGGGGCGAGGGTCGCTTCTTCTTGCAGGCCGATGTACGGCGGGTTGCTGACGACCAGTTCAAGGTGCCGCTCTGGGGGAGTTTTTTCGAGCAGGTCCGTTTCGAGGAATTCGACCCGCTCGCTCACGCCGTGATCAGCCGCATTGAGCCGGGCGACGGCGAGCGCGGCCGGGCTGATGTCGGTCGCCACGATTTTGGCTCGCGGCTCGTGCCGGGCAAGGCTGACGGCAATTGCCCCGCTGCCGGTGCCGACATCGACGATTTGCGGACGGGCATCGGTGGGAAGAGCCGTGAGCAAATCGACTGCGGCGACAACGAGATGCTCGGTTTCCGGCCGGGGAATGAGCACATCGGGAGTGACCCGGAAGGAGAGGGAGTAGAACTCCTTTTTGCCAACCAGGTAGGCGACCGGTGTGCCGCCGGCGCGGCGTTTGACCAGGTCGCGGAACTCGGCCCGCACGTCGTCGGGAACGACCTCTTCAAAGGCCGTGTAGAGAGCGATCCGCTCGCATTTTCGAGCCGCCGCTAGCAGCACTTCCGCATCCAGCCGCGAACTGGGTGAACCGCTCTTTTTGAGATAGTCGGTGGTCCAGGTGAGCAGGCGACCGACCGTCCATGTTTCGGGCTGCATCATGGGAGAATCGTGGCAGGGAACTTGCGGATTGAGGCTGGTCCAGTTTCACGGCATCCGCGCCTGGGGACAATGGGGATTCGCGATTCGTGCCGAAGGGGAACCACAACCATTGATCAATCTTGACTCTTCCTCGCCCCTAGCTTAACCTATCAACTAGCTCTGATGCGTCAGGGAGTCGGCTGCCGAAATGAAAGGTAGCTGGCTTGCCGCGGTCAGATTCCCGCCTGAATTATCCCTCCACAACTCCTTCCCACCTATACTCCGCCATGTGCGGAGGTTCCTTAATTCCCACCCTTCAGACCAAGGTGGCCCCGTGGTCTTGCTGCGAGCTAGCACGATGCTCTGCCCGACATTCGCTATTTTGAAGTGGCGTGCGGGGAAGGAGTTGGTATTCACGGCTCTGCTGGCCGGTTTTGCCGCGAATCTCTTCGGCCAGTCTCCGCCGCTGCACGGGCGGATTGATGCGGTGGTGACGCAGGCGCATGTCGGTGCCGTTGCTCCGCCAGCCAGCGATGGAGAGTTTGCCCGGCGCGTGTATCTCGACCTCACGGGCATGGTTCCGTCGTCCGCGGAGTTGGCCGCATTCGTCGCTGATGCTTCTGCCGACAGGCGGACGAAACTTATTGACCAACTGCTGGCCAGCCCGCGCTACGTCCGTCACATAGCCAATGTGTTCGACGTCATGTGGATGGAGCGACGGCCAGATAAACATGTGACTGCGGCGGAGTGGCAACAGTATTTGCTCGACTCGTTCGCCGCCAACAAGCCGTATGACCAGCTCGCCCGCGAAGTCCTGGCGTCCGACGGAGCCGACCCAGCGACCCGCCCGGCGGCCAAGTTTTTTCTCGATCGGGACGTCGAGCCGAACCTGCTGACGCGGGACATTGGGCGGATCTTTTTTGGCCGCGACTATCAGTGCAACCAGTGCCACAACCATCCGCTCATCGACGATTATTTGCAGCCCGATTACTACGGCATTTTTGCGTTCGTGAACCGGACGCAGATTTTCACGGGCAAGGACAAGAAGGCCGTGTTGATGGATAAGGCGGACGGCGAGGTTTCCTATCAGTCGGTTTTTGACCCGACCGCGAAAGGCATCACCTGGCCCCGCATCCCCGGCGGCAAGCAAGTCGAAGAGCCGAAGTTCAACCCCGGCGAGGAGTACACCGTCGCTCCCGCCAAGGAAGTGCGGCACATTCCCAAATACAGTCGGCGGTTGCAACTGGCGGCGCAGATTGTTCCCACGAACAAGCCGTTCAACAGAAACATCGCCAACCGGCTCTGGGGGCAGATGCTGGGGCGGGCACTCGTCGAGCCTGTGGAGTTTCAATATGCCGCCAATCCGCCGAGCAACCCGCAGCTCCTGGAGATGCTGGCGGACGAGTTTGCGGCAATGAAATACGATATCAAGGGTTTTCTGCGGGAAATTGCCCTGACGCAGGCGTATCAGAGGGCAATGGACCTGCCGGCCGATGTTGCAGCGCAGGCTATGGCAGCTCAGGCTCGGCTGGCGGCGCTCGAAGCAGAGCAGAAGACGTTGACGGATGCCGCGGCTGCAACGAGCGCCGTGACGGGGAAGATTGACACCGACTTGGCCGCCGCCAGAAAGACGATTCCGGCCATCACAGAAGAATTCACCAAAGCTTCGGCACCTCTGGCCGATGCCAAGAAGGCTGCCGATGCCGCGGCGAAGGGGGTCGCCGATGCGACCGCACCGATTGCACCCAAGCAAGACATTTTGAAGGCCCTGGCCGAAGCAGCCGCGAAAGCCAAGGAAGCAGCCGCCAAGTTGCCGGCGGAAAAGGATCTGGCGGAAGCGGCGGCGAAGTTTCAGGCCCGCGCCGATCAGGTGACCGTTGAAGTGACAGCGCTGGTCAAGGTCGTGGAGCTGAAGACCGCGGAAGCCAAAGTGGCGAGCGACAAGCTGGCGGCGGCGCAAGCAGCGGTCGCGGAAGTGAATGGCCGGCTCGACGGGGCTCGCAAGCAGGTCATCGCGCTGGAAGAGCAGCACGACGCGGCTACGACGAAGTACCGCCTGGATGCGGCCGTACGAAAACTGGCGGAGCGGAAAGTCTCGGCTGCCAAGGATTTGACACAATACGCCGCTCTCGCTGCCGCGGCTCAGGCTTCTCAGGCCAATGTCACCAAACTGGTCGCTGATCTGGCGACCGCGAAATTGACAATGACGAAGCTCGCCGCTGAGTTGCCGTCCTTGCAAGCAGCTCAGATCGCCGCTCAGAAATCCAGTGAAGAAGCGACTGCCGCCCAGGCCGCAGCAAAACTCGCGATCGATACCAAACTGGCCGCGATGAAGGAGTTTGTTGAAGTCCTTGCCAAAGCCCAGGCTGCCAGTGCGAAGCTGCCGCAGGATGCCGAACTTGCCGCGACGACGCTGAAGCTCAAGACTCGCGGCGATCAACTCACGGCGGAAGTTGCCGAAGGTCAGAAAGTGTTGACCGTCAAGGATGAAGCCATGAAAGCAGCCGCGGCTCAACTCACCGCGGCTGCCGCGGCAGTGACCGCCAACACCACGCAAGCAGCGGCGCTCTCGCAGCAGATTCCCGCGATCGAAGCCCAACAAGCGCCGGCGGCGGAGAAGTCCAAAGTGGATGCCCTGGCTTTCGATACCCTAGCGAAGAAAATGCCTGACGAGTTGGCTGCCGACTACGCCGTCCGCCCCCTCAAGCAGCTCTCCCCCGAGCAGTTCGGCTGGAGCGTGCTGCAAGTGACCGGGGTCTATCGCAACTACACCATCGCCACGACCGCGGAGCTCGACAAAGCCAAGCCCATGACCGACGCAGACAAGGCGGACCCGGCAAAGATGGCTGAGCGGCGGAAAGAACTGGAAAAAGCCGCGCACGCCAAACTGGCCGGCAGCGTGACGATTTTTATACAGCTCATGGGGAATAGCGCAGGTGCGCCGCAAAGCGATTTCTTCGCCACCGTGGACCAGGCCTTGTTCCTGGCCAACGGCGGCGTGGTGAAGGGTTGGCTCGCGCCGAGTGGCGAGAACTTGACCGCCCGCCTGCTGGCATTGCCCGATAACAAAGCACTCGCCGATGAGCTCTATTTAAGCGTCCTCTCCCGCAAGCCGACCGACGGGGAACTTGTGGCAGTGAATACGTACCTGACGGCTCGGCCCACCGACAAGCCGGTCGCCGTCGCCGAAATGGCTTGGGGACTGATAAGTTCGACGGAGTTCAGATTTAATCATTAGTAGGTGGGGTAGGCTTCCAGCCTGCCCTGCGACTTTTTGGGCAGGCTGGAAGCCTACCCCACGGAGAAACCACCATGCGTTGCGAATACTCCTGCAGGTCGAGCGAGCACACGATTGCCCGACGGTCGTTTCTGGGCGGCATGGCGGCCGGCATGGGAGCGGTCGTGGGTGGACTAGGAGCTCTGGCCCGGCCAAGCGCCGCAGCCGAGATGGCCAAATCGCAGAAGCGAGTGGTCGTGTTCAACATGGCCGGTGGACTCAGCCAGCTTGAGAGTTGGGATCCAAAACCGGGGACGAACACAGGCGGACCATTCCTGACAATTCCCACGAGCGTCCCTGGCGTGCACATCAGCGAGCTGCTGCCGTATACCGCCAAACAGATGCACAATCTGGCGATCGTCCGGAGCATCAACACCAAGGAAGGGGACCACGGCCGCGGCCATCACGCCATGTTCACCGGCCGCAAGCAGACGCCCGGTGCGGATTACCCCGTCATCGGCGCGGTGATGGCCAAGAATCTGGAGTCGGCTGGCAACTCACTTCCCGGTCATATTGTTGTTTCGCCCGGCGGCGGCGGGGGACGCGGCAATGACGCTGCCTATCTCGGACCCCGTTATTCCAGCATCACGCTCGACAGCGGCAAACCGCCACAGAATTCCGCCCGCCCGGCCGACATCCCCGAAGCGGCTGACAACGCCCGCCAGGCATTCCGCCGCAGCACCAACGACACCTTCGCCCAGCGCCGCCGCACGGCCCAGACAGACGCCTATGTGCAGAGCTACGAGCAAGCCCTGGAACTAATGCGCCGCGGCGAAGTTTTTGACACCACCAAGGAGCCGGAGAAGGACCACGAGCGGTACGGCAAGCACGACTTTGGTCGCCACTGCCTCTTGGCCCGGCGACTGCTGGAAAGCGGCGTCACGTTTGTGCAAGTCACGCACAGCAACTATGACACGCACAACGAGAATTTTGACTTTCACTTGGAGCAGCTTGGCGAATGGGACCGCCCCTTTGCCACGTTTGTCGAGGACATTGCGGCCCGCGGCATGCTCGACAGCACGCTGATTGTCGTCCTCTCCGAATTTGGCCGCACGCCGAACATCAACCACCTTTACGGCCGCGACCACTGGGGAAATGCCTGGAGCGTCTGCCTCGGCGGGGCCAAGATCGCCCGCGGAGCGGTCATCGGCAAGACCAACGACAACGGCACCGCCGTCGCAGACCGCGAAGTGGACCACGGCCACATGTTTCACACTTATCTGCAAGCTCTCGGCGTCGATTCCACGCAGCCGTTCGACATCGCCGGCCGGCAAGTGCCGATGGCGGACCCGGCCTATGGGCCGATCAAAGAGTTGATCACGTAAATGCTGGGCTATCGCGCCAGAGAGCTGCGATTGACCGATACGGCAACTTGTGGGTGCTGCTGTTGCCAGGTCCAAAGGTCGTCGTCGCCAATGGAAGTATCCAGCAGTTCCAATTGTTCCAGATCATGAAACCGCGCAAGGTGCGGCAGCAGGTCGCGCGTGTACTGTGGGCCATGCAGGCTGACAATCGTGGTGCGGCGGAACATCTGCACTTCGAAACGGTCCAGCAGTCGTCGCCACACTTCTAATCCTTTGGATTGGACCGTCACGCGGGCCGAAACGCTGCTTGGTCAGTGAAAGAGGGGGATGCGGATGCTGCTGGAGTAATCCACCGTAGCAGGTCCCAGGGCGTTGATGGCCTGCTGCTCCGCCTGCCACTCCCGCAAATTCTTGCCGAACCATCCCAAGGCGACGGAGCACAGGGTCATGAGCGCCAGCGCGGTCCGCAGACGGAACTGAAAGAAGCGGCGCATGGGCGCACCTCCGAGGATTGGATTCGGCCCTTTCTTTTGAGGGCCAGGTTTGGTTTTATCGCGTGATCGCCCTGTGGGTTGCCGTGACGGCGACCTGGGGATGTTGCTTCTTCCAGGCCTCCAGTTCGCGGTACGAAATGGAGGTTTCCCAGAGCTCTAATTCCTGGAGCTCGTGGAATTCGGCGAGGTGCGCAAGCAGTTCTTTCCTATACTCTGGGCCGACGAGGTATACCTTGGTCACACGGCGAAAGATCGGCAACAAATTGCGTTCGTCCAGTCCCGGCAACCAACCATACCATTTCGAGCGGACCGTCACGCGGGCCGAAGCAAAGTTTCGTCAGGTCAGAATCGGGATCGCAGCCGGACCGCTGTAGTAGTCAATCGAAGCAGGCCCCAGTGCCGCCAGCGCCCGCTGCTCCCCCTGCCACTCCCGCAGGTTCGCCCCGAACCATCCCGAGACAAGGGAGCATAGAGTCATCAGCGCCAGCGCGGTCCGCAGGCGGAACTGAAAGAAGCGGCGCATGGGCGCACCTCCGAGTTTGGAGTCGCCGTTCCTACGCAGGGCTGATCGCGTCGGTTCATCCCGCGCCAAGAAAATGCCCACTTCACATAGGAAAGTGATTACGCGCCGGAGTGCAGTCCGACCCGGTTCCCCTCCGTGTCGAGAAAAAGCGCGATATAGCCATGCTCGCCGATGGCCGTCTTGGGCATGACGACCTTGCCGCCGGCGGGTTCAACTTTGGCCAGGGCGACGCTCAGATCCGGCCCGCAGTCGAGATAGACTACTGATCCCTGCGTGCTCGGCAGAAAGTCGTCCTGCTTGCAGATCGATCCGCCCACGCCACTTTCGCACGGAAACATCGCCATCGTGCAGTTGTGCATGCTGAAGTGCGCCATGCTGTATCCCAGCACCTGGTTATAGAACTTGACCGCCCGGTCCATGTCGATAGCCGGGATTTCGAACCAGTGAATGGCGTTGGCGGGCATGACGAGACTCCTGAAAGAGATTGTCGATGTCAGACTGTTAGCATTTGTCCCATTTCCACTCGCGGAAACCGGTCCTGCAGCGCCTCCACCGTCATCTCTTCTTCGAGCAAGGCCTCCATCGCCTTCACGGCGGCTTCGGCGGCTTGGATGGTGGTAATACAGGGGATGCCGAGCTGGACGGCAGCGGCGCGGATGCGGCCTTCGTCGGTGCGAGCCCCCTTGCCGCTAGGGGTATTGATGACTAGGGCAATGACGCCATCATTCATCTGGTCCACGACGTTGGGCCGACCCTCGGCGATCTTTTTGACACGCTCCACTTTGATTCCATCAGTCTCCAGACGTTGGGCGGTTCCTTCCGTGGCGACGAGCGAATGGCCCAGAGCGACTAGTCGACGGCCCAACTCGCCAACAGCGTCTTTGTGCCGCTTGGAGACGCTGACAAAAATCTTGCTCGGCTTGGAAGGGAGGACGACCCCCGCGGCGAGCTGTCCTTTGGCGAAGGCGATGCTAAATCGCTCGCTAACCCCCATTACTTCTCCGGTGCTCCGCATCTCCGGGCCCAGGACAATATCCACGCCGGCGAACTTACGGAAAGGGAAAACGCTCTCTTTCACGCTCACATGAGCGGGAATCGGCTCCGTCGTTACACCCAGCTCGACTAGCGAAACGCCCGTCATTACCTTAGCCGCCACTTTGGCGATTTGGAGGCCCGTCGCCTTCGCCACGAACGGCACCGTACGGCTGGCGCGGGGGTTCACTTCCAGGATATAGACGACGGGCTTGCCGTCCTCTCGCTTGACGGCGAATTGCACGTTCATCAGGCCGACGACCCGCAGGTACCTTGCCATCGCAATCGTCGACTCACGAATCTCCTGAATCACCGGGCCGGGAAGGCTGTACGGCGGAATCGCACAGCAAGAGTCGCCGGAATGGACCCCCGCTTCTTCGATGTGCTCCATGACGCCGGCGATAACAACCGTCTCGCCATCGCTGAGGCAATCGACGTCGACTTCCGTGGCATCTTCCAAGAAGCGATCAATCAGCACCGGTTGCCCCTGGGCAACGACGAAGGCTTCGGCGACAAAACGGTCGAACTGGGCCTGGTCATAGCAGATTTCCATCGCCCGCCCGCCGAGAACGAAACTTGGCCGGACCAGACACGGGAAACCAATCCTCACGGACTCCGTCCGGGCCTGGTTCATGTTCCGGGCAATTCCGTTTTCCGGCTGCTTGAGATTGAGCCGGTGCAGGATGGCGGCGAACTTCTCGCGGTCTTCGGCCGCTTCAATGGTCTCGACGCTGGTGCCGATGATGGGGACGCCGGCGTTGTGCAATGCCCGAGCGAGGTTGAGCGGTGTCTGCCCGCCGAACTGCACAATCACACCATCGGGATTGATCCGATCATGGATGTTGAGCACGTCTTCCGTCGTCAGTGGCTCAAAGAAGAGCATGTCGCTGGTGTCATAGTCGGTGCTGACGGTCTCCGGGTTGCTGTTGACCATCACCGACTCAATCCCCAGCTCACGCAGGGCGAAGCTGGCGTGGCAGCAGCAGTAATCGAACTCAATCCCCTGGCCGATGCGG
>SXOA01000155.1 GCA_005778405.1 Planctomycetaceae bacterium
CCGGTCCCGTCACAAATCGCGAACAGGCAATGCTGTCAAGCCGCTACTCCAACGACGCGGAGTAGTTCCGTCGGTTCCATCAGGCTCTTTCATAGGCATCGAAAAACAAGTTGCTCACCACGGTCGGCTGGCAAGTGAATGGGAAAACGACGTATTGCCTGGAAGGGTCGGTCTTCATCGCCGGTGCGATTGTGCAGTGGTTGCGGGACGGGCTGGGGATCATCATGTCTTCCGCCGACGTAGAGAAACTGGCGGCGAGCGTTCCCGATTGTGGCGGCGTGATTCTGGTTCCCGCGCTCGTGGGCCTCGGCGCTCCCTATTGGCAGCCCGACGCTCGCGGCGCGATCTTCGGCATCACGCGCGGCACGACCGCGGCCCACATCGCCCGCGCGGCAGTGGAATCTATGGCCTTTCAATCCCGCGACTTGCTGGGCGCCATGCGAAGCGACGCGGACCTGCCGCTGGCCACGCTGAAGGTCGACGGCGGCGCGAGCCTGAACAACACGCTGATGCAGTTCCAGGCCGACATCGTCGGCGCGACCGTCCGCCGCCCGGTTGTGGCCGAAACCACCGCTCTCGGCGCGGCCTATCTCGCCGGCCTCGCCGTCGGCTACTGGCAGGACCAGTCCGACATCGCCCGCAACTGGGCACTCGACCAAGAGTTTCAGCCGCGGATGTCCGCGGCAGAGCGGGATGAACGCTATGGCCGGTGGCAGCAGGCAGTGAAGCGCCTGTTGGCTTAGTTGGAGTCCCGCCTTCAGGCGGTTCTTTAAGACCGGCTGAAGACGGGACTCCAGCGCGCCTATTCCGCCGGCGGTGTTGGCGGCGTCAGCGGTGCCGGATCCTTGGGTTTGGCGGCGGTTCGCTCCGGCGTCTTGATGTTCTGCTTGGGGGCGGTGGCGACGTAAAGATAGGCGTTGTCCACGGTCCAGGGCGTCCCCCAGCTCCGGCCGTTGTCCATGTTGATGACGTTGTAAAAGAACGTGCTAAAGTTCACGGCCCGCCAGCTATAGCAGTGCCAGCCGCCCAGATAGTCCTTCTCGGTCAGGTCGTCGATTCCCGGCTTGCCGAAGAACTGCACGCTGCCGTCGGGAGGCATGGACATGCCGAGCGTGCACCAGCTCGCGGGCTGAAAGACGGGGCCAGGGAGATCGCGGCCGAATTCATCGGCCCGCAGCACGCTCAGAATGCTTGGCTTGATCTTGCCGTCGGCGGCCTGCTCCCGCTGCATGTGAAAAAAGATGCCGGGCCAGTATTCGTCATATTTGTTCTGCGGCGTGTAGCCATACAGGCCAATGCGATAGCCAAACGTCGCCCCGTTCCGCTTTTCCCATTGGGATTCCGAGGGAATATAGACGCGGCAGACGACATTGGGGGACCAGGCGACCGGGATCTGCGAGCCGGCGACCCCTTCCACATTGTGCAGCAGATCGTCCTGCTGTTCCTCGCCACTGAGCCGGCCGGGGATGCCGGGGTTCAGGGACTGCATCATCATGCAGCCCTTGCTCCCCTCGATCCCTCCCGGCGGCGTGGCGATCCGCTTGACCACGTCCGGCGTGCCGCGCTTTCCCCCTTCGGCCCACAGGTTGTTGAGCGAGATGCCGCCGGGGACGTTCATCTGCTTATTGATATTCCAACTGCTTTTGGGGTGCTGCGGATAATACTCAAACTTGTCGTCCTCGAAGTCGTCGCCGGTTTTCGAAATCCGCAGCCCGGTGCCGGGGATGAGGAGCTTCTTTTTCGGCTGAGTGGGCTGCTGGGCCCAGGCGAGCGCGGGAAGAGTGGCGGAGGCGAGGGCTAGCGAGCCCAGGCCGAAAGCTCGGCGGGAGATGGTGGTTAGCATGGATGCGGCGGGTAGAAGGCCGTAGATGCGGAAAAACCGTTACACTTTACCGGGACGCGAGGAATAAGCGATTCCGGCGGCAGCAACGGACAATCCAGAATATCGGAACGAGTTGTTACGAGCGTTAAATTTACCCTCCCCGGCCGGAAAGCTTCACCAAAGATCGAGTCCACTGTTCCCCATGCCCGACCTCAGCCACTACGACTACGATCTCCCTCGCGAGCTCATCGCCCAGCAGCCGCTGAAAGCGCGACAAGATGCCCGGCTCTTGGTCGTGAACCGGCAGGCGGAGAGCATCGAACATGCCTATGTGCGGGATTTGCCAGAATATCTGGCGGCGGGAGACACGCTTGTTCTCAATGATACGCGGGTCATTCCGGCCCGGCTCGTCGGCCGGCGCGAGCGGACGAATGCCCGCTGGACCGGGCTGTTTCTGAGCGCCGACGAGAACGGCAACTGGCAAGTCCTCAGCAAGACGCGCGGCAAGCTGGAGGCGGGAGAGGCAATTTCCATCGTTTCCTGGGATGTGAGCCAGGAGCTGCGACTGCGGCTGCTCACGAAGCTTGACGGAGGAGTGTGGGCGGTTCGTCCCGAGCCGATGGGGGACGCTCTGCCGCTGCTCGAAAAAGTCGGCCGCGTCCCGCTGCCGCCGTACATCCGTGACGGCGAGATGACCGAAGCGGACCGGCAGACGTACCAAACAGTCTTCGCCAAGGAGCCCGGTGCCGTCGCCGCTCCAACCGCCGGTCTGCACTTCACCGACGAGCTGCTGAGCAAACTCAGCAAGCAAGGCATCCCCCGCGAGTTCGTCACGCTCCACGTGGGCATCGGCACCTTTCGCCCCATTAGCACGCCGACCATCGACGAGCACGTCATGCACCACGAATGGTGCAGCCTCAGTCGCGAGACCGTGGACCGACTGATTGCGACCCACACGCGCAAAGGACGGATTGTCGCCGTGGGGACTACCGTTGTCCGGACTTTGGAAACCGCCGCTCACCGCGGCAGCCTTGCGCCTTACACCGGCACCACCAACCTGTTCATCCGCCCGCCGTACAACTTTCACGCGGTCGACGCCCTGCTCACCAACTTCCATCTTCCCAAAAGCACGCTGCTCATCCTCGTCCGCACCTTCGGCGGCGACGACCTCATCCGCCGGGCCTATGACACGGCCATTCGGGAAGGATACAGGTTTTTCAGCTATGGGGATGCGATGCTGATTGTGTAGCTGGCGGGTATAATGAGTCGTTTGTCGCCTCGATCGTAGATTTACCCCCCTCATGCCCCACCTCCCCACTCCTCCTCTGCCGCTGCTCATCACCGGCGTGGCGGGGGTGGCGGGATATAACGCGCTCTCCCATTTTCGCCGCCGGTATCCGGGGCAGGTCATCGCCATTCGCCGCACCGATAACTGGCCGCTCAAGGGGGAAGGGATTCTGGCCTGCGACGGCGATGACAAGGACCAGATGCGGCGGCTGTTTGATCGCTATCAGTTTCGCGCGGTGCTGAACTGTGAAGGGACCTGCAAGCTCAAATCGTGCGAGCTCGACCCTTCGATGGCTCAGCGGGTGAATATCGACAGCGTGGTGAACCTGCTGGAGGTTGCTGGCGGGGCCGAAGTGCGGCTGGCACACTTATCCATCGACCTGGTTTATTCCGGCACGCGCGGCGGCCAGCATGTGGAAGAGGACGCGACCGACCCCGTCACGGTCTACGGAAAAACGATGGCCGAGGCGGAGCAGATCATCCTTCGCGAACGGCCCGACGCTTGCCAACTCCGCATTTCCCTGCCGATGGGGATCAGCTTTAACGGCCACGCCGGAGCCATCGACTGGATTCAGTCTCGCTTCAAGAAGCAGAAACCCGCGACGCTCTATTACGACGAAGTCCGAACGCCGACCTACACCGATTGCCTCAATCCTCTGCTGCAGCGAGTTCTCGCCGGCAACCTCGCCGGCCTGTTCCACGCTGGCGGGCCGCGGGCACTTAGCCTGTATCAGATTGCCCAGATCATCAATCGCGTCGGCGGCTATGACCCCGATCACCTCATGGGCTGCAACCGGATCGAAGCCGGCCCGATTCCACCCCGCGCCGGCGACGTCAGCATGGACAGCAGCAAACTGGCCCGCGCCCTCGGCCACGATCCGTTCGACCCTTGGCCGCACGACGATGCCTTGGTCCCCACGCATCACGATTGGCATCGCGAACGGCCACCAGGCGAGAACGGCTCGGCGGAGTATCTGCGGGACGTGCTCTATCACAATCCTCGGCGGCGGCGAACCGCTTTGAAAGCGGCGAATTCCTGACGCATGCACTACTATCATCTCGTCATGCCCTGGCTGGCCGGCTTCAGCCTGCTGGCCACACTGCTGGTCTTCGCTCTGTGGGTCTATGCCGGTCTGCTCATCAAAAAGCTCCGCGAACTGCCGCTGCTGGAGGCAGATGCTCCGTTGCCGCGGGTGTCGCTCGTCGCTCCCGCCCGCAATGAGGAGCGGAACATCGAGCAGGCGGTCCGTTCGCTCTTGAAACTTGACTATCCCGACTTGCAAATCACGCTCGTCAACGACCGTTCGACCGATTCCACAGGCCAAATCCTGGACCGATTAGTAAGCGAATTCCCGCAGCTCAATGTGGTGCATCTCACGGAGCTGCCGGCGGGCTGGCTGGGAAAGAACCACGCCATGCAGCACGGCGCGGAAGGGAGCAGCGGAGAGTGGATTCTCTTCACCGACGCCGACGTCATCTTTGAGCCGACCACGCTCAAGCGGGCGATCAGGTATGCCATTGAGCACAACGCCGATCATCTCGTCGCCACGCCCGATACGCGGATGCCTTCCTGGCTCCTAAAGTGCTTTATCGTTACGTTTGCCATGAATTTCTTGCTGTTCGTCCGCGCGTGGGGCGTCCGCAACCCCAAGAGCACGGCCCACGTCGGCATTGGGGCCTTCAACCTGATCCGCCGCGAAGTCTTCGAGAAAATCGCAGGCTTCCGCCCCATCAAGATGCGCCCCGACGACGACCTCAAGCTCGGCAAACTCGTCAAGCTCCGCGGATTTCGGCAGGATCTGGTCAGCGGCATCGATGGCATGATCGTGGTCCACTGGTACGGCTCGCTGTGGGAAATGGTCCGCGGCCTGGAGAAGAATATGTATGCCGCCATCGACTACAACTTTTTCGCGGCGGTCTTCATCTCCGTGGCGATGCTGCTGCTCAACATCTGGCCCTACTTCGCGCTTTTCCTCACGACGGGAATTGCCCGCTGGCTGTATGTGGCGAATATTGTGGTCCTCACGTTGTTGCTCGCCAGCTCGGCCCGCGAAACCCGCAGCCCCTATTCCTGCGCCCTCGGCTTTCCCCTCGCCGTGCTGCTCTTCCTCTTCATCCAGTGGCGTTCGATCTTTCTCACCTACTGGAACAACGGCATCCAGTGGCGGGATACGCACTATTCGCTGGCGGAGCTGCGGGCGAATAAGATCTGAGGGAGTGCAGAGTGAATGCAGAGGCTGGTAGTGTCCTAAGAGGCAAACAAATAACCGAATGGGTAAGCTGGAAAAACGGGGGGATTTCTCGTCGCCAGCGAGGTTTTTTGTCGGCCTCTAAATTGAAATTGCCAGCAGGCGGTCCCCACCGAATCAGGAACCACTAAACCGGCCAGTTCGCCAAAGGAATTCGATCCAAAGAATCACTGCGGCTGCGACAAAGAGCCACTTTGCGTATTTCGCCATCCGCGACATGCCGCCGACTTCGTAGAAATTCAATGCGATTGCGATTATGAACGCCGCCGCCATGAGCCAGGTTTCTGGCGAGGTCATCATATCCCATTGGTTCGCGTCCATCCCGCCATTCTACCAGCGCAGCAAAAAGGCCCGCTAACTCTGGCGGGACGGGAGGCTAGGCCGCAACCCAATGGCTTCTTCACTTTACACTTTGCACTCTACACTGTGCACTTTCCTCAACCAGCGCCCACGCCCCGATCAAACGCATCCTGATCGCGCAAATTCAGCGCCAGCGTCGATTCAAAAAGTCCCGACGAAATCTGCCACGAAGGGTTTTCGTCGGTGTGGCTGTTGCAGTGGCTGACGATGAGGTGGTAGAGAAATTTGAAGAGCCGGCGGGGGACCCGGAGGCTGCGGAAGGCTTCGATCAGGCGCGGGGCGGAGACCGACGGCTCGAAGAGTTCCCGGACACTCGGCTGTTGCATGCTGCCGCTGCCGGGGGTGGTATTGGCGCAGGCCCGGACGCGGGCGGTGGCGACGTCGAACAGGGCTTCGCCGGTCCATTCGAAGGACGGAATCATGTTCTGCTTGTCGAGGCGGGCCCGCTGATAGAAGTCCCGCTCCTCCCGTTCGACAAAACGGGTCAATTCCATGGGCAGCATCAGTTTAAGCCCCAGGCCGGGATGCTTGAGAAACTTGTTGTCCAGCATCGGCCAGAGCAGGGCCTTCATCAGTTCCGCCGAGCCGTTGATTAGGTGCGGCTCATCGACCCGGTCCACCAGCACGATGATGCCGGGATGGCCGAGCGTTTGCAAAATAGCCTGGAACTTCAGCAGCAGCTCGTAACGGCTGTCGGTGCTGTCTTTGTTGGGTAGCGGCTGGCTGGAAAGTTCGGCGGAGGTGAATTGCTGCAGGACCTGGCGAAGCGGATTGGTTTCGTGGTTCCCCACTCGCATCCGGTGCAGGATGCCGCGCGCCAGCCAGAAAGTCTTCCACGTCCGCCACAGCCACGGGGCAAAGCCGGCCAGCGCCAGCGGAATGCTGGCCCACCACGGCGGAATCCAGCCTTGCATCCCTCCCCGCCACATGCAGAGCAGCAGCACGCAGAACAGCACCAGCCAGGTCCAGCCCAGGACCAGCGGCCAGAACGAGAGCAGCGTGTTGTACTTGAGCCCGCGGCGCAAGCGATGCCAGCGCCCCTTGAACGTCTCCGCCGTGGACTGGTCGTAGCAGGCGGCGAGCAACAAAAGGTCGCGGGCCTGATGCCGGTCCAGCTTCTGCGCCGCCGACGCTTCGATTTCGCAGTGCACGCTTTGGCTCGGCTGGCGGACATCGAGCAGCCGGTCCACCAGGCCGGTGACGCCGAGGGACAGGATGCTGTCCATGTGGTCCCACAGCTTCCAATGGCCGAGGACTTTTTCCGCCCGCTTCTGCCGGCTGCCGAGCCGGTCCCGAAAGCGGTCGAGGAACGGGTTGAAGTCGTCGTAATGGATCACAAACAGCCGCCGCCCCGGATGCTCGCGGTTGTACTGCTCCAGGTGCCGGGCCAGTTGCAGCCGCATGGCCGTTTTGCCGGAACCTTTCTCGCCAAACACGATGGCGCTGGCCGGCTCGGCGGGATCGCCGTAGACCTTGTCCCAGGTGGGATGATAGGTGCTATCGATGCAGTGTTCCTTGAACACCGGGTCGGTCTGGGCATCCTCCTCCGCGAACGGATTGCGCGCGATGCCGTGATGGTCCAGGAAGTCTTGAACTTTCATGGTGCGGGAATTCCAGGTGCGGGGCGGAATTCAAAGCGTCCCCTTTATCATAGTTGCCCCGTGCGGGCGGTGGGGGGCAGGTGGCGACCGACATCAGCCCGAAGCGCGAGTGAAGGCAATCACGGCCGCAGTTGGTAGGTAGAAATGCGACTTTCCCGCGAGCCGCATGTTCCATTTCTTGTCCTTCAAGTCGAGGAAACGGTGGCGGTCCATTTTCAAATATGGACCCGTCCCCATTGCACTTGGGCGGGATCCCGAATCGCTATTTATAGATCTGTGAATCATTACAAATCCGCAAGGTCTTTCGTGATCGAGAGCCTGAAGTCTTAGAGTGAATAGACTGGTTGATAGGAATTCTGGTTCTCGGTTCGTCCGATATGAGCGTTTGGACGAAGGATCAAAAGGAGGTTCGACGTTGGGCGACTTCAATCATTCTGCCGTGCCCACGGTAGCCGAGCCGAGCCTTCGGGCGGGAGTTGCCAACCAGCATGCGTCCCGATCGCGACACACTCCGCTCCCCGAAGTCGCCCCCCCCGGCTCTCTGACCGGCGCCCATGGCTTGACCGCCAGCACTCCGCGATTCACAGCCGAGACTCTGAAGCGGGACGCACTGGCCGGCGTGATCACTGGCCTGATGGCGATCCCGCTCACGGTCGGCATCTGCCTGATGTCGGAGTATCCCGTCCAATTGGGGCTGGCGACCGTCATCGTGGCCTGTGTGATCAGCTTCGTCCTCTATCTGATCAGACCGGGCAACCACATCGGCGTGCCGGGAGTCGCCGCTGGCCTCGCGCCCATCCTCGCGCTGGGGATTCATCACTTCGGCCGGGAGAACATGCCGTGGCTCATCTTCTTGACCGCGACCATGCAGGCAGTGGTGTGGCGCTACGATCTGGCAAAATACATCCTCAAGGCCGTCCCGCACTTTCTGATTGAAGGTCTGCTGGCGGGCGTGGGGCTGAAGATCGCCATGAAGTTCTTGCCCTACACCTACGAGACCGTCGGCCACTCCGACATATTCTGGACCGGCGAGCGGTGTCTTGTGATGCTTTGCTCGGCGGTCGGGCTGTTCCTGTTCGTATATCTCTACAAACGCTTCAAGGACACGAGCCCGGGTGTCCCCTACATCGCCGTCATCGCCGGCAGCGTCGGCCTGGCGTTCTATGTGAAATTCCCCATGCTCCACGTCGAGCCAATGCAATTCGCGCTGGCGTGGCCCTTTCCCGACTTCGCGAGCATCACCCCCAGGATGCACGTCGAGATGGTGTTGTACGCGGGCATGCTGATGCTGGTCGATGTTATTGAGCAGGTGATGAGCAACGCCGCCATCGAACAGATCGACCCGCTCGGGCGAAAATCGCACTCCAACAACAGCTTGCTCGTCATGTGGGTCGGCAATCTGGCCTCGAGCTTCTTCGGCGGCATGACGAATTTGGATGGACTGGCGAAAAGCTCGACCAACCGCATGGCGGGTGCCCTCACCAAGATGTCGAACCTGTTCGTCGCGGCCGTGCTCGGCGTCGTGCTGATTTTCCCCGGACTGCTCTCGCGTCTGCCTGAGTTCTCGCTTGCCGTCCTGATGGTGTTCACGGGCTGGAAGATGGTCGCCGGAATGTATCATGTCGCCCAGCAGGGGCCCTATGCGTTCGGGCTGGCGATGTTCTGTGGATACCTCGTCTTCGATCACGGCATTTTCGAGGGACTCCTCGCGGCCCTCGTGGTGCATAGCTTTATCACTTATGTGATCTTCAAGCACGATCGCGTGCCGACTCTGGAGATCCTGAAGAAGTTCATCAAGCTGTTCAGTGATAGTGTCCATCCGCACGCGACCAGCACGATGGACGTGAACGAATGCGAGGCCTCCGGCGGGCTGGTTTACAGCAGCGTGATCCGGCCGAGCACCGAAAAGAAAAACCTCGACGACTTCATCGGGGACTGGGAGTACGGCGTCAATCACCACAACATCCTCAGCGTCGTGAGCACGTACGACTCCGAGGGACAGCTGTGGGGCACATTCGCCAAGGACTTACGGACGGGCCATTTTCATATTCGCCGCTACTTCGAGCATCTCTTCGAGCTCGAAAACGTGAAGGTGCATTTCGAGTCCGGCGAAACCCGCCAGTACCACGACATCTTCATTCGCTCCGGCTCCTATGAGTTCTCGTATTGCAAGAAAGGGGTCACCGTGCGCGTCCCGGCCCGTTACTCCTTCGTCTGCAAGAAGGAGAAAACCGGCTGGTACATCCTCGAACATCACTCTTCCGAATTTCCCGCCTGAATCAGAAAGGCTCCTTCTGTGGCTCAGTACATTCCCTACATCGTCGCCGGTGTGGCGATCCCCGTCGTCGTCCTTCTCGCCGGCAGCATTTCCGTGATCAAACAAGGACACGTCGGCGTCGCGGTCTTGTTCGGAAAGTTCAGCCGCCTCTTGATGCCCGGGTTGAACTTCCGCATTCCCTTCGCGGAGAAAGTCTTCAGGCGCATCTCGCTGCAACTCCAATCGGCCGAGCTGGAGTTTCAGGCCATCACCGGCGACCAGGCAAATGTCAACTTCAAGGCGCTGATCATCTACACGGTGGCGAACGCTCAGGAAGAGACGATCATGAAGGCCGCCTTCAAGTTCCTCGACGAGCGGAGCTTCATGCAGTCATTGATCCGCAGCATCGAAGGGTCGATCCGATCCTACGTGGCCATCAAGAAGCAGAGTGAGGTCCTGGCGCTAAGGCGCGAGATCGTCGATGAGGTCAACTCGCACATCGAGCACGAGTTGCAGGATTGGGGTTTTCATCTGGTGAACCTGCAGATCAACGACATCTCCTTCGACGAAGCGATCATGCGGTCGATGGCCCAGGTGGTGGCGTCGAACAACATGATGCTCGCCGCCCAGAACGAAGCCCAGGCGCAGTACATCACTAAGACCCGCGTCGCCGACGCGGAAGCCCAGGCCAGGCGCGTGGTTGCCCAGGCCGACAAGGATGCCGACCAACTGCGCGGCGAAGGCAACGCACTGCTCCGCAAGCAGATGGCCGTCGGGCTGGCCAACGCCGGCGAGATTATGGAAGCCAACAACGTCGATCCCTCGTTCATGCTCTACACGATGTGGCTGGACGCGATGAAGTTCGTCGTCTCTCACAGCCACGGGAACATTCTGTCGTTCGACGGCTCCATGGATGGCTTTGATAAGACCATGCGGCAGATGAATCAGTTGAGCAAGGGAGGAGCGAAGATCAGCAGCGCAAGGGCGTAGTTCACCGCTCGCCTGCGTTGATCCAATGATCAAATGGGAGGCGCGAGCAATTCAGCAATTCACCCGGCAGGCGCGGGGTGCGTTGCTCCCTCGGCCAGCGGGAGCCTCACCACGAAGACAGTCCCCTCGCCCTGACGGCTTTCCGCGGCGAGCGTGCCGTGATGGGCGGCGACAATCGCCTGGCAAATCGAGAGACCCAGGCCGGTTCCAGCCGGACCCCCTTCGCGCGGTCGGGCGCGGTCGGTCCGATAGAATCGGTCGAACACGCGCGGCAAATCGGCCTCGGAAATGCCCAGGCCGTTGTCTCGAATCTCCAGCCGAGCCTCGCGCTGGGCATCGTCGCGCACCAGCGAGATTTCGATGCGCCCGCCGGCCTGCCCCTTCGCGGAAGGAGCGGAGGACGCCCGAGGGTAACGGGCAGCCGTGAACTTGATGGCATTGTCGAGCAGGTTGTTGAGCACCTGCCGCAGGTGGTGCGCGTTGCCGGGCACCGCCACATGCGGTAAAGCGGCGGCTCGGAGTTCAATTCCCTCGAATTCGGCGACTCCCTGAAACATCTCGGCAGCCCGCGCTACCAGCTCGTCTAGCGCCACGGGAGCGGTGCTGATCTGCAAGCGGTCGGCGTCGGTCTCCGATAAGAGGAGCAACTGATTCACCAGCTTTTGCAGGGCCAGGCACTGCTCGATCACGCCGTCGAGTAGTTCGCGGTACTCATCGCCGCTGCGCTCGCTATTGAGGGCCACCTCGACGCTGCTGCGAATGGCGGCCAGCGGAGTGCGTAATTCATGAGCCGCGTCGGCCAGGAAATCGTGTTTCTGCTGCAAGTAATCACTGAGCCGGTCCAAAAGGCCGTTGACGGTTCGCGCGAGCGCATCGAGCTCATCTCCGGTGCCCCGAATCGGCAGCCGCTCTTTCAGCTCGCTGGGACGCAGATTCTCGGTGCGGTGAATGAGGTTCGACAGGATGCTCGTGGTGCGACCTGCGAGCAAAAAACCTCCGAGCGTCACGACCACAATGACGGCCCCGGCGACCAGCGACACCAGGCGGTCGATGCTCGCCATATCGCGGGTAATGAATCGCTCGTTGCATCCGACGCAGACGGCGCTGGCCTCGTCAATCTCGCGCGACAGCTTGTGATACGCCAGCCGATAATGATCGAGATGATAGGTACCGGCCGCCTGTTGCGCGGCGTCCGGCGGCGGCAACTCGGGCGCTTTCGCGCTGGACCAGGCCGGGCTCCCGTCGCGATGATAAAATTGCACGAACCAACCGTGAAAGTCGTGGCCGCGGGCCTTGCGATTGAGCTCCTCACAGAGCGCCGGCCAATCGTAGTCCCCCTGGCCGCTAAAGTGCAATTCGATCTCATTGAGATCCTCGCGGAGCACCTCGTCGAGATCGCGAATCAGGATGTGCCGCACCCCCTCGCGCACGGCGAGCAAAATGCCCAGACCGGTCACGAGGCCGGCGGCCACGTTCCAGAGCGCGAGGCGAAATCGAAGCGAGCGAACCGTCGCGCTAAGACGCTCGAAGAACATATCCACGGCCACGCACGGTTTGAATCAAGGGCTCGTCGAAACCTTTGTCGATCTTACCGCGCAGGCGATTGATGTGTACCTCGACAACGTTGGTGACCCCTTCCCAATCGGACTCCCATAAATGTTCGCAGAGCATCTTGCGCGTAACCACCTGTCCAGCGTAGCGCATGAGATACTCGAGCATGCTGAATTCCGTGGGAGTGAGAGCAATTTCGGCATCGCCTCGCGCGACTTTGCGGTTGGTAAGGTCGAGCGTCAGCGGACCGGCGCGGAACGACGTCGAGGGCCGATCTTGCGCCCGCCGGCAAAGGGCCTCGAGGCGGGCCAGGAGCTCGGGAAACGCAAAGGGCTTGACGAGGTAATCGTCGGCACCGGCCGTGAGCCCGCGGACGCGGTCTTCCACGGAACCCAGAGCCGTCAAAACCAGGACGGGAGTTCGGACTCCTGCGCTGCGCAATTCCCCCAAGACATCCATGCCCGGCAAATCGGGGAGCATCAGGTCAAGCACCAAGGCATCGAAGCGGTGCGAAGAAGCCTGCTCGCAACCCCGTTTACCGCTACGCAGCCAGCAGCACTCGTGCCCCGCCTCGCGTAGCCCGCGCTGAATCGCGGTTCCCAGCATCTGGTCGTCTTCGACGAGCAAGAGGTCCATAGGTGTCGAGTACGGACGGAAAACGTAACGTATTTCATCATCGTGGCGACAAACCGGCCAATTGCCAATGGTACAAGAACGGCGGGGGAGGCCGCGACCGACATGAGCCCGAAACGCGAGCGGTGGAAACCACGGCCGACATTTGTCAGTCAGGAATGCGACTTTCCAACGAGCGGAATATTCTCTCGTTGGCCCTCCACGTCGGAGAAAGGGACGCTCGTCTCTGCCCACTACTCACGACTCACCACTCACCCGCAACCCCCTCCTCCCCTACTGGCATTGCTCTTCACATCCCCTTAACCTATCGATTGAACAGGGGCAGTTCGCCAGGGCTGCCGCGGAAGAGTGTGCGGTCACGACGAGCTGCACATGAAGGAGCGAATTCTCGCCCGGAAGGAATCGTGGTCATGAAGTCCGCAGTGATTGCTCGCAAGCGCAGCAGGCGTAACGGAAACATAGCCGCTGGAGCCTCGCCAACTTCGGCTGCCAGAAACAATCGCTCGGCTCAGCCGGCGAAGACCACGGCCTCGGCCAATGGTCACGCTCCGACAATGCACCCACTTGTCTCCGCCAATCCGCGGCTGGTTCCTGCGAAGGCGGGGGACCATGCGGCCATCCATCAACTTTTGCTGAGCCAGTTTCGTGGTCCTTCCGTCCTGGAATTTCAGGCCCAGCTCGATGAGCCCCTCTACGAGCCGACCGACCGTCTGCTGGTCAAGCATCGGGACGATGTCGTGGCCCATCTGCGGCTCACCAAGCGGGTGCTGCAATTCGGTCCGCTGCAAATTCCGGCTGCCGGCTTCATGGATTTGGCCACCGCCACGGCCTGGCAGCGGCGTGGCTTTGCCTCGGCTCTCATCGGTGCGGGAGAGCAGCAGTCCGCGAGCGAAGGAGCCGTGCTGGGACTTACCCGGACGACCGCCAGCGACCTGTTCGCCCGTCACGGGTGGACGGCGTGTGGCCGCCAGACGTTTTCGGTCGCCGGCGCGCGGCAGATCCTGGCCCATCTGCGGGCCATCGCCCCGCCGAACATTCTGCACGCCAGCGAAGACCAGAATGCCGCCGACGCGCTCCTCTCCCGCCGCTCGCCGCGGATTCCCTTGCTGGTGCGGCCGCTCCGGCGGATGGAGCTCCCCGCGCTCGTTACGCTCTATGAACAGTGTGCGGCAGGTGCTTATGGCGCAACCGTCCGCAACGAAGTCTATTGGGATTGGCTGATGGCGCGGCACGCCTTCGAACGGGGATACGTCGCCATTCTGGGAGACCACAATCTGGAACTGCCGGAACTGCTGGCGGCGGTGGCCGGCTGCGTCTTGGTCTCCGGCGGGCGAATCGTGGAATTGCTGGCCCGACCGGGGGCGACTCCGGCGATCGGTTTGGCCCTCTTGGCCCGCATTTGTTCCGACGCGGTGGAACGGAGCCAGTACGACGTTCGCTTCGACGGCCCGCCGCAGCATCCCTTGCACCAGATCTTCCGCGCCGCTGGGGGAACTTATCATTCTTCCGAAGAGCACGAGGGGGAAGTCAGCATGGCGCGTCTGTTCAACCCTCTGCAAACGCTCCGCGATATGTCCGCCGAGCTCTTGCTCCGCGCCCGCGCCGCCCAGCTCCAGCCGCAAGTGCTCGGGCTGGAGGTCTTCAACTTCGATGCCGACTTGCGGCGGGCCACGCACGAAGACGCTCGCCCCTATCGCCTGATCATTACCCAGCGCAAAGTTCGCGTGATGCCGGGGAACCTGGGGCGGAATTACCTGAAACTCCGCCGCCGCGACCTGACCCCGCTGCTCTTGGGTCATTGGAAACTCGACGACGCCCTCGCCGCCGGCCGCATCCGCGCCTCCACGCAGCGCGCCCACCACGCTGCCGAAGCCCTCTTCCCCGAGCTCCCTTGGCACCGCCCGCCGCTGGATGATCTGGTGGCGTGATTCGGGCCAAAAATCTTTTGGCCGCTCTTGACTTTGCCCCGCACCATTCGTAAGCTTAGAACACTAAGCGTAAGACTCTAGGCGACCAGGAGGAGAGCATGGCGGAGAAGGTGAACCCTACTGAGCGGGAGCTGGAGATTCTCAAGGTCCTGTGGGACCGCGGGGAGGCGACCGTTCGCGATGTCTACGAAGAGCTGCGCCAGCGGCTGCGGATTGTGCAGAACACGGTGCAGGCGTTTCTACGCACGATGGAAGAGAAAGGTCTGGTCTCTCATCGCCTGGAAGGACGGACCTTCATCTACCAGCCGACGTACCAGCGGCAGCAAACCACGCAGCGGATGGCGGAACAACTCCTCACCCGGGCCTTCGACGGGGCGATGGATCAACTGGTGCAAAGCGTCCTCTCTCTCCGCCAGCCGACCAAAGATGAGCTGACCCGGCTCGAAGTACTGCTGGCCGAGGCGAAAGCGAACAAAGGGAAGGCTTCCCGCAAGAAGGAGTCCGCGCCATGAACGACCTGCTGATGCTGCTGGCGGAAAATGCCCTGCTGCTCGTCGCGGGGACAACGCTCTTGCTCTCCCTAGGCTGCGGGGCGGCAATGCTTTGCAAGTCCCCCGTGCATCGCCAGCGAATCGCGGAACTGACGATTGCGGGGGTGCTGGGCTGGATGGTGCTGGCGCTGTTGCCACTTCCCCGATTGCTTCCGCTCGCGGTTTCGCGCGACAGTCAAGTGGTCACGACGGCGCAGTCGTCAGAGATTCCAGCGACCGCGCCACTTATGGTTTCGGATATGACGGAAGTAGCGCGGGAAGATGCGAGTCTGGACGATTTTCAGGGGCTGCACGGACCTGCAAGCCCATCCTACGTCCCCTCGCCTTCCGAAGAGTTGCCGCCCGTCGCCAACCAGTCGCCAACATCACCGGCTCAAGAAGCGGAACCTGCCGCCACGCCCTTTACCTGGCACTTCGATCGCACCCAGCTTGTCGGTCTGTTCACCGGGGTATATCTCGCGGGCGCAGTTCTCTGCGTGCTATGGATTCTCGCCGGCCATGTCATCCTGCTGCGAATTCGATTTTCCGCGGAAGCGCCGCCGCGGTGGCTCGTCGAGCAATATCAATCGCTGGCCGAAAAAACCGGCATCCCGCCGCCGCAGCTGATTGTCAGTCGCCTCTGTTCCCGGCCCCTGACGTGGGGCGTGTTGTGGCCAGTGGTCGTGCTGCCGCACTCCCTCTGCCGTCCGGAAAACAAGTCACAGCTCTGCACGATCTTGCTGCACGAGCTGGGACACATTGCCCAGCAGGACGCCCAAGGGAACCTGCTGTTTTGTGCCGCGCTGCCGCTGCTCTATGCCCATCCACTGTTTTGGTGGCTCCGCCGTGAGTCGCAATTGGCGGCCGAGCTGGTGGCGGACGACTGGGCGGCTCAGCAAACCGGTAAAGAAACGTATGTCGAGGAACTGGTGGCTTTGGCCAGGTGCACGAGCACAAGCTCCCTCCCTCTGATTGGTGTGACGGGTCTGTTTTCTTCCCCTTCGCAGTTCTACAGGAGAATGCAAATGTTGCTCGCCCGTGAAAAACCTCTAAGTACCAGGACTTCGCTCCCCTGGCGACTTGCATCCCTTTCGGCTCTGGCCGGATCGGTCGCGCTCGCCGCTTCGCTGGCCGGAGTTCGCCCCGCCGCCGGGCAGACGGAACAGCCGGTAACGCCTTCCGCTCCCGCGGTCGAGCTGGTCCCGACGACTCCGGCAACACCACCGCCCAACCAGCTGATTCCCGCCGCTACTCCGCAGTCGGGGAGAGTTCGGATTGTCGTACCAGCTCTCGGCCCGTTGCCCGTTGACGTGCCCCCGGCAGGGATTCGTTTTGATTTTCCGCCAAGAGGGACAAGTCCTGTTACCGCGCCTCCCGCGGCGGTCGCCCAAGACAGCGAGGCAGGCAACCAGCTTCCGGCCCCAGCCCTTGATCCCGAGGAAGCTGCCTTGATCGCTGAAGTCAAAGCACTCCATAGCAAGCTCCAAGCTCTTGAAGAGAAACGACGGACGAGCAAGCCGGACCATCCCAAGGCTGGGATCAAAGCGGTCGATATTCGAACGGGAACGCACACCCTGGGGCTGGTCCGGGTGGACGAACAAGGAGTGACCTGGAGCGAGATTTGGTCGCTGGATGAAAAGGGACAGCCGGCCAAGATCCTCAGCAGGTCGGGGCTGTCGGTGCTGCAGCCGCCACATCTCGCGGACCTATCTGCCGATCGAAAAATCACCACCAAGGAATATGTCGAACAGGATGGCAGCCGGCGAACGGTGATTGTGGACTCTGCTACGGGCAAGATTGTTGGAGAAACCCGAACCGCGGAAACAAGGTTGACACCGTTGAACGACACGTCGGATGACCTTGGGCCGACCAACAAGCCGGGAAAGCCAATGGCGGAGCAAGTTCCCATTGTAGAATATCCGATAGTCGGCAAAAGACCCTCAGTAGTCGCAACAACACCCCCGGCAAATCAATTGTTTGAGTCGGTGGTCGCGCACCCAACCGGTGTTCCAAATACGGCGCACTCGGATCGCCAGCTTGATTTGGTCTCGCTGGCTACTTCGTATGCCGATGCGGTCAGCGCGCGAGAGGCGGCAGCAGCCAGAATGGATGACATCGCCAAATTGGGGGATTCAAATGCCATCAGTCAGCATGAAGCCAGAAGTGCTGAGTTGGCCTTGAGGGCCGCCGCGCGGAAGGAACAGCTCCTCCAGAGCATTGCGAAGGCAGCCATGGAAGGTGCGGCACGGGAAGTCGAGAGGACGGCAGAGCTTCACAATAAAGGCGTCATTAACTCCTCCGCGATGGCCGAAGCCGAAACCCGGCTCGTCATCCTGAAGCAGATCCTCGGCACCCAGCCTCCAGCGAAAGTTCCGGTTCCCAGCAAGCGGTAACCGATCAGGGGTGTTTCGATGACATTCGAGTGGCACGCCCACGGCTTTGCGTGGGCGTGTGGCTTTCTTGGCGGCACATTGCAGGTCGATTTGTGCTTGCCGCCGGCGGAGCGGTGGGGGAGAATGGATGGACCTGCCGAATATCCCACCCGTAGAAATCCTGCCGATGAACCGGCTCCTCCAGCGTCGCAGCTTTTTAGGAATTGGCATGGCCGGCGGGCTTTCGCTGTGGGCTTCCGCCGCGCTGGGAAACGCCCCTTCCCAGTCAATTGCGGCCAAAGCGAAGAGCATTCTGCTGATTTATGAGCAGGGGGGCCTGTCGCACATCGATACTTGGGATCCCAAGCCGGAGATTCCCGCGGATCATCGGAGTCCGCACGGAGTCATTGCGACCAAGGTGCCGGGAATGCAGTTTACGTCGCTGCTGGCCAAGACGGCTCAGGTTGCGGACAAGCTGACGGTGGTTCGCTCGATGTATCACAAGGACGGCGGCGTGAACGGCCATCCCGACGGAACGCAGTACGCCCTTTCCGGCGAAGTCCCTGGCGGGCCGCTGGAGATGCCGGACATCGGGGGCGTCGTCACCCATCGCCTAGGTTCGGCATGCAACTACCTGCCCCCCTACATCATGATTCCCGGAAATCATGAGCAGGCCGCGATGACCCGGCAAGGTTTTTTGCCGCCGGAAACGACGGTTTTCAAAACGCAGGGGAACCTGGCCGACCCCAAGTGGCAGGTTCCCAATCTGGGCCTCCTCGCCGGCATCGACCAGCGACGGTTTCTCGACCGGCGAGATTTGCTCAGCAACCTGAATATCGGTGTCGCCAGCGGCGCGGGGCGTCGGCTGGAATCGATGCAGTCGCTGCGTGAGAAGACCGTGGACATGCTGACCAACAGCGCCACGAAAAGTGCCTTTCAGCTTGGCGACGAGCCCGATGCCATGCGGGAAAAATACGGCCGCGGACATCGAGGGCAATGCTATCTGCTCGGCCGCCGGCTGATTGAGCGGGGTGTGCGGTTCGTCACGGTCGATGTCCGTGAGCCGGAGACGCCGCAGTCCCCCGGCGGGTTCAACATGAACTGGGACCACCACGACTTGATCTACACCAGCGGCTCGTGCGGCACCGTCCGCGACAAAGCCGGCGGCGAAGGACGCTACGGCATTGGCTCGTGGCAGATGATGGGGAGCACCGACCAGGCGTTCGCGGCCCTGATCGGTGACATGGACCAGCGCGGCCTGCTGGCGGAGACGCTCGTCATCTTCGCCACTGAATTCGGCCGCACGCCGCGGCTCAACAAGTTTCAGGGGCGGGACCACTGGGCTCATGGATATTCGCACGCATTCGCCGGAGCGGGAGTTCCCGGCGGCCAGCTTGTCGGCCGCACCGACAAGGAAGGGGGCTATGTCCTCGACCGCCCGTATCTGCCCGACGACGTCGCCGCCAGCATCTATGCCAAGCTGGGCATCGACCGGAGCAAGCCCCTCTACACGCCACAAAACCGCCCGGTCTTCATGGCCCATTCGGGGAAGGTGATTGAAGAGCTGTTCTGAGGGGAGTGAGTTGTGAGTGGTGAGTGGTGAGTTGTAACTACTCACCACTCACTACTCACTCCCCGCTCACGCCTCCGCCATCTTCCTCGTCAAATACCCCAGCACATCCCGCACGGAAAAAATGCTCGCGGGGCGGCCGTCGGGGCCGGTGATGGGGACGTGGCGAAATCCTCCCTGGTCCATCCGCTGGACGGCGAAGGCGACCTTCGCGGTGGCGGGGAGCGACTGCGGATTCTTGGTCATGAATTCGCTGACCGGCCGGTCGCCGAGCTCCGCCGCCCGATCGTTGAGCTTTTGCAAAGCATCCCGCTCGGTGAAGATGCCGACCAGCTCCCCCTTCTCGACGATCAACAAACAGCCAATCCGATTATCGACCAGCAGCCGCAGGCATTCTCGCACCGGCATGGTGGGAGCGATGAGGAGCGGCCAGCGGTTCTGGCTGGCGGCGAGACGATCGGTGAGCAGGCCGAGCTCTACTTCGCTCTGCGGCGTGGGGAGATGCGATTCCGACAGCGGATGGCCGCACGAATCGCACTCATCGGAGCCTTCAATGACGGGCTGATCGCAATAGGGACAGTCGAGCATGGGAACCTCCGCGGAAAGTCGCTGGCCGGAATGCGGCACTCATCCCATTGGATGGAGAGCGGCGATTGCCGTCAACAAGTGGGGACGAGAATCTGCTGCTGGAGTAGAATGCGACGGACTTGCCACCATCAGAATAGACGAGGACTTGTACCATGGCCGCCTCTCATCGTTTTATTGCCATTGCTCTCGTAATCTGTCTTTCCGCAGTTGGCTTTCACACAAGTCTCTCCGCTGCCGAGCGCCCCAACATCGTCCTCATCATTGCCGACGACATGGGCTGGGAGGATTGCCGCCCTTATGGCAACCCGCGGGTCCAGACGCCCAGTCTGCAGCGGCTGGCGCGGGAGGGGATGCGGTTTGAGAATATGATCCTGACCTGCAGCTCGTGCAGCCCCAGCCGGTCCAGCCTCATCACTTCGCGGTTTCCGCATAGCACCGGGGCGGAGCAACTGCACTGGCCGCTCCCCAAGGAGCAGGTGACGTTCGTCGAGCACCTGCGCAAAGCGGGCTACTGGACGGCAGTGGCGGGGAAGTGGCACTTGGGGAACGGCGTGCGCGACCGGCTGGATATCATTCACGACGTGGGAACCGCGGGCTTTCAACTGCCAACGGAAGAGGAGAAGAAGAAGCCCAAACCCAAGGTCAAGTCCACCGCGCCCAATCCGAATCCCAGCGGAGCCGAGGCTTGGGTGGCGACGCTGCAGCAGCGCCCCAAGGACAAGCCGTTCTTCCTCTGGCTGGCGGCTGTCGATCCGCACCGGGACTATGCCCCGAAAGTCATCGCCAAACCCCACCAGCCGGAAGACGTGAGCGTGCCGCCGTACCTGCCGGACAATGCCGAGACTCGCCAGGACCTGGCCCTCTACTACGACGAAATTGGCCGGCTGGACGAAAACGTGGGCAAGGTGCTGGATGAAATCAAGGCCCAGGGTCTTGAGGACAGCACCGTAGTCCTCTTCATGACCGATAACGGCCGCCCGTTCCCCCGCTGCAAGACCACGCTCTACGACAGCGGCATCAAAAGCCCGTTCCTCATCCGCTGGCCGGGCAAAGTGCCCAGCGGTGCAACCTGCCAGAGTCTGCTTTCGAGCATCGACATCGCCCCAACCATTCTGGAAATCGCCGGCGTCGCTGCTCCGGCGCAATTCCAAGGGGTCAGCTTTCTCAAGGTGTTGACCGAGCCAGAATCGCGCGTCCGCAAGGCCGCCTTTTCCGAGCACAACTGGCACGACTTTGAAGCCCGCAGCCGCAGCGCGCGGACCGAGCGGTTCAAGTACATCCGCAATGAATACCCCGATCAGCCCAACACGCCCCCCGCCGACGCCGTCCGCAGCCCGACTTTCCAGTCGATGCGAAAACTTCGCGACGAAGGAAAGCTGACTGGCCTGCAGAAAACATGCTTCACCAAACCGCTGGCGGCGGAAGAGCTGTACGACATCCAGGCCGACCCGCACGAGCTGAAGAACCTGGCCGCCGACCCGAAGTTCGCGGCGGAACTTGCCGAGCTGCGGGCCGCGCTCGACACTTGGAAAAGAGAGACCCGCGACGAACCTCCCGCTGCCCGCACCCCCGACGAATTCGACCGCGAAACCGGTGAGCCTCTCCCCGGCCGCAAACGTCCGCGTCTTCCGCCGAAGTAGGGTGCATGAGCGCCAGCGAAATGCACGCGTATTCCCGCCAATATGAATTGCGGTGTAACGCTGTTCTGATGCGCGACCCACGACGCGTGCATTTCGTGAAACTCGTGCACCCTACACCTTGCCGCTAGCATTGCTACCGTGCCGGTCCCGCTGACCTTGCTGTCAATGCCCGCGCGGTTGTAGCGAGCCTGCCGCTTGTGCCGAATCTTTACTCCGTGCGGAAGTCTCCGCTGTTGCGCCGGCCATGCCATGCCTCGACAATCATTACGGACTTCGAGGTGGCTTCCAATCGCGGGAATTCTCGGCTGCCTGCTCGGCATCTTGTCGCCGTCCGAACTCGTCGCTCAGGAGGAAGTTCCACTCCAGCGGCTCCCCTCGACTGTAAGTACCAACGACCTGGTGGCTACGGAAGAAGCCGTGACTCTTCCTGGCGAGGAGAATCTTGCCCAGCGACTGGCTGCCGTCGAAGCCCAACTCCAGCAGCGCGACGACGCCGACAAACTGTTCGCGGAAGCTGCCGCCAAACAATTCACCGTCCGCCCCATCGGCCGCATCCACTTGGACGCAGCAGCGTTCAACCAGAGTGCCGCCAATCGGGCCACGGTGGGCGACGCTCACAACGGCGTGGACATCCGCCGCGCCCGAATGGGAGTCGAAGGAGAAGGGTTTGACATCTTCTTCTACCGTTTCGACGTCGACTTCGTCACCTTTGACACGTCGACGCAGACCCGGCCCATCATTGCCGATGCCTATCTCGATACTCAGGCCCTCCCTTATGTCGGCAACATCCGCTTGGGCAATTTCCGCGAGCCGTTCAGCCTGGAACGGCTCGATAGCACCCACGACTTGCCCTTCCTGGAACGCTCGACGGTAGTCAACGCACTAACGCCGTTCCGCAACGTCGGCCTAATGGGCTTTAACTGGAACGAGACGGAGACGGCGACGATTGCCTACGGCATCTTTAACGAGAACACCAACGATTACGGCGAAGACAACCGCGACCAGACCGGAATTGCCGCCACTTGCCGCGGAACCTGGCTCCCCTGGTACGACGAAGCCAGCGACGGCCGCTACTTGTTCCATGTCGGCGGGAGCTACAGCTACCGGCACCTGGGAGGGAATCACAACCGCCGCTTCGCGATCACGCCAGAAGTGCAGCTCAAAGAGGGCTTGCTCTTTCGAACCCCGAACTTCGTCGATACCGGCCTGCTCTCGATCGACAACTATCACGTGGCTGGAGCGGAATTCAATTGGATCCTGGGTTCGCTGGCGCTTCAGGGAGAGTACATCTTCGCGGCTGGCGAGCAGACCAGCGGCCAGGACTTTTTCTTCCAAGGGGGCTACCTCGAAGCGATGTACTGGCTGACCGGCGAGAACCGCAATTACCTCCGCAAGCTGGGAATTCACGGAGCCGTGACCCCCTATTCCAACTTCTTCCGCGTCCGGACCGAAGAAGGCGTGGAAACAAGTTGGGGCGCTTGGGAAGCCACGGCCCGCGTCTCGACCTTGGATCTCAACGACCGCGCCGTGCAGGGAGGTCAGATCACCGACCTGACGCTGGGTTTGAACTTCTATTACGCCGTCCGCTCGCGGGTGATGTTCAACTACATCCACTCGTTCCTGGACCGGAACAACGTCAACAGCAATGCGGACATCTTCGCCACGCGGTTCCAGTTCACGTTCTGACCCCCCGTGGAATAGGCTTCTAGCCTGCCCAGCTTCTCTTCAGACCGCACCATCTCTGTCATCTTACGTGGCCAAAAAGTGGATTCTATGGATTGACATATCGTGATATTCCGATATACTTGGGTAAGAGACCCAGAACATGAGCACCAAAGCAAAAACTGCGACCAAGAAACTTACCAGCCTGGAGGCCTTGGGGCAGGCTGCGGAATGCCTCCGCACGCTGGCCCATCCCCATCGTCTCAGGATGGTGCAGATGATGTTCCGGGGACAATTCGCCGTCGGCGACCTGGCCGAAGCCTGCGAAATCCCCAGCCACATGGCCTCGGAGCATTTGCGACTGATGCAGCGGTGCGGGTTTCTCACGGCTCGGAAACAGGGGCGGTTTGTGTATTACGGCATCGCCGAACCTCATTTGGAGAAAATCATGGCCTGTATCGAAGCCCGCTTTGGAGACGCCTGACGCGTATTTTTTTCGCCGTACGTATCGTAAAATCGAGACATATCCACGTAACAAGGAGCAAGAACATGGTTGCCACAATTACACCTCAAGAACTCTCCCAACTTCGCCAGAGCAGCAAGACGCTCGAACTAATCGACGTCCGCACGCCGGTGGAATATCAGGAAGTGCATGTCGAGTTTGCCCGCAATGTTCCGCTCGACCGTCTCGATCCCCTGGCCATCAAAGCCGAGCGCAACGGCAATTCGGACCAGCCGCTGTACGTCATCTGCCGCTCCGGCAGCCGGGGGAAGCAGGCCTGCGAAAAGCTGCTGGCCTCCGGCATCGCGCCTGTTGTGAATGTGGAGGGGGGAACATTGGCCTGTGAGGCGGCGGGGCTGCCCGTCGTCCGCGGTCGGAAGGCCATCTCGCTGGAACGGCAGGTGCGGATTGCGGCCGGAGTCCTCGTGCTGATCGGCTCGGCACTCGGCTTCTGGGTGCATCCTTACTTCATCGGCCTGGCCGCCTTCGTGGGTGCCGGCCTGACGTTCGCCGGCATTACCGACACCTGCGGAATGGGGATGCTGCTGGCCCGGATGCCATGGAATCAGGTGAAAACCGAGTGCTCGACCAAGCCAGCCGCTGGCGGAACATGCTGCGGCAAATGATCCCGGCTGCCCATGTGGTTACCCCGCGATTCAAGGAGCAACTACCATGCAACTCCAACAATACCAACAATACTATCTCGGCTGCCTGTCGCACGCTTCGGGTTAGTTTCAGGTGGCCCCTAAGAGTATCATGGGCTCAGTCGACAATTCCCAGCAGCGCACAGGCAAAGGGGCCGGCGGATGAAACGGTGGCGGATGCGGATCGGGGTGTATGCGTTGCTGGCGGCGGTGGCCGCGGGAGTCTCTTGGTATTTCTACTGGGACGCCTCGCGGACGAAAGAGCCGCAGGTGATTTATGTTTCGACTCCGCCCGACGCCGTCGACAAGATGCTGGAGATGGCCCAGGTGACCAAGGACGATGTCGTCTACGACTTGGGCTGCGGCGACGGCCGGATTGTCATCGCAGCGGCCAAAAAATTCGGCTGCCGGGCGGTCGGCGTGGAATTGCGGCCGGAAGTAGTGGAAGAGGCTCGCCGCAACGCGGAGCAGGCGGGGGTGGCCGACCTCGTCGAAATCCGCCATGCCGACATCCTGACGACCGACTTCTCGGACGCGACCGTGGTGGCGCTCTACCTGCTCCCCGATCTCAACGTCCGCCTCATCCCCCAGCTCAACCAGCTCCAGCCGGGGTCGCGGGTCGTCTCCTACATGTTCAAAATGCCCGGCGTCCCGGCGAAGGAGACGGCCCAGTGGTCCGTGGATGGCCACGAGCGGATGGTCTACTTTTGGGTCACGCCGATCGCGGCTCCAAAGTAGGACGCCCCTCCGGGGCGTTCGGGAGTGAACATCGCGCTACGCAGCGGCCGTCACGCGAAAAGACTTTTCACGCCGTGCGATATCTTCTCCTGACCGTCTCGGAGAGACGGCCTACGTAGGGCGCACCTCCGGGGCGTTCGGGAGTAACCTTTGCGCTATGCAGCGTTCTTTTCGCGAAGGGACTTTGCACGTGGGACCAGTTCCACTTACCATGACGCGCATGGAGCTGCAGTTTTTCGATCCGACGGCCGACGTTCTGATCACCCATCGCAAGCTGCCTCACTGGGAGCAGGCGGGTGCCGTGTACTTCATCACCTTTCGCATGCAGGATGCATTGCCGAAGGAAGTGATTTCCAGAATGCGCACGGAGCGATGCTTGTGGCTGAGGGCTCGAGGGATTGCTCCGGATGACCCCGAGTGGCGAACGGCACTGGCCAAACTTTCCCTCGCGGAAAAGAGGGCCTATCACAGTGCTTTCACCAGCCGTTGGTTTGATTTGCTGGATGAAGGGCATGGAGAGTGCTTACTGCGGAAACCGGCATTGTCGCAAATCGTCGCTGACAGCCTGCGCTTCTTCGATGGTGACCGATATCTGATGCGAAGCTTCGTGGTCATGCCTAACCATGTCCATTTGCTGGCGCAGTTTCCGACCGAAGGGGGAATGAAAGCACAATGCGAGAGTTGGAAGCGCTTTACGGCCAGCAAAATCAACAAGGCGTTGAACCGCCAGAGCTATTTCTGGCAAGGTGAGAGCTTTGACCACCTGGTGCGGAGCGAAGAGCAGTACTTTCATCTGCTGCAGTATGTCGCGGGAAATTCGATAAAAGCGAAGCTGTTGGCGGGGGAGTACGTACTCTATCGGCGAGAGTAAAACGCTCCCGCGCGGCGCTCAGGAGTGCGCCATATCCACTCCTGGCACGTCTCGGAGAGACGGCCTACGTAGGACGCATCTCTGGGGCGTTCGGAAGTAAAAGTCGCGCCACGTAGCGGTCCTGTCGCGAAAGTACGCTCTTTTCCGCCGCGCCACATCTTCTCCTGGCCGTCTCGGAGAGACGGCCTACTTTGCCTACAATCCTTCGATGCTCTACACCGCCGCCATGATTGCCGAACTTGCGACTGTGCCGGTCGCGACGGTGCGAGGCTGGCAGCGGCGCGGGTGGATCGTGCCGCGGGAAGTGGAGCATGGGCTGGCCCGCTTTGATTTTGCCCAGGTCACAATCGCCCGCACGCTGGCTGGGCTGTTTCAGGCCGGCCTCAAGCCGGCGGCTTTGGCGAAGAGGCTGGCGGAAATTGCTGCGAGCCTGCCGCACGTCGAGCAGCCGCTGGCGGAGCTGACGTTTCTGGTCGATGGCGGGCAATTGCTGGTCCGGCACGGGGAGGACATTCTTGAGCCGCGGGGTCAGCTCCGGATGGACTTTGATACGCTGGCCGCGGAAGAAAACGCAGAGCCGGCCATTCTCTCACCACCTGTCTCAGGTGAAAACCTGGTCGCCGGCGCCCGCGAACAGGAAGAGGCGGACAACTTAGTGGCCGCTGCGGATTTGTATCGGGCCGCGCTGGCTGCCGCCGGTCCGCGGGCCGATCTCTGTTTCGACCTGGCGGAAACGCTGTACCGTCTGGGAGATTTGCCGGCTGCCCGGGAACGCTACTTCATGGCCATTGAGCTGGACGAAGACCACGCCGAAGCCCGGGCCAACCTCGGCTGCCTGCTGGCGGAAATGGGGCAGCGGGATCTGGCAACCGCCGCGCTGGAAGGGGCCATCGCCTGCCACGCCGAATATGCCGACGCCCATTTTCACCTCGCCCGGCTGCTGGACGAAGAAGGGCGGCTGGACGACGCGGCCCGCCATTGGCGCGCGTTTCTGAAGCTCGCGCCGGAAAGCCCGTGGCACGAAGAAGCGCGGACCCGGCTAGAGCTGTAGGGTGCATCAGCGAAGCGCCATGCACGCGTGCATTTCGCTGGCGCTCATGCACCCTACTTCAGGATTGCCTACAGGTTTTCTTTTCCCGTCTTGGCTTCCCGCACGCTGCGGCTGGCGTTGTCGATGAAATTATCAATCTGGTTCAGGCCGCGGAGCAGCATCTGATGGCCGTCGATGACTAGCGAATCGATCTTGGCGTCCTCCAGGGCGCGGGCCAGGCCGGAGATGCGGGCCGCCTGCTCGCGAATCCGCTCCAGGATTTTGGACATCCGGTCGGAGCTGTAGGGCTCCTTGCGGGGGACGCGATCCGGATTGCCGCCGCCGGCCTTCTTGACAGCTTTCTTTTTTGCCATCGGATGATTCCTGATTTGAAGGAGATGTGATTTGAAACACAGAACCTGATGACCGGTACTGTAGCACCTGCCCGACAAGTTGTAAAGCATTAGCCAGCAGTATTCTTAGCCACGACGGCAATAAGTTATGTAATTCTTGGCATAAAGTCGTCACGACCTATTGACAGATACTGAACGTATGTATACATTTGTGGAGCCAGGCCGGGTTTTTCCCGTGTTTCCCTCCACTTTTACAAGGATTTCCCCATGCCCTCTTGTGCCCTCCCCCAAAGGAAGGAGAGAGTCCGAATGCTCCTCGCCGCCGGTTGCAGCCATACCCAAATCACTCGCCGGACCGGCCTTTCCCGCCGCACCATCGCCCGCATCGCCAAGGAGGGGCGGCGAAAACTGACCGCTGCCGACATCAGCGACAACCGCCCCGCCGGCTTTGAGCCCGAATGTCTGAACCGCTGCCGGGGCTGCGGCGCCCGGATTTACCTCTGGCCCTGCATGCAGTGCGAAATCCGGGCGAAAGCGGAGAGCAGGGATGAAGTACGGCGGCTGGTGAAGAGTGTGAAGAAATAAGGAGAACCCGACATGTCCCAAAAGCCTTGCGCCCAAGCGAATTCCAAAAGGAGGCAGTCGCGCGAGCACACGCCCACGCAAAGCCGTGGACGTGCCACCCAGCTTGTTCGCATCCCACCACCCGACACCTTCCAGGTCGTTATCCAGTGCGGGAGCGAAGCAGAACAAGAACGCCTTTACGACGAGTTCCGCTCCCGCAATCTCTCGGTGCGACTGCTGACGATGTAACTGAAAACTGAAAACTGAAAACTCACCCTTCCTCCCATGCCCCTCTTCACCACCACGCGCAGCACCCCCATCCACGATTCCTTCAAAGTCGAACAGGTCCGCGGCATGTTCGATCTGCCGCGCGTGCCTGTTGAGAAGCTGGCCTTCACCGCGGAGCTCCCCGACCTGAGCGAAGACTGGACGATCGGCGCCATCGTCGGTCCCAGCGGCAGCGGAAAATCGACGCTGGCTCGCGCGGCGTACGGCGCTGCCGTCCATCAGCCGGCGGAGTGGTCCGCCGACCAGGCAGTGATTGACGCCTTCGCCGGACTGCCGATCAAGCGCGTGGCCAGGCTGCTCACGGCAGTCGGCCTGGGAACGCCGCTGGCCTGGCTGCGGCCGTATCACGTGTTGTCCGGCGGCGAGAAGTTTCGCTGCGAACTCGCGCGGGCTTTGGCGAACGAGCAATCAGGGCTGGTCGTGCTGGACGAGTTCACCAGCGTTGTGGACCGGACTGTGGCGAAATGTGCGTCCGCCGCGCTGGCCCGGCTGGTCCGTCAGTGGCAGCGGCCCCGCTTCGTGGCCGTCACTTGTCATTACGACATTCTGGAGTGGCTCGCGCCGGACTGGCATCTGGACATGGCGACCGGCCGGCTGGCCCGAGGGGGGCTTCAGCGAAAACCTATTCGCCTTGAAGTCCGCCGCTGCCCGCAGAGTGTGTGGCCGCTGTTTGCCCGACATCATTATCTGAGCGGCGGACTGTCGCGGGCCGCCACCTGCTACATCGCCCTCTGGGACAACCGCCCCGTCGCCTTCTGTGCCGCCCTCGCCGCGCTCGGCCACCGCGGCCGCAAACGGATCAGCCGCCTCGTCACGCTGCCGGATTATCAAGGTCTCGGCATCGGCATGCGCCTGGCCGAGCGAGTCTGCGAAGACCAAACCGCCCGCGGCTTCCGCATCAGCATCGCCACCAGCCACCCGGCGATCATCGCCTATTGCCGCACTTCGCCAAAATGGCGGCCCCTCGGCATCAAACGACTCGGCGGCACGCGGCAGATCGTGGAAGGGAGAAACGTCTCGGGCTCGACGGGCCGAGGAGTGGCGAGCTTTGAGTGGAGATGCGAGCAGGGTGCGTCAGCCCCCTGATACTGACCGCTTCTCGGGACCTCATAGGTCCATGTCGAGAATGCTATTAACATGTCCGCAAGTCGTACATGTCCCGAAAAATATGATGTTGCAAAAGTAGTCTTGCGCTGGCAAATCGGGTTCGTCGTCCAGAAGATCGTCACAGGCATCCCAGTAATCGAATTGCGCCGTCACGCGAAAACGGTCGTGCCCACACTTCCCACATGCGAACTTTCGCGGCGCCCCTTCGCCGTGCAGTTTAGCCGACGATTCCATCTCTCCGTGGTATCCATGAATCTCGCTGTCAAAGACGCATGATTCGGTACCATCTGACCAGCGCAGAGTGAGGGGACCGATGAAATCCGGATCATCCTTACACGACGGGTTGTAGTCTCCGAGAGGATAACCGAGCACTTGGGCGGTATCTTCGTCCAACGTCTTCGGACCGAGCATAAAAGCCGTTACAGCACAATCACGCGTCTCTGGCGCGGCAACCGATGTCGCGTTGACGCCAGCGAGACATCGCGGCACGTTGGATTCCAGGAGCGACCCGAGGGGTGTCACAGAGAGGCCCTTTGCGAAATGACAATTGATAATGCCGCACCTTACGGCTCGCAATTGCCGCAATCTAGTGGCATCGTTGCTGCCAGTCAACAATCCTCGCGCATAGATACCGCGAAGCGGTAACCAAATTCAGCCCAGGGTCGCTCGCTTCGAGCGCACCCTGGGAAGCGTACGTGGCCGTTTCGTGAACCGCGAAGCGGTTACCGAATGGTTCGCCGTCGAATTGTAGGCGACCCTTTCAGGGTCCCGGTGTTCGAGTCGCTTCACGTACCCAGGGTGCGCTCGCGGCGAGCGACCCTGGGCTGGAGTAGGTTGCCCCTGCGGGGCATTTGCGCACGATTTCGCAAGGGTCAATGTTGCCAACCAATGTTGCCAGCCAATGTTTCGTAGTCCGAAAGACGCCGACTCGGTTACCGCTTCGCTCGTCCCCCTCCATGAATCATGACCTCATTTCGCCTACACGGTCCCTGATTTGCCAAGGCGATAGCCGCTGATTCGGACCAGCAAGACGACCGCCAGGATCCAAGCGGAAGTGAAGCCGTTGATAAACACGATGTGCAATGTGTCCGGTCCGCCGCCGCCTGGGATTCTTTCCAAGAGGGGCACTTCCCAGGCGGTCAAAAACCCGATCAGCAACAAGACCAAGGCGACGGCTGGAATCGCAAACCGGGGCAACATCGCGGCCAAGATGAGCGGCAATGTCACGACGATGGCGGCAAGCGCAAGAAACACAAAAGTGGGCGTCTCGTCTTGCAGATCGGGGAATTTCGACGCATATATGAATGCGACTCGTCCCGCACCCAGCACTGTCGCGATAATCGTTGTGAAGACCAAAAGTTGCCTGATGCCAAACTGGGTTTCGCGAGGGTCGGGCCTGGTGCCGCTCGCCTCGCAGTACCGCAGCCGCCGGCCACTCGTCAGTGCAATTCCCCAAAACGGCAATTGAAGGAATACAAACTGCCCCAGCACGCCGGCCGCTATGACGAGAATCACCCCCGCACCTGGTCCGCCGTGGAGACTGATATTGCACGCCATGGCGACCGTGAGGGCGAGCGACCAGAGCAGCGACAATGGCAGCCGCCAGAGTAGGGGTAGCGGTCCAAACGCTGTCCAGGCGGCGGCGAGCGTCGTATGCCCAAAAAGTGTGCCGAAGAGATAGCCCAAGACCACGTGTTCGGTATATCGGTGATCTAACAAAGCGAGAAGTACTAATCCCACTACGATCAAAGGCGTAGCGCAAATCCAGATCAAATTGCGACGCGCGATCAAAGTGGAAAGGTCCATATTCTTGCAGGCGGAGAAATTCTCCGTACCATTCTATCGGCATCGAGCGAATCGTGGTGGTGGCCAGGGTGGACTGTAACCAGAACAGTCCAAGCCAATCTCATTTTCTGCCGCCAACCAGCAAGTTCTTAGTTGGCAGGCCACAAAAGAACTGCCGCGGCGGGGTGGCACTGGCAGATGAGCCGACACAACAGATTTAGCCACTCGACAAGCTTTGCGTCGGCTCATCAGCGAGTGCTGACCTGCGAGTGCCGCTTCCACTGCGAGCCCACGTATCGTCGTCCGCGGGCACTGGTTGTCAGAGGGCGGCGAGGTCTGTTGGCCTGGCCGGGTCCTTGACGCCCTTTGACTGCCAGTGGCACCCGCCGCTTCGGGTTGGTGACCGAATACGGCCCCGCTAACCCGCTACGCCGTATAGAGTTACATAATTGTTAAAAATATTTTTCGGATGACTTGACGGTGACAGGTGGAAGTGTGAACAATTGGACAATTCCGGAAGGCAGATTGTTGATTGCAGAATGCAGATTAAAAATCCAATTCTGCAATCTGCCTTTTGCAATTCCCCCTTCCCCCAGGAGCCTCCCCATGTCCACGATTGCGAAAACAAGCAAGACAACCGTCAAGAAAGCCCGGTGCAAAATGGCATCGCCCATCTCCAATGACCGGGCGGAGGCTTTTGTGGGGCCTCAGGCGGAGGTCCGCCCGCGTTTCGGCGATGTCCCCACCGAGCGGGATAAGCGGGCCTTTGAGTTGCACGCCCACCGCCTGACGCAGCGGGCGATTGCCAAGAAGCTGGGCTGTTCGCAGCCGACGGTCCACAGGGCCATTGCCCGCTACCGCCGCTGGTTCGGAGCGACCCTCCCCGAGGACCGCGGCGAGATGACAGGGTTCTCGCGATTCCGCGTCGCCCTCGAGCGGCATCGGCTGTTCCTGGAGCACCAGCAGGAACTGTCCATGCAGGAGTGGGAACAGTCGCGGCTCAGCACCGCGGAAACCAAGACGATCAAGACGTATCCCGAGGGGCGCAAGAGCGGCGGTCCAGACGTGGAGGAAGTGACGACCCAAGAGCAGCGGAGGCGCCACGGCGCCCGCGTCTCCCACTTCAACGCCGCGACGCTGCTGTCGCGCGAGCTGCTGATGCTCGAGGCAGGGCACATTGGCGTCCAGCGGATGACGTGCGACCTGGCCATGGATGCCGACGAGCGGGACCGCTGGCAACGGGAACGGACCACCCGCAATGCGACCATCGCCCAGTTGACCGCGACCGTCGCCGAGCTGACCCAGAAGGTGGCAGAGCTGCAAGCGCAGGTGGCCCCAGTTGGGCGAGAGTCGGAGGGCCCCGCCCACCCGAGCGACCGAAGCTCTCCTGGTGGCGAGGAAGGGGAGACCTTCGGTCCAGCGTTTCGGCGGGGTCAGGAGACCCGCGCCGAGCGAGAGGAAGTCTTCACGCGGAGCGTGAAGAGTACTTTGCATGAATCAAGAATCGCCCAAAAGACCGCTGCCGTGAATCGCCCTTCAACCGATTCACCCGCCGCAAGTCCCATTCAGCAGACATCTTGCGGCGCCACGTCTGTTTTCAAAAGTCCCGCTGCGCCGACCGCGAATCACGTGAATCAGGAGGAGAACCCTCAACCCTCAAAACTGAACACTGAAACCTGAACACCAAACCCTCCAACCCAACGACTCCCATGTTCAATTGCTCCGCGCCCAGCGACCGTCCTCTCGCATTGCACTACCCCGAACCGACCGCCGCGACGGAAAATGTCACGTTCCTTGCGCCCCACGCGCCTTCCCCCAAACAGCAATTGTTCCTGGACCTGAATTGCCTGGAGGCTCTCTACGGCGGGGCGGCGGGGGGCGGCAAGAGCGAGGCGCTGCTGATGGCGGCTTTGCAACATGTGCATGTGCCCGGCTATGCGGCGTTGATTCTGCGCAAGGATACGCAGCGGTTGCAACTGGCGGGGGGACTGATTCCGCGCTCCCAGGAGTGGCTGGCCGGCACCGGTGCCGCGTGGAACGGGAGCCGCCGCCAGTGGATTTTTCCGAGCGGGGCCACGCTCAGCTTTGGCTACCTCGCTCATCCGCTGGACAAGTATCGCTATGGCTCGAGCGAGTATCAGTTCATCGCTTTCGACGAGCTGACGGAGTTCGCCGAGGACGATTACCTGTTCCTCTTCAGCCGCCTGCGGAAAGTGCAGAGCCTGAACGTGCCGCTGCGGATGCGGAGCGCGAGCAACCCCGGCGGCATTGGGCATGTGTGGGTGAAGGAGCGGTTCGTCGAGAGCGACAGCGGAAAGCGGAGAGCGGAAAGCGGTGTCGGCGGCTCTACGGTTTCCTCCGCTTTCGGCTTTCCGCTTTCCGCTGTTCCCGCTTTCGTCCCTGCTCGCATCGCCGACAACCCCGGTCTCAACCAGGCGGAGTATCGCCGTTCGCTGGCCCACTTGCCGGCCGTGCTTCGCGAGCGGTTGATGAATGGGGACTGGAGCGTGCAGGAGGAAGGGATGTTTTGCCAGGAGTGGCTGCGATATTACGTCGTTGTGGCGAAAGGGGGTCGGGAGGAGTTTTCGCCGCGAAAACCCTTCCCGACCCCGTCCTCGGCAGAGCAGCTCGAAATCCGTACGCCCGATGGCCGGGTGGTGGCGGTCATTCCCGCGGCGACTTGTCGCCGCTTCTGCACGATCGACCCGGCCGGCACCAGCGCCGACAAAGCCCGCGAGAGCCGCGGCCGGCCGGCGAGCCACTCCGTCATTCAGGTCTGGGACCAGCCGCGAGGGGAGGCGGCCGCGTATCTGTTCCTGCGGCACTCGTGGCGAGGGCGGGTCGGCTTTGACGGGCTGGTGAAGGTGATTCGCGAGATCACCCGCACCTGGCGGCCCGAGAAGCTCTGGATCGAAAACGAAAAACTGGGGCAGGCCGCGGTCGATATTTTGCATCCCGAGCTGCCGCTGGAAACGGTGGCCACGGCGGGGCGGGACAAAATCACGCGGGCCGCCCCGCTGATTCTGAAGTACGAGCGGGGGGAAATCCTGCTGCCGCAGCTCAACACCACGTGGCGGCTGGACTTCGAAGCAGAGCTGCTTTCCTGGACCGGCCGCGACGACCAGCCCAGCGACCAGATCGACGCCGCGGCGTATGCGGCGATTGTCGGGCAGGAGAATTCGACCGGAGTGATCCAGATATTGCCGGTGGGGAGGAGGTGAGGAAGACGGAGAGACAGAGAGATGAAGAGACGGGGAGAAGTTGTGGACGCCGTTCTCTCACGCTCTCCATCTCTCCATCTCTCATTCTCTCATTCTCTCTATCTTCCCCCGCATCGCCGCGCACGACAGCCGCCGGAATCTGGCCTGCTCGTACCGCGTGTACGGATACGCCAGTTTGGCCAGCGGATGTCGCGGGCGAGAGAAGACGAGCAGGTCGTACCAGACGGAGTCATCCCGCCGGTCCCATTCCACCAGAAAGCGCTCCTCGCCATGTTCCCAGTGCCCTTGCACCGTGCCGTAAGCAAAGCCGCCGCGAGTGAAGTCCGCTGTCGTCTCGTCGATGAGATACAGAATCCGCGTCGGCAGCACCAGCCAACCACCGAGCGTCCAGGCCCGGAAGAGATTGGCGACCATGGCCCCTTCATCAATCGGCACGCCTTTCGGGCAAGGCTGCACCACGCTCGGCGGCATCATCTGCCAGGTTTGAATAGCGTGGCAGGCGCGGCGAAATGTCTCTTCCCCTTTCCCGAGCAACACTCGCTCGTGGTCCCGGTTGAAGCCCGGCGGAATCGGCTCCCCTTGGCGCTCATCGCGAGTACACCCGACGGACGCATAGGAAAGCGGCGCGTCTTGCAACGACTGCAAGTACGTCCGCACCTGGTCGTCCGTCGGTCGGCGAAATGTGAACATCGAATCCCCTGGCGTTACAACCGCCGGCCCAGCAAGGCGATTAACCGCGGAGATCGCCGAGGGTCGCAGAGGGAAGAAGGAGGCGGAGAGATATTGTTTGGAAGAAGCCATTTTTACCACTTCTCTCCCCCCTCTGCGTCACTCCGCGTCCTCCGCGGTCATTCCCAGCTTTTCGCCGATTTTCCTTCAAACCCGCAATATTTGCCCATTTGTCTCGTTAGAGTAGTAGCAATGCCCTCTCCCGAACGTTCTGGCGACTCCGATGCGGTTTCGCGCTGGGTCCGCGAACATGGACGCTCCGTGCGCGGGTATTTGCTGGGGCTGGTTCGCCGGCCGGACGTGGCGGATGACCTGACGCAAGAGGTTTTTCGCCGGGCCTGGCAAGCGCGGGACAGGTATCAGGAACAGGGACACGAGCGGGCCTGGCTGCTGCGGATTGCCGACAACCTGGCCTGCGACCGGGCTCGCAAGCAGGGTCGCGAACAGACGGTGGATGAAGAAACCTGGAGGCAACTGGAGCCCGCCAGCGATTCACCCGGACCGGATGACCAGTTGAGACAGACAGAGTCCCAGGCCGAGCTTGCCCAAGCCTTGGACCGGCTGACGGACGTGCAGCAGCGGGTGCTGCTGCTGAGGTTTTACGGAGAGATGGACTTCGCACAAATCGCCCAGGTCGTCGGCTGCCCGCTGAGCACCGCGCTCAGCCACGCCCGCCGCGGCCTTTTGGCTTTACGAAAACTTTTGGCGGAGAACGCTTCATGAATACCCGTGATGAATTGAAGCGACTCGAACTGGCCACTTCCCACGCGCCCGAGCAGAGTTTCGATCCCGAAACTGCCGAGTTGCGGGAAGGGTGGCGCGTCTTGACAGCGGCTCTGAAAAAGGACCATGGCCCGATTGACGAAGGGAAACTTGTCGCCAAATTGCAGCGCGAGCTGGCCTCTTCTCCCCCTTTGGCCGAAACAAATCGCCAGGGGAAGGGTTGGATGATGGGAGTGGTTCTGCTCGGCGGTGCATTGGCCGCGTCGCTTTTGCTCATGGTGGCGCTCGCCGGCGGCTTTTTCGGCCAGCAGCCCATCGCCAAACCGACGAAGGCCACGCTTCCCGGGCAGAACAATCTGGCGGTGGAAACAACCCCTAGCGGGCTTAACGAAAACGACGCCAGCGCACTCTCCTGGGACGACCCGCTCGATTCGCAAATCTCCGTCGCTGCCGCCCAAATGCAAACCTTTCAGAAACCGGCCCTGCCGCTCGACGCTTCGATCTCCACCCTGAACTACCGGCTTCAGGAGATGGCGCAGGATTTGGAGGAGGGGGCGCTGTAGGTACTTGACCCGCGAACAGACCTCAAACCAGAAGAATTTCACACAGAGGAACGGAGGGGAAATTCGAATGACGAATGACGAATTGATTCTGAGCTTCATTCAGAATTCGGAATTCGTCATTCCCTTCTCCGCGCCGCTTTAGGAGCAAACTCATGAAACTCTACTTTTACTCTTTCCTCGGCATCGGTGCCGTGCTCACAGCACTCACTTGCGTTTCCGCTCAGGAGCCCAAGGGGAAAGAGCCGCCGCCTGGCGAGACGAAGGAACGGCCCGTTCCCAAGGAGCGCCTCAAGGCGCGCGAAGGAGCTCCGGAGCGTGGGCCGCGCGACGTTGGTCCGGATGGTCCGCGCGATCGTCCGCCGCTGCGAGAGGACGGTCAGCCACCTCGTGGAGGTGAGCCTGGAGGTCCGCGGCGTGGTCCTGGTCCTGGTGGCGCGGGTCCTGGTGGTCCTGGATTCGGCGGACCGGGCAATCCCAACGGTGGTCCGGGCATTCCCGGTGGCCGAGGTCCGGGAGGGGACGGCCGCGGCCGTGGTCCCGGTGGATTTGGTCGCGGCTTCCAGCCCGGCGGTTTTCCTCCCGGCGGACCAGGGGAGTTTTTCCCGGAAGACCCCGAGATGGCCGCGCTGAACCGCGCGGAATTTGACCTCGACCAGCAGACCCAGGAGCTCGCGGATAAACTCCGCAATGCGAAAGGCGAGGACCGCGAAAAAATCAAGACCGAGATCTCCGTGGTTGTCACGAAGCACTTCGACATCCGCCAGCAGCGCCGCGAATTGCAAATCAAGCGGATGGAAGACGAGCTCAAAAAACTCCGGGAGGCCATGACCAAGCGGAACGAGTCGAAAGAACAAATCATCAAGAAGCGTCTGGCCGAACTGGTCGGCAACGAGGACGACCTCGGCTTCTAAAAATGTAGTCCGCTCACTCCGTGAGCGGACATGCCTGCACACGGAGTGTGCAGGCTACTAATGGACACACGGGGGAATGGCGACAAAGTTGTGTAACACGGGTTGATCACTTTTTGGAGACAGCGACATGACAAGGCTTTGGAAATGGGGACGCTGGGCAGCTCTGAGCTTCCCGGTTGCCGCCGCACTGTTCGCGGCTGGCACGATTCTGGGTGAAGATAATGCGATGCCGACGGAAGAGGGCCTGACCGCCTTCCAGCCGCCGGAAGGTCGCGGCGGGCCTCCGGGCGGACCGCGGGACGGCGGTCCTCGCGAAGGCGGCCCTCGTGCCGGCGGCCCTCCGGGTCGCGGACCTGGTGGACCTGATGGTCGCGGACCTGATGGGGGCGGCCCTCGCGGTGAGCGCGGACCTGATGGCGGTCCTGGTGCCAGTGGCCCTCCAGGGCGCGGACCCGGTGGACCCGGCGGACCTCCTGGTCGTGGTCCTGATGGTCGTGGCCCCGATGCCGAGCACCGCCGGCCAGATGGTCCTCCTCCGGGCGGCCCCCGTCGCGAAGCCGCCGGACGGCCCGAAGGTCCTGGAGGTCCAGGACGTGGCCCCGGCCATGGCGGCCCTGGCGGACCCGACGGAAGTCGCCGACCTGCTGGTCCCAATGGTGCTCGCGGTGGCGCTCCCGGTCGCGGCGAACGTCCTGGTCAGCCGGGTGGCCGAGGAAGAATTGAACAGCGGATCGATGAGATTGACCGCAAGCTCGACGAAATTCTCCGCCAGATTTCCGCATTGAAAAACGACCGTGGCGGGCCCAGCGGCTTTCCTGGTCGGCCTCAAGGTGGCTTTGGCGGTGGCCGACCTGGACCTGGAATGGGGATGCCCGGCATGGGTGGCCCTGGAATGCGACCTGGCGCTGGACCTTCCCGTGGCGGGGAAGGGTTCGGCGGATCCTCCGGCTTCGGCGGACGTGGTCCTGGTGGTGGACCTCCCGGTGGACCGGGTGGACGCGCTGAAGGCCGGCCGCAAGGTGGTCCTGGTGCTGGTCGTCCTGATGGAGGCCCACGAGGCGGCGACCGCCCCGACGCTGGACCGCGTGGTGGTGGTGACCGTGGCCCGGATCGCGGACCTCCAGGCGGCGATCGTCCGCGTGACGGCGGTGGCGACCGTCGCGGCGGCGGAGAAGACGACTCGTTCTAATGAATGGGCGTCAGTAGCCGGCACACTTCGTGTGCCGGTTGTCCGCTCACGGAGTGAGCGGACTACTTTAACGCGGCTCGGGGAGAGATTCGAGCTCGACCTTCGAGCGAGAGCCCGGTTTGATTTCTTCCAATAGGTCAGTCGCCGGCAGCGGGGCGATCTCGCCGGTGACGTTCAAACGGGCTTGTAGGTCGGCGAGGATTTTCTGTTCCAGCGTCAGATCCCGCCCAATCGGTATCCAGCCGAGCGTGGTGCTATACCGCCCGGCCGCTCCTTCCTGGCGGACGAGCGAGCCGTCATGCCGCAGCGTGGCTCCGCCGGCGGTCGCGTGCTCCGGCTTGTCGAGGTCCTCCAGTTCCTTGAGGACATGCACGTCAATCAGATAGCCCCCTTCGGTGGGAATGACCCGCACGCTCGCCCGGCGGCGGATGGATTGCAGCGTGGCATGCAATTTCTCGTAGCCCGGCGTCGAATCGTTCCGCCACCGCTCCAGAAGCGTCGAGCCGGTGGTGGGGTGCGTATCAATTCGCCCTTCAGTGAGCACGCCGGCGACCAGGCGGACCCGCTCTTCCCGCTCGATGTGAAAAAAGTCGTCCACCGCATCGACGCACTGGTTCCAAATGAACTCGCGGTCCATCGCCGGCACGAACAACGGGTTCTCGACGACGGAGGGGGTGCGGCGGCCAAAGTGGTTGCCAATGGCGGCGCAGCCGGTAAGCGAACTGAGTCCGCACAGGACAACGAGCAATCCGCAACGGAGTATTACCGCGGAGGACGCGGAGGTGCGCGGAGAGGATAATCTTGGAAAGGTTGTTCCTGGTTGCATTCGTGCTCACAAATCCTTGTCCACGAAACCTTCTTGCCTTCACTCTGCGACCCTTCGCGTCCTCCGCGGTAAATCCCTTCTTCTAGTACTGTCTGCGGACATATCCGGAAGTGGAGGGCGCGGTGAAGCTCGAGGCGGGGTTCGCCGATATGATCGTGGCCGGTGTCGCATTTCTCATCGCTGCCTGCGCTGCCGGCGGCAGGCCAAAGTCCAGCACGGCTTCGCTCGCCTTGCCGCGGCATTCGACCATTAGCAGGGCGTCGGCCCGTTCGCCGGCCTGGCCCAGGGCGCCGAAGAGCGCCAGCGGATTGCTGTTGCCGCTGTTGCCCGAAGGACTGGCGACGACTCCGCAGGAGAGGAGCAGCACCTGGTCCGCCGGCCAGCGGAACCGCTCCTGAAACCGCCAACTGACGAGCTGCGGCACCTGGATTTGGGCACGCTGATTCTGGCCGCCGACGTTGACGTCGATGTTGACCGGCACGAGCCGCTCCACCTGGTCGATGTTGCACTTGATGGCGGCGTCGCACGTTTTGCCGTCGAGCGACATCAGCGGGCTGAGCTGCAGAGCAAAGCCTTCTTCAATCTGGCCATTCACCACCTCGAAGCCGGGGAAGTAGCTTATCTGCCGCACTGAGCGGGGATAGACCCGTGGCCGAGTGCGGGGGATGATCTCCGTCTGGCCGCTTTGGATTTGCAGGTTGGGGATCACGTTCTCGCGATAGTCCCCCCGCTGCCGCAGCTCGCCGACCAGGACCGCGGCATTCTCGCGAGAGAGGAGCCAGGCTTCGACGCCGGGCGACTGGATATCGATCGACCGCATCAGCGGCAATGCCCGCGTCCGCCAGGCGGGGCTGCTGATGGTCATGAGGCGGACGGACAAGACATGCGGCTCCATATCGCTCTCCACCAGCCGCTTGACCACGTCGTTCACCAGCTCCTGCATCTGCGGTGTGTGATAGACCCGCAGCGTGTTGCGGCCGGCGCTGAGGATGCCCAGCGGCTCGGAGAACCAGACGTCGGTGCCGGTCTCGCGGAGAATCCAGTCGATGACCGCCTGCTCCGGCTTCTCCTGGTTTTTCGACCGCGAGGTATAGGGCGAAATGTCATATTCGCGCCAGACCTGGCCGCCATCCGCGGGAAGCGTGCCGCTTCCCTTCACCACGCGCAACACCCCCGGTTGAAAGCTCGTGCGGGTGCTGGTGGAGATTCCCGCCCGCGAGTCGGCCGTGAAAAATCCGGGCTGGTTTGTGGACGAGGAAGACCGGCCAAACAGCGAGGGGGCAGCAGTGGAGGAGCGATTGTTAGTGGAGCTTCCAAAGGAAGAATTGCCGCCCGTTCCCACGTTCGTAATCCGCGGAAAGGCCGGGGCCGACATCGACGAGCCGTTGTCCTGCGTGTTGCCGAATCCAGCCGCTCGCGACGAAGAGACCGTCGCTCCGCCGCGACTTCCCGCAGCGCCCGGCGAAGTGGTTGTCTGGGCACTGATGGCTGCTCGGCGGGGACCGAGAGAACCGTTCTGAGCCCAGAGCGAAGCTGTGGTGGTCACTAACAGTGCTGCGGCAATGCTGAGAATGCTGAACTTGGCCATCTCTTCCTCCTCCCACGAACGAGGTCCGCGCGGATTCGCGCGGGGCGGGAGTATAGGGAAACAGGCGGAAGAGGGGCAAGGCGGAAAGCGGAGTGCTAGCGGCATGTTTTACTCCTTGCGCCGCCGCGAACCATCTGTTACAACGGAATCTTCCGCCACTTTTTTCGCTGCCGCTCATGCCTGAAGTCTGGTTACGTCCGAACCGCCGCGCGCTCCTTTTGGGGATGATCCTGCCCGTGGTGGCGGTGCTGGCCGGTGCCTGGGGAGTGGCGTTTGCGATTGTGACGCAGGCCTCGTTTTGGTGGATGCTGCCCGGAGCGGTCATTGCCCTGGCCGGCATTTATCTTCTCGGCTCGCTCGGTTTTTCCCTCTCGCAGCCGCGAGTGGCGTATGAGCCGGGGGAGCTGCTGGTTTATCTGGGTAGTCGCGAGCCAGTGCGAGTGCCGATTGAGGTGGTCGAGGTCTTTTTCGTCGGCCAGGGAGCCAGCAATTTGCCCAAGGTGAAAGGGAAAGAGCCGGAGACGACCAACATCATCGTGCGGCTGGCGGAGGCGGCGCCGGAATGGAAGCATCGGGACGTGGACCCGCGGTTTGCCCACTGGTGCGAGGGCTACATCACGCTCCGCGGTGCCTGGTGCGAGCCGATTGGGGAAACGGCCCTGCGCCGGCTGAACAAGCGGCTGGTGGAGGTGCAACGGGAGCGGAAAGAACAGGCGGCATCCGCTCAACAGGAGAACGCCCCATGACCGGCCTCTTGGTAAGCGTTCGCGATGCTGCCGAAGCGCAAGCCGCGTTGCGCGGGGGCGCGGCGCTGATCGATGTCAAGGAGCCATTGAATGGGTCGCTCGGCTCAGCATCTCCAGAAGTCTGGCGGCAGGTGCGCGCGGTTGTGCCCCGGCACATCCCGTGCAGCGCCGCGTTGGGCGAGCTGAAGGACGTTACGCCACAGCACGCTCGCCAGTGGCGTACCAGCCTTGCCGGCTTCCAATTCGTCAAGCTCGGCCTGGCCGGCTGTGGCGATATAACCAACTGGCAAGCTCAGTGGCAAGACATCCTGCAAGAACTGCTGCCGGAGACTCGCCCCGTCGCCGTTGTCTACGCCGACTGGCAATCCGCCTGCGCTCCGCCGCCCAGCGAGATTCTATCAGCCGCTGTCGAGAGCGCTTGCTCCGCGCTTCTGGTCGACACGTTTGACAAGTCTCGCGGCACTCTCAAGACGCATTTCTCTTTTCCAGAATTGCAGCATTTTCACAATGCCGCCCGCGCCGCCAAGCTCGCCACGGTTCTAGCCGGTTCGCTCACGCCGGCGTTGATCCGGGATCTGTTGCCGCTTGCGCCAGATTTTGTCGCGGTTCGCGGGGCCGTTTGCCGCGATAGCCGCGCGGGTAGGGTGGACGAGTTGCTCGTGGCTGACCTCGTCAGAATCCTGTTGTCAACTAGGGACGGGGGAAATCAAAATTCAACTTCCGCGAAAGCTCCGTTTGCTGCTTGACGGCAGGCCGCGACGTTTTGATACTGACCTCTCCGCTTCACGAGACCTCGCGGTCGCGACGGAATCGTGAAGCGGCTCATTCGTTCGTGTTCAGCGATTTCTCGCTCCTTCCATCCTTCATCCGCAGGAGAACATTCGTGTCGAACTCCCTACTTGAAGCGATCAAAAAAGGAAACTGGGAATTCGAACCCGCCGGCCAGGATGCCACAGAGGTTCCACCGACTCCCGCCATGCCGGGGTCCAAAGAAAAACTCGCCATCCTCGCGGAGCGGCTGCAACTCGGCCTTCCCCTGTGGCACGATTCCGACCGCCGCACTTTTAACGACGAGGATCGAGAGTAGTTACTGACGCAGGCAGCACGCTCAAAACCACTCGGCCCGCGGAAAGCCATCTTCTTCTTCGGGCCGGTAGACGACGTCAATCAGGTTGACGACCTCCACTCCTTCCACGGCCATGCGGACCAGCTCCTGGGCCAGCTGCTTGTGGTAATAGGAGTCGACCCGGCCGCGCAGAATGATCGCGTCGCCGTCCTGAAAGACGTGCAGCGTCCGCAGCACATAGATGCGGCTGCGCAGAAGGACCGTTTTGGCATGCACCACCGCATCGATGACAAGCGTTTCGGCCATTTTCCTCGGCCTCCATCCGTGAGCGGCTGCCGTGAATCGGGGAGCCGCAGGTTTCCTGACCAGACGAATTTCAGCCGCTAAAGGCTGCCAATGCGCCGAAAAATTCCGTTAAGGAGTTAAATCTATGCGAGAAGAGTGGAAAGTCAACTCCCAAAATTGGAGTCTCGCGGAATTTTAACAGAATTCTGTAAGTATGCTAGCACTTCCTTTGCCAGGTCTTCCGCGGCCGTGTTTCCCGCGGCCAAATGTAGTTCCGGAGCCTCGGGGGGCTCATACGGATCGTCAATTCCCGTGAAGTTTTTCAGCTCGCCCGCCCGGGCCTTTTTATACAGCCCTTTGGGATCGCGGGATTCGCATACCACTAATGGGGCATCGACAAAGACCTCGATAAAGTCTCCCTTTTGCCCCCGCTCCTCGACCAGTTTCCGCACCGCCGCCCGATCGGCCCGGTAAGGACTGACAAAGGCCGACAGCGTCACCAGGCCGGCAGAGGCCATAAGCTCGGCGACGGCCCCTACGCGGCGGATATTTTCCTTTCGGTCGTCGGACCCAAATCCCAGCCCGAACCGCCGGGCAAATTCCTCCCCAAATTCGGCCAGCATTGCTGGCGATGGATTCAGCGACTGCCGCACATTGTCCCCGTCCAGCAGAAAGCTGTGCACGCCGCGTGCAAACAGCATCCGCTCCACCAGGTTGGCCACGGTGCTCTTCCCGCACCCCGACAGCCCGGTGAACCACACCACGCAGCCGCGATGACCGTTGAGTTGCTTGCGGTCCTCGCGGGTGACGCTGTGAGGATGCCAGGTGAGGTCGGTGGATTCCATGGAGTCAGGAGTCAGGGGTCAGTGTTAAAATCCTGTTGTTGCTTCCAATCTGCGTTCATCCGCGAAATCTGCGGATCACTTCACTTCCGGAGCAATGATCCGCGAAGCGTGTTCCTTGTTCAAATACACGGTGTTTTTCGCCACGACGGTATTCTTCTCCGTCAGCGGTTCCAGGCCGAGCGGCTCGCCGGTGTTGGGGTTGGGCTCGAAGAAGGGCGCTCCGGTGCTGGCGATGGTCACGCGGATGCGGTGCCCCTTGTTGAAAATCTGACTGAGAGAGCCGACGTCGAAGGCCACTCTGTAAACCTTGTTCGGCTCCATAAATACTTCCTTCTCAAAGCCGTCGCGATAGCGGGCGCGGCGGACGTAATCGACGATCAGGATGCTGCGGCCGTCGGGATAGACATCGGTGACGCGGACGATGAAGTCGGTGTCCTTCGCCGACGAAGAGACATACAGCTCGGCCTGCACTTTGCCAGTCCATTCGACGGGCTGGGGCAGAACTTCCGTGCTGAAGGTGCGAACCTGATCCTGGACCTCGAACTTTTGCGCGTCGGCCGCACCGGGGAATCCGGTGCCGGGGATCGTATTGGGATGGAGGGGATCGGCGAGGAAAGTGGTGCTGGCATCGGCGGAAATTGGCGGCGAAGTTGTCAAAGTCTTGTCGGCCTGGAAGTAATAAGGCGTCGCCGTCGCCTTGATAGGCCAATCACGTGCCGTTCGCCACTCGTTGCCGGGTGCATTGGGCTCACCGAGCGCCCCCATGACGTAGTAGCGGACTGCCGGCTCCTGCTCCACTCCGTTAGGGACTCCTTTGAGATAGTGGTCGAACCAGCGGATGGCGTGGGCATCGAGCGGCCACTTGGCGTTTTCGGGATAGGTCATTTCGCTGATCTTGTTCATCTCCTTCACGCGGCCATGCAGCCACGGGCCGAGCAGTAGCTGTTGCTGGCCGCGGGAATTCTCGCCCCCCCGGTGCTGCCGGCCGATGTAACTGTCAATGGAGCCGACGGACATGAAGTCATACCAACTGCCGATCGTGAAGCAGGGGACATTCATCTTGTCGAAGAAGCGGGTGCAGTCTTCCTCGGCCCAGTAGGCGTCGTAGGCCGGGTGGGCGAACCAGTCGCGGAGCTGCGCCTGGTTGTGCTCCGGCACACGGCAGACCTTGTCCATCGTTTTGAACCGCTCGGGCCGCGTGGTGCCGCCGATGCGATAGCCTTCGTGATAAAGCGAAAGGCCCGTATCAATCATGTACTGGGCCTTGAGATGCGGCGGCTGGGTGACGGCTAGGAAATTCTGAGCAAAGCCGGCCTGCGAGCTGCCGATCGTCCCGACGGGGCCGCTCGACCACGTTTGCGTACCGAGCCACTCCACCAGGTCATAGCCGTCCTTGAGTTCTCCCCAACCGAGCGCCCGATAGCCAACCCAGGTTCCTTCGGAAAGCTGCGAGCCGCGAAAGTTCGCCAGGCAAGTGACGAATCCGCCGCGGGCCAGGTTGGCATACGACTGCCGCGTGCCGGGGTCGCGCCCGCTGGCGTAGCGCTGTTCCAAAATGACCGGCCAGGGGCCGTCGCCCGCTGGGAAATAGAGATAGGCGGAGAGTTTAACGCCGTCCCGCATCGGAATCATCACGTGTTTTTCCAGTACGCCGCCGAGATCGACCGGCGGCTCGCCGGAGAGTTTGGCGGGAGCAAGTTGAGCGAGCGCGACCGGCAGAAGGGCGTCAGCCAGCACCTGATGGCCGAGCGGATTAGGATGGCATTCGTCGGTCATCCACTTGCTGATGACGTGGCCGTTGGCTTCCGCACGAGTCCAGGTGTTGAAGTTGTCGATGAGCGGAACGCCAGCCTCCCCCGCCACTTCACGAGCAGCGGAGACGTACTTTTGCAGCAGTTCATTGGGATTTGCTCCCGCGCCGTTCTTGGCACTCTTCCCCCACCGCGGTTCCGTCATCACCACGGGAATTGCGCCGGCATCCTTGATCTTCTTCACCAACTCCGCGAGGTTCTGGCGATATTGCGCCACCGTCAAGCGAGACTCCGTCTTTCCTTTGTCCACGTAGCTGTCATTCGTCCCATACATGATCGTGACGAGCCGCGGCTTCTTCGCCAGCACATCTTGCTCTAGCCGGGCGAGGGCTCCATCGGTCCGCTCACCGCCAATTCCGACGTTGGTGACGCGAGCGTCGACACCGCGGCTCTTCAGGTCAGCCTCCAGCAGAGCCGCAAAAGTCTCCTCGGGTTTGACGCCGGTGCGGACCCCTTTGGTGATGGAATCGCCCAGGGTGATGATTTCCAGCGGCTCCGCGGCAAGCGCAGCCGTCAGTCCTCCCCAAGCAAGGCAAATAGATGCGGCCAGCAAGGTTGAATTTCCGCGAAGTCGCCGGGAGCGATGCATGGTCAAGCTCACTTGTTGGAGATGAATGTTCCAATTCCAGTCAGGAGTATAGGATAGAACGCGCCGCGGAACTATTTCCCCGCCGGCGAAATCGAGCCTTGCCGAGAGTCCCTCATGGAGCGTTCATGAATCCGCCGCCACGCCAATGGCTCCGGAGCATGGCGGCGCTGGCCACGAAAGTCGCGGCTGGGCTGGAGAAATCGTTCGCCGCTCGCTGTACCAGGTTAGAAGCCGCCCGCGATTCCCTGCAAGTTGCGCTCGGCCGCGTGATTCCAACTGCCGAGTGCGCGGACATGCTGAGCCAGGCAATGGTGGCTTCGTTCCCGCTGATTTCAGCCAGAAGAGAGGTGTTTGAAATGGCCGGCCGCTGGCTGCTGCAGCAAGCCCAGCCGTGGGAGAGGCTGGTGCTGGAAGAATTGTTAGCAGGCGTGGGGCGTGCCCAGTGGCTAAAGGACGAGGATTTGCAAAGCGTATTCCCTGTTGAGTCCTCGGCACTTAGCACTCCGCATCTCTTCGAACACTTTCTCGCCGAACATCGCCGGCAGCACCGCAAGCGGGGGGGAGTCTTTTACACACCCCCGCGGCTCGTCCAATACATTTGCCGCCGCGTCCATCATCAGTTGCAAGAGGAATTCGGCCTGCCACGCGGCCTGGCCGAAGCCACGATTCTCGATCCCGCAGCAGGGACGGGGGCCTTTCTGCTCGGGGCCATCGATGTGATTCAAGCCAGTTTTCCACCCAAGGACGACTGGAATGAATACGTGGCCAATCATCTATTACCCCGTCTTCTCGGCATCGAAATCATCCCCGCCGCCTGCCTCGCCGCACAGCTCAGTATCGCGGTCAAGCTGGCCGATACGGGGTTTGATTTTCAGCAACCGGGAAGGATCCGAGTGGAACTGGGGAATACTCTGGTGGATGGCGAGTCAACTCCCACGGCAAATCTGCAATCTGAAATCTGCAATCTGAAATCTCCCCTCATCCTCCTCGGCAACCCTCCCTTCTCCAGCCTCTCCGACAACCGCGGGAAGTGGATCACGGACCTCGTTCGTGGCAGCCAGGAGAGTCCCGGTTATGTCGTCACCGCGGACGAACGGCTGGGAGAGAAAAAGACCTGGCTCCACGACGACTATGTAAAGTTCATCCGCTACGCCCAGTGGCTGATCGAAGAAGCCGGCAGCGGCATCGTCGGTTTTGTCACCAACCATGGCTATCTCGACAACGTCACCTTCCGGCTGATGCGCTGCGAGCTGCTGCGGGTCTTCAGCCGGATCGATGTGGTTGATTTGCACGGCAATCGGAAAAAGGGGGAAACGGCACCGAATGGCGCGGGGGACGAGAATGTCTTCGGCCTCGACCAGGGCATCGCTATCGGACTCTTCCGCCGGTTGCCGGGGCAGCCAGAAAATGCCGAGACCTTTGTTCGCCACGCAGAGCTCTGGGGGACGCGCGAGGACAAGCTCCGCCATCTGCTCGACCTCCATGTCGCAATTCCGGCAACCATCATCGCCCCCTCTTCTCCGAACTTCCTCTTCATTCCAGCGCCTCCGCCCACGCCTCCGGAATACGCCTCCGCCTGGCGACTGCCGGATGCAATGCCGGTGAATACGACGGCTCCGGTGACGGCCCGCGATCATTTTGTTGTCGCCCATGCGCGGGAAGAGCTTTGTCGTCGCATCGAAGAGTTCCGCGACCTCTCCATCTCCGATGAAGAAATCCGCAGCCGCTACTTCACCCGCACCCGCAGCGCCAAATATCCCCCCGGCGACACGCGAAGCTGGAAACTCTCGGCCGCCCGCCGCACCATCGGGGCCGAAGACAACTGGCAATCATTTATCCGTCGTTGCTTGTATCGTCCGTATGACTGGCGGTACGTCTTCTGGCACGAGGCGATGATCGATTGGCCGCGGAGGGGAGTTGTGGACAGGCTGCCGAGGGAACAGGAGACAGAGGACAGGAGACAGGAGACATCAGAACGCAAAACTGTCCCCTGTCCCCTGCCTCCTGACCCCTGCCTCCTCCTCCTCTCCCGCCGACAGATGCTCCCCACGCAGCCCTGCAGTTTCTTCTGGATGGCCGATACCCTGCCGCTGGACGGCGTGATTCGGAGCGACAACCGGGGGAGCGAGTCGCTGTTCCCGCTGTATCTGAAGGATCCCGCGAGTGAATCCGGCCAATACACAGCCAACTTCGCGGCTGACTTCATCTCGGTAGTTGTGCAGCGAACGGAGCTCGCCTGGCTTTCCCACGGTTGCGGAGACTTGCAAGTCAATTTCGGCCCGGAAGACCTGCTGTACTACCTCTATGCTCTCTTCCACTCCCCCACCTATCGCGAGCGCTATGCCGCCGAGCTGCGGACCGGCTTCCCGCGCATCATTTTGCCCAGGAACAAAGACCTCCTTTCCAAACTCATTCCAAGCGGCGAGCGGCTGGCGCAATGGCACACGCTCCGTGCGCCCGCGCCCGAAATGAACGGCGTTGCCGAGTACCAGCTTCAGCAGTTTCGCGCCGGCGGACATCAGTTGCTGCGAGCGTCTCGCAAAAACCCCACTGCCGCGCTCGACCACCCCTTGGCCCCGTTCGTCGCGGCCACGCTGCACGAGATGGCCGCGATCGACGAGGCCATCCAGGTCGCCGGCGGGTTCCCCGCGGCATTCACCGCGTAAGCTACGCTTGCTCATCCCGCGCATCCGCGGCTGCAAGAGCGCCGCTACAATGCGAATTACCGGCACATCACCAACCATCAAGAGCAACTCCATGGCCGAGGCAAAACGAATTGGCATTCTCACCGCGGGGGGCGATTGCCCAGGGCTCAACGCCGTCATCCGCGGCGTCGTCAAAAGCGCCAACACGCATGGCTACGAAGTCGTCGGCTTTCTGAGGGGTTACGAGGGGCTCGTCGATCCCGTCAGCTTCATCCCCCTCAACCACAAGAACACGACCGGCATCCTCTGCCAAGGGGGAACCATCCTCGGCTCAACGAACAAGGGGCGCTTCAGCGCCACCGTCGGCGTCAACGACCGGCAGGAGCTCGATCCCGAGCTGGTCGCCGGCGTGAAGACGACGGTAGAACAGCTCAATCTCAGCGGTCTGATCTGCGTCGGCGGCGACGGATCCCTGGCCGTGGCCCAGCAGTTTCACGAGAACGGTATCCCCGTGGTCGGCGTCCCCAAGACCATCGACAACGACCTTTCCTCCACCGCTTTCACGTTCGGCTTTTTCAGCGCCGTGTTCTGCGCCACGGACGCTCTCGACCGCCTGCACACGACGGCCGCCAGCCATGAGCGGGTAATGGTGCTGGAAGTGATGGGCCGCCACGCGGGATGGATTGCCCTCTATGCGGGCATCGCCGGCGGCGGCGACGTCATTCTCATTCCGGAAATCGACTGGTCGTTCGACAACGTCAGCCAGGCCGTCCTCGCCCGCGAACAGAAGGGAAAAAAGTTCACGCTCGTCGTCGTGGCCGAAGGTGCCAAACTCCCCACCGGCGACATGGTCCTGCAAGAGGAACGCCGCAAAGAACATCAGCAAGTACGCCTTGGCGGCGTCGGCAACGTCATTGCCCACGAAATCGAACGCCGCACCGGCAAGGAAACCCGCACCGTCGTCCTCGGCCACTTGCAGCGCGGCGGAGCACCCACCACCTTTGACCGCGTCGTCGCTACCCAGTTCGGTGCTCACGCGGTGCGGCTGATCGTGGAGCGAAAATTCGGCCACATGATCTGTTACCAGCCGCCGCTGATGGGAAGCGTGCCGATCATTGATGCCATCGAGCTCAGCACGGTCGACACCGAGGGCTCCGCCGTTCAGGCCGCCCGAGCCCTGGGCATCAGCTTTGGGGACGGCGTCCACGAACTGCCGTTCAAGTATCAACCCGAAGAGACCGTCACCGCCCCCGCGGACAAGGAGCTCGCGGCAGCAATCACGCGGCGGAAGGCGAAAGCGGGCAAAGCCTAGGCTCCTTCGATTACACTGATGTTTTCCCGCCGAAAACATCGTTTCCTCAAGGACCACGCTCATGAGCACCTTTGCTGTCGTCACTCGCAAGGTGAACGATCTGGTGCTGACCGCCATTCCCGAGGACGAGCGGCTGTGGGTTCCGCAGGCGGAAAGTGTCTGGTTCCGGCCGCTGTTTCTCAACACGGTGGCCGGCGAGTGGGTGAACCTGCTGCGGGTCCGCCGCAGCGGCGTGCTCAGCCGCCATCGCCACCCCGCGCCGGTGCATGGCTATGTCATCAAGGGCTCGTGGCGCTACCTGGAGCACGACTGGATCGCCCGCGCGGGGATGTACGTCTTTGAGCCACCGGGAGAAATCCACACGCTGGTCGTCGACGACGACGTGGACGAAATGATCACGCTCTTCCACGTCTCTGGAGCGCTCATCTACTTCGACGCCGCCGACAATCCCTGCGGCCACGATGACGTGCATACCAAAATCGAGCTCTGCCGCCGACACTACACCGCGGTCGGACTAGGGGAAGATTTTGTGGATCAGTTCATCCGATAGCAGTTCCAAATCGAAGAGTTTTGAACAGAAGGAAACAAAGGAAACGAAGCAGAAGAAAGTAGAAGATGTATTTGATCATTCCCATCTCCGCGCAGCTCCGCGACCTCCGCGGTTTCTCTTCCTCTCTTTGCCTTTCCTTCGTTACCTTCGTTTCCTTCTGTTCAAATTCTGTGGCAAACGAGATCGACTTTGAAAAGCAAGTCGCGCCGATCCTGGTCCAGAATTGCCTGAGGTGCCACAACAGTAGCAAGGCCCGCGCGGGGCTCAATCTCTCCAGTCGCGCCAGCGCACTGCAAGGGAGCGACGCGGGAGAAGTGCTCGTTCCTGGCAAGCCGCGAGAAAGCTTGCTTGTGAAGCGAGCCGCCGACGGCTCCATGCCGCCGGAAACCGATGGACGGAGGCTGACTACGGAGGAAGTGGCGGTCCTCTCCGCCTGGGTGCAGGGCGGAGCGACGTGGCCGGAAGGACGCATTCTCTCGGCCGCCTCGCAAGGGAGCGTGCCACTCAGTAGAAACCGTCCTTTAGTTCGTCGGGTATTGCAGCACTTCCGCGCCCGGCGGAACTTGTCCGCCGCCGAATAGCGTGGCCCGCGGGCCGGTCGCGCACGGATCGACGGGGGCACAGTTTCCGCCTCGGTTGAACAGGTTGGCAAACGGCCGGTTGCAGCCGCAGCCCGAGAGGCTGAGGGCAACGAGCGACAGGGCCGCAAGGGCAAGGAACTTTCTCATGGCATTTCTCCCGATTCTTCAAGAAAACGCGGGCGGGTAGGCCCATCCTGATTAGCTGCGAAACTCTACACCACACGGCGAGATGTGCAAACGCAACCGTCGCTTTTTTGACACGTCTGTGGTTTTTTCGCCGATACATTACCTTGAGTCCTGCCAGCCCGCGGCCTTGCTTGCCGTTACCAGGCTCATAATCCTTACCACCACTTTTTCCCGGCCATGCCTGCCGACGCGCATTGTCCACGGTTCGCAGCTCTCCTCGTCGGGCTCTGCTGCGCGATGGCCTGGCTGCCGCACGCTGCCGCGGCCGATATGAAAAAGCCCTGGGAGCCGCGGCCTAGCGACCAGATCTGGCTGGTGAATACGCGCGACATCGGCGATGTCAGCGGCGGCGGCTGGGGTTCTTCCCGCTACGAAGCCGGCTACTGGAAATCCTCGGATGACGACGCTTTCCGTTCCTCGGACGACGACCAGACCGTGACAGTCATCTATGTTCACGGCAACCGCATGGATCCCGCCGGTGCCGAAGCGAGGGGCCTGGCCATTTATCGCGAGCTGTTCAGCAGTCAAGCCGGGGGAAAGTTCCGCTTCGTCATCTGGTCCTGGCCCAGCACCCAGATTCACGGCCTGGCGAAGGACGTTCGCTCGAAAGCGGTCCGCAGCGATGACGAAGCCTATTTGCTTGCCCGCTTCCTGGCCCCCATTCCCAAAGACCGCCGCGTCGGCCTGATCGGCTTCAGTTTTGGAGCCCGGATCATCAGCGGCAGCCTCCACATGCTTGGCGGCGGGGAAATGAATGGGCGCGAAATCCAGACCGGCGAGCGAGCGAGTTTTCGCGTCGTGTTTTGGGCCGCCGGCGTGCAGAACGACTGGCTGTTGCCGGAAAATGTGCATGGCCGGGCGCTGCCGCTCACGCAGAAATGGCTCAACGTCTCCAACAATTGCGACAGCGCCTTGCGGCGGTTTGACTTGATCGATCGCTGCGACGGCTCCCCCGGTCTGGGCTATACCGGCTTGGCGGGAAAGGACCAGCTCTCCGCCGATCTGGCCGCCCGCTACGAAGATTGGGACGCCGCCCACCTCCTCGGCAGTGACCACCGCAGCGAGCCCTACTTTTTCCAAAACGAAGTCATCCGCCGCACGCGGGAAGCCGTGATCGGACATTAGCTTGACGCGCCAGTGAAAGACACCGTCGCCGAAGTGTGGTCGTGCTATCGCCGAAAATTCTCGGCCCGCATTCGGACACCTTCGCGCACCCCAAGCGTTCACTTCCCCTCGAACTCCTGTCCCTCCCGCTCCGTAATATCTCCCTGACCTCGAGTCCCTGGCACTCTACAATGGCGGCACTATGCCCAGCCCCAAACCTCTCCAGCCGCGGAAGGACGACGAGCCCTCCCAACAGCCGCGCCGGCCATTTGCATCGCGGATGTTGATCCTGCTCGTGCTGGGACTCATCGTCGGCGGAGTGGGATTCGCCATTCTATACTTCCGGCCGCAACCAGACCTGGCGGGGATCGCCGCTCTCAAGGAAAAGGTTGTCGGGCTGGCCGAGAACGGGGAAACAGCGGAAGCGGACAAGGCGCTGCAGGAACTGGCCAAGAAGATTCCCGGCGACCCCTTCATCGCCCGAAATCTGGTCGTTGTGCGGCTCAATCGTTTCAAGTTGCAAGGGGAAAAGGCGGGGGCCGCCAATCCGGACCTCGTTGCACAGCCCCCCCTTCCGCCAGAGCTTCTCGCAGAGTCCGTGCACGCGCTGCTCGAGTCCCAACCAAATGACCCTGCCACGCATGTTCTGGCGTCGCGAGCCGCGCGGCTTTTGAGTGAGAAAAAAATCGAGATCACTCCGCCGCTGCCCGAGCCGTTTGAATCGCTGAGCCGCGCACGAGATTTAGCTCCTGCCGATCCAGCCATTCTGATGGAGATGTACGAAGTGTCCAAGTACAACACCTATCATCAGAACGACAAAGTCAAGCTGGCGGGAAGGGCCGCCATCGTGGACGCATTCCAAGCGGCTCCTAACAATATGGCGGTCTATATTGAGCTCTTGCGAAGCCAGCTCCCCAGTTCCAAAGTGATCCCGCCCGATCCAGCCGTGGCCGACTCGTTCGCGAAGGGACGCGAACTGCTCCGTTCGCTCCGTCCCATTGTCCTGCAGAAACACCCCGGCAGTGATCTGGAGTTGTTTCGGCAGGCAGGGATGGCCGCGGCCAAGCTGAAGCAATGGCCGCTGGCCAAGGAAAACGCGGACAAAATTTTCAACCTCACCAACTCGGAATTGATCACCCGCAGCGATCGAGGACGAATCGATCTGGCCGCGCTCGAATTCCTGAAGCACGATGTCGATTCCAAACATCGTCCCCCTGCGCCCTCCGCCCCCGCGGCAATTCCAGTCAAGTTTGTGCCGGCTGCGGCGGAGCATGCCCTGCCCGTCGTCAAGGAAGTCAAGGATTTCAAGTTCTTTGACGTGGACCTCGATGGGCGGCTCGATTTGGTCGTGCTGCACGGGCTCAAGCTCACCATTTTTCGTCGCGGGGCGAAGGACGAAAAGTGGGGAAGCGAGCTCACCGTCAGCATCCCCCCCGGCATGGAACATGTCATCGTCGGCGACCTGGATCGGGATATCGCCAGGCTCCCTCCTGGGCAAGACAAAAAAGAGGACGCCACTCTCCCCGGGGACTTCAAAGCGTCGCTTCAGTTCGAGATGGCATTTCCCGATCTTATCGTCTACGGCTCGAGGGGACTGGCGCTGGTCCGCAACGTGCAGCCGGCGGAAGCTGCCTCCCTGAACAGTACGGGCCTCATCGACCGCAAGTTGGAGATTGTTACGCTCCAAGAGCCCAAGGTTCCGCAGAAGATCACCGCTCTTTTAGCCATCGATTTCGACCATGACCAGGATTTGGATCTGGCGTTTGCCACGGAAGATAGCGGTGTGCATCTGTGGCGCTCGCTCGGCAACGCTACGTTCCAGTACATGGATTTCGGCACGATTTCCGAGCTCCCCTCGAAAGGCAATGTCTTCACATCGATGATTCAGGTCGATTGGGACCGAGATCTCGATTACGACATCCTCCTGTGCGGTGCGGAAGCCGGTGGCAAAACTGGACCATTGGGGTATCTCGAAAACCTGCGCCACGGACAGATGCGCTGGCTGCCGTTTGACAAGGGCATGAAGTCGCTGGCGGGAAGCACATCCTTGGCCGTGGCGGAGTTGGACGGCAATATCTCCTGGGATTTGATTGGCGCAGGGAAGCAGGGGACACGCGTCGTCCTCACGCAAACGCCCGCGGCTGGGAAAGTGAATCACATCCAGGACATTGCTGTTGATGCCCAAGACGCCAGCCGTGTCGAAACCTGGGACTACGACAACGACAGCTATACTGACCTGCTCGTCTGGAACTCCCGCCAGCCGAGTGTCTATCGGGGGTTGCCGCGGGGACAGTTCGCGGCGGCGGAATTGGGGCTTCCCACTGGGCTGAGCGGTGGCCTGGTCGCGATGGATTACGGCGACATCGACGGCGACGGCGACCTGGACCTGGTGCTGGTCGAACCGGACACTTTGCACCTCCACATCAATGACGGCGGTAACCAGAACAATTGGCTGGGGATTCGCCTGGCCGGACACGTCAACGGCCAGCCTATCGGTAGCAACAACACGGCTCTCGGCACCACGGTCGAGACTTTCTTTTCCGGCCGCTACACCGCCCAGGTCATTAGCCGCCAGCCGGTGCATATTGGTCTGGCGCAGGAGAAAGAAGCGAGCCTCGTCCGCTTCCTGTTCTCCAACGGAGTGCCGCAAGCTTCGCGCATGAGCGGCGGCAACCAGCGATATGCCGAGCGGCAGAAGCTGCACGGCTCTTGCCCGTTCATCTACACCTGGACGGGCGAGAAGTTCGAGTTCTTCACCGATTGCCTGTGGGCCGCGCCAATTGGCCTGCAAGTGGCCGAAGGAAAGATGGCTCCTTCGCGGGCCTGGGAGCATCTGCTCATTCCCGGTGAGCGGTTGAAGGAACATGGCGGCACCTACGACTTGCAAATCACCGAAGAGCTCTGGGAAGCCGGCTATTTCGACCGGGTGCAGCTCATCGCCGTCGATCATCCGGCGGACTTCGACATCTATTCCAATGAAAAAGTCGGTCCGCCGACCATCGCCAGCAAGAAAATCCACACCGTGCGCCAGCCGCGAACGCCAATCGCCGCCAAGGACCAGCGCGGGCGCGACGTGCTGCCGCTATTGGCCAAGCGCGACGGCAAATTCGCACAGCTCTTTGAAAAGCGCATCTGGCAAGGACTGGTGGAGGAGCATTATTTGGAGCTGGATCTAGGGAAGCTGGACCGTGCGTTGGGCGCGGGTCTCCCGACCCCGCCCTCACCTCCGACCGCAGGTCTCCCGGAGTCGCGCAGAGATGGAGACCTTCGGTCAAGCGTTTCGGCGGGGTCAGGAGACCCGCGCCGAACCGAGCTGGACAGCAAACCAAACCATCTCACCCTCTTCCTCACCGGCTGGATCTATCCCACCAACACCTCCATCAACGTCAATCTGTCGCAGCGGACCGATCTGGCCTATCCCAAGCTACCTTCGCTGTGGATTCCCGATGGCAACGGCGGCTGGAAGCTCGCGCAAGGATTCATGGGTTTCCCCGGCGGCAAGACCAAGACGATGGCAGTGGAAATTGACCCGAGCGTCTTTCCCCCTGGCGACCACCGCGTGCGCGTGGTCACGTCCGCCGAAATCTACTGGGACGACGCCTTCTTCACCGTCAACGAGCCGGCCGTGGAACTTTCCGAAACGCCGCTCGAGCTCGCGTCCGCGGAACTGCATTACCGCGGCTTTTCGCTTGAGCTGCCGCGGGAAGCGAGCGCCCCGCAACTATATGACTATTCGCGAGTAAGCACGGCTCCGATGTGGGCCCCCATGCAGGGCAAGTTCACTCGCTACGGCGACGTCCGTGAGCTACTCACAGAGACCGACGACTGCATGGTCGTGCTCGGCTCGGGCGACGAGATGACCGTCCGCTTCCACGCGCCGAAGAAGCCGCTCCCCGCCGGTTGGAAGCGAGACTTCCTGCTCTACAGTGTCGGCTGGGACAAAGACTGCGACATGAACACCATCTACGGCACTCACACCGACCCACTGCCGTACAACGCCATGCCGAGCTACCCCTATCCGCCCGACCAGCCGTTCCCGCAGGACGCGAAGCACGATGAGTATCTGCAGAAATGGCAAACGCGGGAACAGAGCTTTAAGGGGTTTTGGGCAATCCCAATGGCAAATGAGCATTGAATTTGCCAAGATGCAGCTGTGTGGTCCGTTTGGCATTCCCCCCTTGCGGCGCTGATCTCAGGTTAATCCCTCATGAGCGCGGAACCTCTCAATCCTTATCAGGCGAATCTGCCGACAGAGGATGCTCCCTCAAGCGAATCGCCTTCGCCGGTGGAGGTCAGACTCTTCTCCGCCTTTTCAGTGGGGCTGGCTACTTTCTTGGGTTCGCTTTTTGCCGGTTCCATTCTCATGGGGATGAACTATGGACGTATAGGGCGGAAGCGAGAAGCTATTGCTGTGGTTTTGGGGGGACTCCTCGCGACTGTGTCCTTCATGGTCTGTGGAGTCTTTCTTTTTGCAGACGAGATTCCCAGTTTGGTTTACACGGTGATTCAGGTGGTCATGTCCCAAATCGCGTTCAGAATCCTGCAAACCCATCTCGTCAATCATCATCGGCACGCCGGGGGCCGGCTGGCATCCGCCTGGTGGACCGTGCCTGTCGCCTTTGTCGCGGTCATTCCCATTCTGGCCATTGCGTTTGGAATTGAGGGTGCACTTCAGCTCTCCTACGGAAAACGCATCGCGGTGGGGCGCGATGAAGTCTACATTTCGGGAAGTGCCACCGAAGAAGACGCCCGTTGGCTGGCGGCGAAACTCGAAGAAGCTGGCTGGTTTGGCGGAGATGGTGCAACCGCGACCCTGCATCGATCCCGTAAGAAGTTCACAGTCTCTCTCATCGTTGCAAATGAGGACGTACTCGATCCGGAAACCACCGAGTACACCACAGATCTGGGGAAGCAACTCGCGGACGATCGCCTGGGGCACCCGCTAGAGATGCGAGTTCTTGACGAGTCCTATACGGTCAAACAGAAGATACCGATTCCTTGATGATGCGTGACAGGCCATTGCCGCCGCCGGACTGCGGGACTGGCGGGTCGCCGCCTGGCTGCTCACTCACCGGAAACAGCCGACGGACAACATCCGCCTGACCGCCGAGGAGCGCGCGGAGAAGTTTCAGGTGCATCAGGAACTTGTCCGGCGAAATTTCGAGCTGGGCAAACTCCACGGCATTCTTGACGAGGAACTCGCAGCCGCCAGGGAGCAGCGCGACTTGGCTCGCTAAGCGCAGAAGCAGGCCTAAAAGCAAGCGCAGTATGAAGCCGAGAACCTGCACCTCTTCCGGCGGAATAAGAAGGACCAGTCAGTGGGAGGGCCAGAGAAAGCGCATGTTAGCCACGGATGAAACACGGGTTGAACACGGATGAGGAGAGACCGGCTGAAGAGGGCAGAAGCTGGCAGAGAAATGAAGTCAGAAAAATAGCTCCCCTTTTGCGACCCTCTTTCATTCCCGTCCGTGTTTCATCCGTGGCTCTATTGCTCCGGCCACTTTCCCTTTTCGATCGGCCGGAGCGAGAGCTTCGCTGGGTCGACGACGACATGCTTCACCCGCTGGCGTTTCCAGGTGTAGGTGATGTGGACGAGGCCGTCGGCGGATTGGATGATCGCCGGATACGAGTACTCGCCCGCTTCGTTTTCCAGGCGAGCGGCTGCTTGCCAGGTCTTGCCATCGGAGGAGGCGGCCAGGTTGAGCGGACTGCGGCCGGCGGCAGTGTGGTTGTAGACGAGGAGGTGTTGGCCGTTTTTCAGAGTGACGCCGTCGATGCCCGAGCCGGGACTGGGGAGCTCGGTCGGCTCCAGCGGCGACCAGGTGCGGCCGTCGTCGGCGGACTCGGCTCGCAAAATGGTCCGCACGGAGCGCGGGCGACAGAGAATGACGAGGCTCTTCCCCTGCTTCAGAATGGTTGGCTGGATGGCGGAGACGGACTTGCCATCACACAGCGGCTCAGTTCGCTCCCAGGTCCTGCCGGCGTCCTTGGTCCACTCCATGTGGACCCGCCAGCCCTTGTCTTCCGTGCTGCTGCCGCACAGGAGCCGGCCATCGGAGAGCAACTCGGGCTTGTTCTTGATGGGACCGGCGATGTCGTCGGGAAGGCGGGTAGGTTTGCTCCACGTTTTGCCGCCGTCCGCGGATTCGATTCTCATTCCCCACCAGGAACTGGGACTCGGCCCGACTTTGTAAAAGAGGACGAGCGGACCTTCGGGCATCTGAAAAAGGACGGGGTTCCAGCACGGATAGCGAACGGTGTCCGATTCCTTTCCGTTGGCCACTTCTTTCACTTCGCTCCAGCCCGCTTGGCCGCGGTGGGAGATCCAGATTCCCACATCCTTGTTCTTCTCCGCCGTGCCGCCGAACCAGGCGGCGACGAGTCCCTCCTTTGTTTCGGCGATCGTCGAAGCATGGCACTCGGGGAAGGGAGCCTTCTCGTAGATGAATTCGCTACTGACAATGCCGGGCTCGGCACCCATTGCGTTCGCGCTAAGCGCGAACAGAACGACGAGAATTGTAATGCGAGCGAGGACAGAGTGCGACGATTTCATGCGAGGGAAACTCCTGATGGTAACGGGCAGGCTGGAAGCCTACTCCACCTCATTTGCAGCGCCTACCATCCACCCGCACGAGGTACTCCTTGTGAGGGATTTCACAAGCCAGCAGATTTTTTTGTGCGGGGGGTTGAATTAGGTTGACTCGGGCCGTTTCCTCGCTCTAATCTAAAGGTTCGCCGCGTGCCGCGAACGAATCTAGTTCGTGGACTTAGAACAGAGGGAGATTTTCCTAGTCACAGCCGATTCTTAGGCGGAGGGTATCTCATGTTGGTACGCGAGATTTTGGGCGATAAGGGGCGGACTGTGTACATGTGCGGCCCCGACGATTCTTTGGCCGATGTGGTGGATTTACTGGTCGGCTATAACTGCGGCTCGCTGGTAGTGTGCGAAAAAGGGGAGATGGTGGGGATCGTCACCGAGCGGGACATCCTGCGGACCTGCGCCTTGACGCGGCAGTCGCTGGAAGTTCTGAGCGTAAGGGACCGGATGACTCGCTGCCCCGTCACTGCCACCCCCGATGACGAAATTGCCGATACGATGGGAGCTATGACCGAACATCGCATCCGCCACTTGCCGGTCATTGAGGGCGGGCGGCTGGTGGGGGTCATTTCGATTGGCGACGTGGTCAAGGCCCAGCACAACGAGCTGTGCCGGGAAAACCACTACCTCAAGAGCTATATCTTGGGATAAGCTGGCGGCATGGCTGTAGAAAACATTGTCTTGCGTGATGCTGCCGGTTCGATCGCAGAAATTGCCCCGGCCCTCGGATTCAATTGCCATCGCTTTGCGGTGGAGCGCGAGCAAAAGCTCGTCGAGGTTCTCTGGCGCGAACCTGGTTTCTTGTCCGGGAACGGCAAGCCTTCGCGCAGTGGCGTGCCGGTGCTGTTTCCTTTTCCCGGCCGGCTGCCGGGACAAACCTTGACCTGGCAAGGGAAAACCTATGACTTGGGGAGCGACGACGGACGCGGAAATGCGATCCACGGTTTTGTGCATACGCGGCCATGGCGGGTGATTTCGCAAAGCGAGAGCCGCTTGGTGGGAGAATTCCAGGCGAGCAAGGATGACCCGTCGCTGAAGAATCGCTGGCCGGCGGATTTTCGGATTACCGCAACGTATGAGCTGGAGGGGAGCCGGCTCTTGATGCATTACCGCGTGGAGAATCCCTGTGACGTTCCGCTGCCCTGCGGGTTGGGGACGCATCCGTATTTTCGCGTGCCGCTGGGGGGCTCATCCGCCCAGGAGTGCCTCGTGCAGCTTCCGGTGACAACGCAGTGGGAGCTGGTCGAGATGATTCCGACCGGGCGGGAGTTGCCGCTGGTCAATTCCACGGAGCTTTCCGCCGGCAAGAAGTTCGGCGAACTGACGCTCGACAACTGCTTTGCCGGTTTGCAGTTCAGCGGTGACTGGTGCGCGGCGCAGGTACTGGATTCCGAGAGCGGCCGGACGATGACCATCCGTTTTGACCGGGCTTTCCGCGAGTGCGTGGTCTACACACCGCCCCATCGCGAGGCGATCTGCATCGAGCCATACACCTGCGTCCCCGGCGCAGCGGCGATGCCCGATCCGGCCGCAGCGGGTTTGCGAATTCTGGAACCGGGCGGATTCTTCGCAGCGAACATCGAGCTGGAAGTGGGTTGATTAACCGTAATCAATCCAGTGAATGTACGTCCAGTAATCGAAGATCCAGGGATGGGTCCAAGGGTTCATGCTGCCATAGCTCGCGGAGAGGGCGCTGACGACTAGCAAGGCTATCGCGATGCCAAAGCCAAGGCGCGAAACCGTCAGCGAATCAGCGGCGGGGATCAGGACGACGAGCCACAAGGGGACGAGCCACAGGAGCCAGCGCAGACAGGTGGAAAACCCACTGTAGTTGCGGTCGATTTGTGGGCGGGTGAAATAAAAGAGCAGGACGATGAGCGTCAGGCCGGCAATCACCACGGCCAGTCCCGCGAGTGAGCGATTGCTGGAGCGCAACCAGAGCACCGTTCCCCACACGCTCAGCAGCCAGATCGGCGTGAGCGAGAAGACCCCGTGATGTCCCAGCAGGCAGTTAACGGCATAGACGAGTTGGCTTGGCTCGCCGTTATCGACGCTAGTCAGTTCCCCCGACGACCAGTAACTACCGTCGAATTCGTACCAGTTGTCCCAGGCGTGGAGTTCGAAGTGATAAAAGACAAGAGGAGGCTTCGGCAATTGGCTGACGTAGTAATTTCGAGGGTTGACTGCGTAACGCATTTGATTCTGTGGGTCGAAAATGACCCAGCGATTCGATGCATGAGTTGCAGTCACGGTCGTTTGCGGCGAGAACCGAATGCCTTGAGATTCCAAACTTGATACAGCATCGCGCCAAAGGATTTGGCTCTTCGCGTCTGGGAAATCCTGCGGCATGGCAATCGGAAACGTCGCCACCACGGGTCCATCCCCCCGATGGGCATACGGCGTCTTCCAAGTTCCATGCGCCAGATAGTTCGTCCCCAAAGCGGCAGAAGCAATAAGGAGTGCGGAAGGTGTGAAGGCGATGAGCGTCCTTTGCCAGGAGCAGAGTGAAAGGCCCAGGGCAATCGCGGCAAAGAAGGCCAGCGCAGGCAGTTCATTGGCCGCCGTGAACGCAGCGCCCAGACCAGCAAGGGCAAAGTAGCGCCACTCCCTCCGTCCTTCCAACCAGATCGGCAAGGCAGCAGCCAGCGTGGCAATCACACCTACAGCAGCAATCGTGTGGTTGTTGAGCGTGATGGAAAAGGTCGTCAGAAACGTGCCGCCGCAGGCGCAGGCCATCACGAAGATTCGCCCGGCATCGGTGGTGCCGTACTTCTCCACGATGCGGGCCAATAGGCATAGTCCCAATACCAGCGGCAGGACGTTCGTGACCAGCAGCATCGTGCGGGCGACGTAGAACAGCCGCGTTTCCAGTGTCGCGCCGGTCAGGTTTTTGATCAGCCAATATTCCCCGGCGAGCAGCGTCGGCAAAAGCGTCGGCTTGCTGGAGTAATAGTGCTCCTTGCCGTCCGCGGCCCGATGCTTCACGAGGTCGATGGTGTGCCAGTTCTGAATCCGGTTCCCTTCGGCGTCGAAGATGATGTCGTCGATCGCGTACGTGCCGTGGTCGACCAGTGCCCGGATGGTGCACCAACGGCTGCGGTCGTTGGCGGAGAGAAACGGCGAGGGATTCTTATGATTGCCGTTGGTCACGCGGAGCACGCGGCCGGTCATGCTTCCCGCGGCCAGCGCGATGAGCAGCGCATAGACGGCCCAGCGGAGCGCAGCCGAAGTCTCCGGCGACTCTTTCATGGGGCATCCTTCGCTGCCGGAGACGCTCCCACGCGGGCTTTCACCGAGTAGGTCTTCACATCGCGCCCCAGATAGGACGTAAGCAGCTCCGCCAGGAAGCCCATCGAGATGAATTGGGCTCCGAGCAGCAGGGCCCCCATCGAGTACAGCATGGCGGGACGGTTATGCAGATCTTCGAGCTTCCAGTCCGGCATGGCTTTGTCGACGACCCAGTAACCGGCCAGATAAATGAGGCCGATGAGGCCGAGCGTGAAGGACACGATGCCCAGCGTGCCCAGCAAATGCTGCGGCCGCTGGTTGAAGCCGGTGAGGAAGTAGACCGTGAGCAGATCGAGGAAGCCACGGATGATTCGGCCGACGCCGTACTTGCTGTAGCCAAATTTGCGGGGACGGTGGTTGACCACGATTTCGCCCACCTGCCAGCCGCGGGCGGCAGCCAGGACGGGGACGAAGCGGTGCAGGTCGCCATAGATGCGGACTTCGCCGAGCACCTCGCGGCGATAGCACTTGAAGCCGCAGTTGTGGTCGTGCAGGCGGACTCCGGTGAGGACGCCGACCAGCCAGTTGAAGACGCGGGAGGGTCCGACCTTGTGCCACGGGTCGAGCCGTTTCTTCTTCCAACCGCTGACGACATCGAGGCCTTGTTCCTTCATCGCTTCGAGGAAGCGGGGGATTTCCTGCGGGTCGTCTTGCAAGTCGGCGTCGAGCGTGAACACGAACTCACCGCGGGCCTCCTCAAAACCGGCCGAGAGCGCCGCCGCCTTGCCAAAATTTCGCCGGAAGCGGATGCCGCGAACGCGGGAGTCTTCCTTCGCCAGCCGCTCAATGGTCTGCCACGAACTGTCCTTGCTGCCGTCGTCGATAAAGATGATCTCCAGGTCGAAGCCGCCTGCAACCGCCACCGCCACCATTTCCGCATGGAGCGCGGGGAGGCTCTCCTCTTCGTTGAAGACGGGAATGACGGCGGAGAGGAGCATGACGGAGGGGGCTAGGGATTAGGGGTTGGGGGCTGGGGAAGAAGGAATGTGGGGAAAGAGCTTTGAGTTCTAGAATAATCGAGGTAGCCGGCACTGAGTACCGAGTTACTTGATTTCCCCAGCCCCTATAACCCCTAGCCCCTAGTCCCCGGCTTTCAGCAGCCGCAGGAATTCGCGCATGAGCGGGGCGTTGTCGTGCCAGGTGCGGGCGGAGATGAGGCGGCCGTCGATGACGACTTCCTGGTTGACGTAGGTTCCTCCCCCTTGCTCCACGTCGAGCTTGCATTTGGCGACGGTGGTCACCCTCTTGCCTTGGATAATGCCCGCCGCCGTCAGGATTTCCACGCCGTGGCAGACGCTGGCGATGGGCTTGCCGGCAGCGGCCATTTCGCGGGTGATCCGGAGCAGATCCTGGTCATAACGGATGTACTCCGGTGCCCGTCCTCCGGAGATGAACATCCCGGCATAGTCGGCCGATTTTACATCTCGAAACGCCGCCGTCGCCCGGATGAAATAGCCGGGCCGCTCCTGGGTAATGTCCCAGGGAATGTTGCTGTCCGGCGGAATCTCGTGGAGCACCGTGTGGTACAGCCGGGCTTCGGGGCCGGCGACGACCACTTCATAGCCTTCCTCCTGCAAGCGGAAGAAGGGATAGAACGTGTCGAGGGCCTCGGTAGCGTCGCCCAGGGGCATGAGGATTTTGGGGAGCATGGTGGGTGGAGTGGTGAATGGTGAGTGTAGGACCGCGACTTATTCTAACGGACTTGCCTCTCTCGCTCCTCATCCCATCATCCCTTTATCCCCTCATCCTCGCCTCACCCCCGCCTCTCTCATCGCGGCCGCCAGCGGCTCGTAGCATTTCTTCGCCGCGGCAACCGGATCATAGCCAGGCTTCGAATGAATCTGGCCGCTGACCTCGACGACGACGTCGCCGCGATACTTGTTCGCGGCCAGGAGACGGAAGTACTCGGCATAGCGGTTCTCTTTTTCCGCCGGCAGCAGGAACTGAAACTTCGCGGCATCTCCCTCGGCATCCTTCAGGTGAATGAAAACCGTGTGCGGCAGCAGAGTTTCCAACGAACTTTCCAAAGAAATTTTTTGCAGTCCGAAGTGGCTGTAATCGTACGCAAGCCGCACGAACCTGCTGCCGATTTGTTCGATGAGCCAGGCCGCGTCGCCCGGCGTGTGGAGCGCATTGCCGACGTGCGCTTTGAAGACGAGTGTGACCTTTTTTTCCTCCGCAACCTTGGCCCAGTCCCGCAGCCGCTCGGCCATTTTGTCCTTCACTTTGTCCCACTCCGTCGGCCTGCCGCCGAGGACCGTCTCGATGAGCGGCGGCTTATCGGGAACGAGCTCGTGCGCGAGGTCGGCCGCCAGTTTCAGCCGCTGTAAGTTGGCGGCGTGAGTTTTGTCCTCGCCCAGCAGCAACAAGTTTTCCATCAGGGACGAGAGCCGCAAGCCGCTTTTGTCCAGAGCAGCTTTCAGCTCTTTTCGGGCAGAAATGCCGAGTGTTTCCGGGTCGCCGGGCCAGCCGGGCATCAGCGGCAGCTCGACGCAGTCGTAACCAATTTCGCGGCAAGTCTGGAGCGCCTGGGTCGGCGGCAGCGACTTCATGCCATACAGACTGAAGCCCAAGCCGATAGGTTGTTCGTCGGCAGCCAGGGCCGATGACGAGAGGGCGAGTGAACCTGCGAGTCCGGCTGCGTAGGCCAGCGACTGCCGTCGAGTAATCAGCTGTGACATCATAGTAATTGTCCTTGTGGCAATGTAGTACGTATTTAGTCATAAAATATAAGTGACTATTAACGCTCTCACTTCTTCCATCCTAGCAGGTGACAACGTGTTTCGCAGCGGCGCGAGGACAATCGCAGAGCGTCCACGAACAATTCGGCGTCCGCCTCCTCCGAGAAAAAACTTTGCTGCAGGTTCGACTTTTCCACTTGACGAAACAGGCCACTTCCTGATTCAATTGGTGAATCGAGATAGCACAAGCAGTGATGCGAGTGAGACTCGAACAGGAATTAAGGAAACTCACTCGCTAGTTGCAAGTGAGATGACTTGCGAAAGTTCTTCGCAAGTACAATGGATTGAACGCGATACTTCTCGAAGATGCGTCCCGAGTTGTGTCGTTTTGGAGAATCGGACGCCCATAAGCAAGGAGCCATTTCCATGGCAGCTGCGAAGAAGACCGCAAAGAAGGCCGCTAAGAAGTCCACGAAGAAGGCCTCCAAGAAGAAGTAAGTAGGCCAGGCGAAGCCGGCGCAGCCATCTTTGGAAGGCCCGCCTGGCTCGCGCCAAACTTTCTTCCGGACCACAGCGAGAAAGGCCGGCAGCGGTCACCAACGGGGTGTGACCGCAGCCGGCCTAGATTTTGCGCCCATCGAAAAAGCAATTGAAGAGTTTTGAACAGAAGGAAACGAAGGGAACGAAGAAAGGCAAAGAGCGATGGAGAGACAGAGAGAAGGGGAGAAGGAAGCATTGCACTGAACTCTTCGTTGGCTTCGTTTCCTTCTGTTCAAATTCTTCCGACTTCTTTCCGCCCTGTTACCCGTTAGGCCCCGCCGGTAGCATGAAGCGGATGAGCACCGACAGCCCTAATTTCGCCGGTCTACGGGTGGCGTCTCTCGAAAGCCGCAATGCCGAGGAGATGGGCCGCATGATTACCCGCTTCGGGGGCGTGCCGCACGTCAGTCCCAGCATGCGGGAAGTGCCGCTGGCCGAAAGCCGCGAGGCGATTGATTTTGCCCATCACGCAATCACCGGCGGCATCGACGTGATGATTTTCCTGACAGGGGTTGGGTTTAAGCATCTGCTAGCGACCGTCGAAAAGCATGTGGACCGGGAGCGGTTCCTCAATTCGCTCCGGGACATGGTGACGATTGTCCGCGGGCCCAAGCCGCTGGCGGCGATGCGGGAAGTCGGACTCACACCCACGCATCGCGTCCCCGAGCCGAATACGTGGCGGGAACTTTTGGCGACGATCGACGGCGGCATACCCATTGCGAATCAGAATGTGGGGGTGCAGGAATACGGTATCACCAATCGGAGCCTGGTTGCCGGGTTGGAGGCTCGCGGAGCACGGGTTCATGCAGTGCGGATTTATCAGTGGGATCTGCCGCTCGATACGGGACCGTTAGAGGATAACGTCCGCGCGTTGTCTGCAGGTGAGCGGGACGTGCTGATAGTCACCTCGGCCCATCAGGTGGTCAACTTGTTCCGCGCGGCGGAGAAACTGGCCCTCGTGGAAAAGCTCCGCAACGGTCTGAGGCGAACGGTCATTGCGTCGGTCGGTCCGACGACGAGTGAAATGCTCCGCGACAGCGAAATCGAAGTGGACATCGAGCCCGAGCACCCCAAGATGGGTCCGTTGGTGATGGCGGCAGCCCAGAAGAGCGGCGAGATTCTGGCGCGGAAGCGGTGGACGACCATTACTCTCTCCGGCCCTGCCAGCGATCCGCTCGATAAAAACGCGCCGTGGTACAACAGTCCGTTCATGAAAGCTTGCCGCCGCGAACCGACGAGTGTCACGCCTGTCTGGCTGATGAGGCAGGCGGGGCGGTACATGGAGGAATATCGCCAGGTCCGCGGGCAGACAACTTTCCTGGAACTCTGTAAGAACCCGCAACTGTGCAGCGAGATCATGTGCACCGCGGTGAAACGGCTGGGAGTGGATGCCGCGATCATCTTCTCGGACCTGTTGCCCATCCTGGAGCCGATGGGGATGGAGCTGGAATTCTCGAAGGGGGAAGGGCCGGTCATTTATAACCCCGTTCGCGCGCCGGCTGATGTGGACCGAGTTTTAGAACTGGACGACATCCACTCGCTGGATTTCGTTTACGAGACCGTCCGCCAGACGCGGGCCGATTTGCCGGCGGAGATTCCCCTCATCGGCTTTGCGGGGGCACCATTCACGCTCGCCAGCTACACAATCGAAGGAGGCAGCAGCCGCAATTATCTCCATACGAAGACGCTGATGTACCGGGATGAGGGAGCGTGGCGAACATTGATGGAGCGGTTCGTGCGGGCGATCACGCGGTACCTCAACGCCCAGATTGCGGCTGGTGCCCAGTGCGTGCAGCTTTTTGACTCGTGGGTCGGTTGCCTGGGGCCTGATGACTATCGTCGCTATGTTTTGCCGCATGTGGCGGAGATCATCAAGGGCATCACTCCCGGCGTGCCGGTCATCAACTTTGCTACCGGCAACCCGGCCCTTTTGCCGCTCCTCTCCGAAGCCGGCGGCGCGGTCATTGGCATCGACTGGCGCGTGCGGCTCGACGATGCCTGGAAAACGGTCGGCCACGACAAGGCCGTGCAAGGCAATCTCGACCCGCTGGTGCTTCTAGCCGAGCAGGCTGAAATCCGCCGCCGTGCGAAAGAAGTCTTAAGGCAAGCCGATAATCGTCCCGGCCACATCTTCAACTTAGGCCACGGCGTCGTGCAGCAAACCCCGGTGGAAAGCGCCATCGCGCTGGTCGACATGGTGCATGAAATGAGCAGCCGGTAGGTCCAATCGTAATAAGTGTCTCGCGGACAGTTCACTTTATTTCGAGGAAAACCGCACTTTAACACTATCCGTAGCGCCTCTTGCTGTTAGGATTACCTACGGCAAGACAGCCCTTGCGGTCTGACGCGTGTTCTTTGCATTCGCTCTCCTCTTTCGTCTCCCTGCCTGGCAGGCCACCATTTGGCCTCACTCTCGGCAGGCCAGTTACTGCTGGCCTCTTTGCGAAAGCCTGCTCGCCACGCGCGCAGAATAGACACCGCAGAGTCCACTTACGAATAGGACTGCGACCATGGGTTCCAAGGAAGACACTAAAATCAACTTGCAAATTGCCAACAAACTGGCCAGCCGCGGCATTAACAACCCTTGCAAAGTGACGGTTTCGTGCAACAAGGGAGAGGTGACGTTGTCAGGAACAGTCCAGCATCCGCACCAGCGGAAAGCCGCCGAGCAAGCCGCCACGGGAATCACCGGGGTCCGGCGAGTAAATAATCAGCTCGTGGTAAAAGTGGAGAAACGGATCTAGCATCCATTGCCGCCGCTTCTCTAGCACCACCAAGTTCTCCCAGGGAAAGCTCCATGACCATTCGCATTACCCTCGTCAATTCCGATGGAAAGACTGTCGAGCCGAAGGCCATTGCCACCGTGGCGGAGCTGCGCGCTCTGGGCGAGCAGGCTAGAAATCTGGTGCGGGAGTGCGACCGCTTGGCGCAGGCCAAGGATCTAGCGGACCCGACGAAGAAACGGGTCGTGCCCTACGGGGCGTAGCCGGTGAGAAGTGCGGGCTAGGTTATCTCTCCGCCGTGAACGAATTGTTCAGCACTCGGCCACCGCCAAGCTCTTCGGCGCTGAGGATGAGCTTCTGGCCCAGCAGGGACTCGCCGTCTTCGAGCAGGAACAGAAGCGGAGTCTGGACATTCGGCGAGGCGAGAAGCTGGCGAGTCTCACGCCGCCGCTCCGGCACGAAAAGGACGCACTGAAAGCTCAGCGGCTTGTTAGTGAGGTTTGTCAGTTGCTGCGTCACCTCCAGCAGGCCGTCTTCCCGCAGGCGCGAAGTCATTTCCAGAGCTACGTCGGCCAGTCCCAGTTGCAACGTGCGATGAACGTCGAACCGGTAATTGCGATCCGCGGACAGGCTGAAGTCAAGTCGCAACGGCTGAGAGCCGCTGCTGGCCTCGGCCATCAGTTGGATGGAAATGGGAAGCCGGACTTCCTCTCCTGGTGCCAGCCGAAAGTGCGTTCCTTGAGTGTCCCGCTTCCAGCCGGCGGGAGCGGCCAGACTCACTTCGCCGCTGATGCCTTGCGGGAAGAAGTTCTTGAGGCGTAAGTACAGCGTTTGCTCGCGGGTGAAGATGCTGTCGACGTGCGAGCCTTCGAACTGCGCGGCCAACTTGAAACGGGCGATGTTTTCATTCAGCCCCGTGACGAACGTAGGTAGCGTGCTAACACTGAGACGCTGCTGGGGATGGCTTGCCTCGGCAGCCGTCGGCGGCGTGGTCTCGCGCCCCCACAGGTCAATCTGCCGCAGCTCTTCTCCGAAGTACATTGTTTCCACGGTCGGCTTGTCGTTCCAAACCGCCATGACGGCCTGGCCGTCGCGAGCGAAGAGGTAATTCATGCTGCCGCCGGGCAGCGGCAACTGACCGAGATACTCAGAGCCAGTAATGGCGGCAGCGGTCGTGCGCCACGGGAGGAAAAGCTTGCCGGGAGTGCCGTCGTCCTGCATCAGGCCCGTTTCGGAGCTGAAGGGACGGGAAAGGAAGATCCCATCGGCACCAGCGACCTTGGCGGCAAGCATTCGCGCGGCCAGGTCATGAGCTCGCGTGTTCAAGGAGTACTGCGACTTGGAAAGAGGGTCCAGCGAAACCCAGCGCTGCGGCACTGGGGACTTGTTGGGACTGGCCGTCCGCGACAAATAGGCCGTGAGCTCCGGCGGCGTAAGCTGCGGGTCGCTGGTGTAGCTCTGCATTGCCAGCGGAACTTCGCTTGCCGGAGGCGGGCTGAGATAATGCCAGCTTGCGCCGAGCTTCACTTGTTGTCCAAATCTTTCCAAATGCGTTTTTACCTCCTGCATTTTCTCCGCCAGCCTCGGATCGCCGACAAGGCTGGTGTCCTGGTCGCTGCCCAGCTGCCACCAGCGGACCTTGAGCGAGAGCCGCGTCAGGATGGGGTCGACCCAGGGTTTCCAAGCATCGGCATCCCCCAGGACGATGGCGATGGGCTCGGCACCTCGGGCTGGCGGATGATCAAGGACGCCGACCATTTCGATCCCTTGCAGACTGAGCTTCTCCGCGAACAAGGCGATGCGATCCGCCGCGCCGGCATCGGCGGCAGTAAACGTGACCGGGTATTTGGCCCAATGGACACCGGCCTGGGCCAGCAGGGCCGCCATGGGTCCGTTTTCCAACGGCTTTTCGCCGGCAGGAAGCGTCCACCCGAACTCACCCGTTTTCCGCAACAGCGCGGGGCGAAGGACGGCAATGTTGGTGACGCGCTCGATCTTCTCCGTCTCCTGTCCTTGCCAGCAAACTTGCACCTGGTAGAGGCCAAAGCCCGGCAGCGGCGGCTGCCAAGCGGCGCGGGCGACAGCGTCCTGCCCCGTGGTGAGTTGCTGGGAATGAGTGGCGAGGCTGCGGCCGTCGTGGTCGTGGAGTTCGAAGCGAAGCGTGGTTTGGGAGTGGGGGATGCCAGCGATCTCGCACTGCACTTCGACTTCGTCCTTGGCAGTGAAGATGTTCAGTGGGCTTTTGGTTTTCACGGTCATCCGCGGCAAGCGCTGCAAGCGAAGCTGGCGAAAGGTGGCCTGGCCCCGCAGATCCTGCCGCATCCCGCGCGGAGCGACTTGCAACGCAATACTGGCGGCCGTGGAGAGCTGATTGGGGATGAAGGGGCCGAGGCGAAAACTCCGCCATTCGCCGCTTGATTCCCGACTACTGAGAGAAGTGCTCTGCGACTGCAAGGGCTCACCCTTGGCATTCAGAAACGCCAGCGAGATGCGGGCGTCGTCATGCATCAGATCCGTCAGGCGACATTCCCCTTCCAGCACGTAGCTGAAGCTGGGAGTGATGGCAATCTTGGGACTTGCGATTTCCGCCGACCCGCCGTTCATCGCGAAAACCAAGGCTCTCCCGCGAGCGGAGTCCTGTTTGTCCTCGGCAATGCCGATCTTCAGGAAGTCATGAAAGCCCGGTCCATGCCGGCGAGTCCAGCCATCGGGCCAACCGTCGTAGTTGCGGTCGACCGTGGCGCCAAAGTCGCACTCATAGACGACGGAGCCGGCAACCGGCTTCGCTTCCGCTGTCGCGCCCTGGGGAGCGGCGGCCAGCAGTACTAGAATGAAGGGAACGAAAGACATAGCTAGGGAGACTCAAGCGTGCTGCAAATTCGGGTCGGAGTGCAACTGGCCAGCCTGCGCCTGCCGCTAAAACAAGGGTTGCTTACAGCGGCGCGCATGGGGGCCGAAGCGGTGGAATTAGACGGCCGAAGCGAAGTAAAAGCGGACGAACTTTCCCGCACGGGGGTGCGGCAAGTGCGGAAGATGCTGGAGGATCTGAATTTGCGGGTTAGCGCGGTGACTTACCGCACCCGCCGGGGCTACCAGGTGCAGGACGATCTGGAGCGGCGCGTAGCCGCCACGGAGCAGGCCCTGAAGATGGCTTATGAACTAGGTACCAATGTGGTGGTCAACCACATCGGCCGCGTGCCGGAAAAGGGAACGCCGGCCTGGACCATCATGGTGGAAGCTCTCACCGACATCGGCCGCTACGGCCAGCGGGTCGGGGCCACGCTCGCCGCCGAGACCGGCACCGAAAGCGGCGAGGAGCTGGCCGCGCTGATTGCCGCACTCCCCCCCGCGTCCCTCGGTGTGGACCTGAACCCCGCCAGCCTGATTATCAACGGCCACTCTCCGCCGGAAGCTGCCAAGGCCCTCGCCCAGCACGTGCTGCACGTCCACGCCACCGACGGCACCCGCGACCTGGCCCACGGCCGGGGCATTGAAGTGCAGCTCGGCCGCGGGCTGGCGGAATTCCCCGAGCTGCTGGGCCTCCTGGAAGAACAGCACTACCGCGGCTTCATCACCATCGAGCGGCGACAGAGCGAGAACGCCGTGAGCGAGATTGCGGACGCGGTGAAGTATCTGAAGAGCTTGTAACCTTACTCATGCCTCAGCGCTTCAATCGGGTCCATCTTCGCCGCGCGGATGGCGGGGTAAATGCCGAAGACGACGCCGACGAGGACCGAGATGCCGAATGAGAGTGGGATCGACATCATCACGATCACCGGCTTGAGCGTCTTGGCAACATCGGGAAGGGCGTCGCGGATTTGCTCATTGTTATTCAGCACCAGATCGCGCAGCCAGACAAAAATCACCGGCGAAAGGACGCCGGCCACGATGCCGAACAACCCGCCGACGACCGACAGCGAGACGGTCTCTACCAGGAACTGCAGCACGATGTGTTTTTGAGTCGCCCCCAGGGCGCGGCGGATGCCGATTTCCCGCGTCCGCTCGGTGACGGTGGCCAGCATGAGGTTCATGATGCC